>NZ_JAWRYR010000002.1:0-430572 GCF_046940275.1 Pantoea sp. SIMBA_079 | reverse complement strand
GCGCCTCACTGAAGCTGCTCAGCAGGGTGCATACCCGGCTCATTAAATCCGTAATCTTTTCAGAACCCACGTAGACGAACTCGTCCGTCGGCAGGGCATACGTGAATCCCCGCCTGCAGACGACGCTTCGTGAAAAACCGTTCTCAAGCATGGCAAACATCAGCTCAATGTGCGCTTTTTCGGTCTGCTCCTTTAGCTCAATCCGGACTGTATAACTGGCCATAGCGATACCTGACAGATGTATAATTTAAGATAACTTAAATTATAGGTGCTCCTGAACAAATAACGGGCAATTGAGATATGTCTTAAGCAAATGCGCTTACTGTTCTGAGCCCCGTCCTGATTAACTCCGGGGGAGCTCAGCCCGCTGCCTACCTTAACGTCCGCAAAGAGCGAAAAGCGGACATTCGCCCCTATCCTTTTTATCGCACTCTCCATAACCGCTTATTCTCGATTGAAGTCTTTGATTTATTGTCTTTCAGTCAGACTTTACAAATTTAAACCTGTTTTAAACCGAATAGTTATGTAATCTGTGGTACCCATGTACTAGTCAGGTGGTTTAAAATGAGTTTTTCGTCAATTGAGGAAGTCAGGAGTCGTATTGATCAGATTGACAGCGAATTGGTTAAAATGATTGCGCAACGCAGTCATTGTGTTAAAGCTGCAGCTGCTTTCAAAAGTGACCATTCAGCCGTGCGTGCTCCAGACCGCGTTCAGCAGGTCATAGATAAGGTAAGTAAACAGGCGACTGAAGCAGGACTTCCCACAGTAATTATCGAAAAGGTCTACCGGGCTATGATCGGTGCGTTCATCGATTATGAACTCGATCAACACGACCAATTACGACAGGAGAAAGGCTGACATCATGCGTCAACATTCCATTGAGCTTCTACCCATAACTGTAGCGGGTGTTGAGGCTATAAACGCTAACAGCGATATCTCATTCGGGCGGCATACTCACGACCAGTTCGGTATTGGTTTGATGGACAGCGGCGGGCAAAAATCCTTGAGTGGGCGCGGATATGTCGAGTCGAATGCGGGAGATGTCATCACTGTTAACCCGGGAGAAGTTCATGATGGGGCGCCTCTCGATGGCTCGCGAGCCTGGCGGATGCTTTATTTTGACACTGAGCTAATTAATCGATGCTTTATCGATATTTCCGAAGGTAAATTTGCCAGCGGCGAATTTGCGCTGCCTGTATCAACGAATGCCGGCATAGCAAAAATTTTTAATCAATTATATCAGGCAATTATCAGTGGTAATGGCGATATAAAAAAGCTGGCTGCGGATGAAGCATTGTTAATTCTGACTAACGCATTGGCCCAAATGCCCCGGTCTCAGATGAAAATGCCCATAAAAGGCGTGCTGTACGCGAAGGAAAAAATGGATGACGCGCCGGGGAGTGCCATATCTCTTACTGAGCTGGCGTCAATTGCCGGACTCGGGCAGTTTACGTTTTTACGCGCTTTTGCGCGTTACTGTGGAATGACCCCGCATGCCTATCTTTTGCAGCGACGCCTGTCACTGGTTCGAAAGCTAATCAGGGGCGGCATGAACCTTGTTGATGCCGCCATTGCGGGCGGGTTTGCGGATCAAAGCCACATGACCCGTCTGTTTGTTCGCAGTTATGGCTATACGCCGGGCCTCTACGCGCAACAAAATCCGAAAATTTAGCCGCCTCTGCGTTGCAATTTTATTCAAGACAGAAAAAGCCTCTTAATCAAATACTGCAGCAATTAGTTCAGCTGCCGATGAGAGGTAAAATTTTGATGCTTTATAATGATTTTCTAATGACATCTCTGCTGATTGTTATATCACCCGGTACTGGTGCCATCATTACGCTTTCTGCCGGCCTCAGGCAGGGAAAGCGTAGCGCAATAGTGGCTGCTGCCGGATGCACTCTCGGTGTGTTGCCTCATATGCTGGCTGCAATTACAGGCCTTGCTACCCTGCTACATGCCAGTCCGATACTATTTTCCATTGTGAAGTATACCGGCGTGGCTTACCTGCTCTTTATGGCGTGGCAAACGCTACGGGATAAGACACTTTTATCTGCAGAGTCTTCCAGGCCGGATTTATCTCATAGAGCCCTGATAATCCAGGCGGTAGTTGCCAATATTCTCAATCCCAAACTTTCGCTATTTTTCTTAGCATTCCTTCCGCAGTTTATCGCTACCGGGGATGCACATCCCACACAGAGCATGTTGATTCTCTCAGCTATTTTTGCGGCCATGACTTTTGCTGTATTTGCTCTGTATGGCGCTTTTGCTTCGTCTGTTAGTCATTATGTATTAGGAAATCACAGAGTGATGATCGGCATTCGTTTGGGCGTAGCACTGGCCTTTGGTGCAGTTGGGGTTCGACTGGCGATGGCGGTGCAATAGTAAAGACTCGTGTTAAATAACACCTGAAAGAAGAAGTATTGAACGTCCGCTTCTGGCACAAAGCGGACAGTGTTTCCTGCCTCACGTATCGTGTTCCGATTAGCCAGAAATATCAGTTTCATTTTCCGGTACGCCAGCTCTGACACGGGTTGCCACCAGACTGGCCGCGAGTATAAAGACGAGGCATAACAGCGCCTGCACCCGAAGGGCAATATGGTTATCAATCAGAATGCCCATGATGACCGGAGAGGCACCACTGGCAAGCACGGTACCCGCCTCAACAGCCGAGCGCACCTTTGCCAGCGGCGCGGAAAGGCCGGCGGCGGCCCACGCCGCGTAGTTACAGACCGGCCCGGTTAACGGCGAACCATCCACGCAGGCCACAACGGTATTGTTCATAGCTGTAACTCCTGTCAGTTAGTGACCGCCCATTAGTTTTTCCGCTTCTTCCGGCTTGTCATGCACGCCGAAGCGGTCAACGAGGGTACGGGTGGCGTCGTTCATGCCCGGTATTTCTACCTCAGCGCCTTCGCGGCGGAACTTAATTACCGCCCTGTCCAGTGCGCTAACGGCGGTGATGTCCCAGAAGTGGGCGTGCGTGACGTCAATGACCACGCGCTCTGCCGCTTCCCTGAAGTCAAACTGGCTCATAAAGCGATCGGCGGAGGCAAAAAAGACCTGGCCGGTCACGGTATAGATCCGTGTCTCACCCTCCCGTGACGATCTGACCGTCATAAAGCGCGCTACCTTAGTGGCAAAGTTCAGCGAAGCAATCAGCACTCCGGTCAGCACGCCAAAGGCCAGGTTGTCGGTGGCCACCACCACGACCACGGTTGCCAGCATGACCACGCTGGTCGAGAGCGGATGGCGGCGCAGGTCGGTGATGGATCGCCAGGAGAAGGTGCCGATGGAGACCATGATCATCACCGCGACCAGCGCCGCCATCGGGATCTGCGACACCTGATCGCGGAGGAAAATAATCAGACAGAGCAGCACCAGCCCGGCCGTCAGAGTGGAGAGGCGCCCGCGCCCGCCGGATTTTACGTTAATCACCGACTGACCAATCATGGCGCAGCCCGCCATGCCGCCGATAAACGCCGTGCAGACGTTGGCGATGCCCTGCGCCTTGCACTCGCGGTTTTTATCGCTCGGGGTATCGGTCATGTCATCTACGATAGTGGCGGTCATCATTGACTCCAGCAGTCCCACCACGGCGAGACCGGCAGAGTAAGGCAGGATAATCAGCAGCGTATCCAGGTTCAGCGGAATGTCCGGAATGAGGAACACCGGCAGGCTGTCGGGCAGTTTGCCCATGTCGCCCACGGTACGCACATCCAGGTGCAGCCACATGGAGATGGCCGTCAGCACCACGATGCAGACCAGCGGGGAGGGAATGGTTTTATTGATGTATGGAAAAAGATAGATGATGGCCAGGCCGGCGGCGGTAAGCGCATAAACGTGCCAGGTCACGTTGGTCAGCTCCGGCAGCTGCGCCATGAATATCAGAATAGCCAGCGCATTGACGAAGCCCGTCACGACCGAGCGCGACACGTAGCGCATCAGACTGCCAAGCCTCAGGTAGCCGGCAGCCAGCTGCAGCAGGCCGGTTAGCACTGATGCCGCCAGCAGATACTGCAGGCCGTGATCTTTCACCAGCGTTATCATCAGCAGCGCCATGGCGCCGGTAGCCGATGAAATCATGGCGGGACGTCCGCCAAAGATGGCCATAACCACGGGAATACAGAAGGCCGAGTAGAGGCCGACCTGCGGGTCAACCCCGGCAATGATGGAAAACGCGATCGCTTCAGGAATGAGCGCGAGCGCGACGACAATACCGGCGAGCACGTCACCACGGACGTTGCCCAGCCAGTCCTTACGCGTCGAGGACAGCAGCATAGTAATTTCTCAGATTTTAGATACAGTCAGCCCGTGAGGGCAAAAAATTCAGGGACGAAAAAGCACATCCGCAGACGGGATGTTTTTGAGTGCGCGACTGAAACTACTCAGTGCGACAGGAAAGGGTGACGACTCAGGGTGGCGTAAGACGCATGATTTTTGAGTTCTCCTTTACGGCAAAAGGATGCCTTCAGGACTGCAATAAGCCAGCGAAACCCGGGGCGGGGCGCTGACGGCGAAGCCTGTCCCTCTCAGGACAGGCACTAAACTATAAACAAAAACGGTGAGAGGTCAACGTTTCAGCAAGCGGAACAGGGCTGCGAACAGCGGTACCAGCGTGTATATTAACCCTGTCTGCGCATGTCACCGCAGAAACATACATGGAATCAGCCTGGTATTTATATATGAATTTATGCATATGTGTTGACGGCATTTGCGCGTAAAGTCACACTGGCTTTTTACGCCAGCTACCCGGAGTTATCATGCCTCAGCTTTTTCCTCTTCAGCTTTTCAAGGGGCTGTCTGACGAAACGCGTTTAAAGCTTGTCCTGCTTCTGCGTGAAAAAGGTGAGCTCTGTGTATGCGAGCTGACGCTGATACTGAAAGAGAGCCAGCCCAAAGTATCCCGGCATCTTGCGCTACTCAGAGACAGCGGCCTGCTTATCGACAGGCGTGACGGTAAATGGATCCATTACCGGCTGTCCCCTCACATGCCCGCCTGGGCTGCAGCCGTGATTGAACAGGCTTATCTGTGTCAGCAGGATGACATCCAGCATCTTAGCCGGCAGGCTGAGCGGGACAACGCTACGACCAATGGCAAACCTGTCTGCATTTAAAAATTTACCTATACATATATGCTTTTCCATATTTAACGTTTCTGGTTGCGCTGTGCTTATTCTGTGAGGTGCAGTAGTGAAGGAGGGACTATGTTTCTGGCAGGTGCAATTTTTGTTCTGACGCTGGTGCTGGTTATCTGGCAGCCGAAAGGACTCAGTATTGGCTGGAGTGCTGTTATCGGGGCTGCGCTGGCGCTGCTGACGGGCGTGGTGCATATCGGGGATATTCCGGCGGTCTGGCAGATTGTCTGGAACGCCACGGCCACGTTTATTGCGGTTATCATCATCAGCCTGCTGCTGGATGCATCCGGCTTTTTTGAGTGGGCGGCACTGCACGTTTCCCGCTGGGGAGGCGGCAGAGGCCGGCTGCTGTTCACCTATATCGTTCTGCTGGGCGCGGCGGTGGCGGCGCTGTTCGCCAATGACGGCGCGGCGCTTATCCTCACGCCGATTGTCATCGCCATGCTGCTGGCGCTGGGCTTCAGCCCGGCTGCCACGCTGGCATTTGTGATGGCGGCTGGGTTTATCGCGGACACGTCCAGCCTGCCGCTCATCGTATCGAACCTGGTCAACATCGTAACGGCGGATTTCTTTACGCTGGGCTTTAGCGAATATGCGTCCGTTATGGTGCCGGTGAATATGGCTTCCGTAGTGGCTACGCTGGTAATACTGCACCTGTTTTTCCGCAAAGATATTCCGGCAGGTTATGACCTGACAAAGCTAAAAATGCCCCGTGACGCTATCCGTGACAGGCGGACCTTCAAAACCGGCTGGCTGGTGCTGATTCTGCTGCTGGCCGGTTTTCTTGCGCTGGAGCCGCTTGGCGTACCGGTCAGTCTGGTTGCGGCAGCGGCCGCCTTCATTCTCTGGCTGGTCGCACGCAAAGGACACGTTATCGATACCCGTAAGGTGCTGAAAGGTGCACCCTGGCAAATCGTTATCTTCTCGCTGGGCATGTATCTGGTGGTATATGGTCTGCGTAATGCCGGCCTGACGGATGACCTCTCAGCCATTCTGAACCGCTTTGCAGAGCACGGCGTCTGGGGGGCAACGCTGGGTACGGGCTTTCTGACGGCCTTTCTGTCATCGGTCATGAACAACATGCCCACCGTGCTGGTCGGGGCGCTCTCTATTGACGGCAGTACTGCTCAGGGCACGGTAAAAGAGGCGATGATTTACGCGAACATCATTGGCTGCGACCTCGGCCCGAAAATTACCCCGATTGGCAGCCTGGCAACCCTGCTGTGGCTGCACGTTCTGGCGCAAAAAAATATCACTGTTAGCTGGGGCTATTACTTTCGTGTTGGCATCGTGATGACCCTGCCGGTGCTTTTTGTGACGCTGGCCGCGCTGGCCCTGCGCCTGTCTGTTTAAACGTGATCCGGGCTGCGTGCATACAGCGCCTGTATGGAGTATGACTGATGACTGACATTACTATTTACCACAACCCGGCCTGCGGCACGTCCCGTAACACCCTGGCGCTTATCCGCAATAGTGGGGTGGAGCCAGCAGTGGTTTTATATCTGGAGACGCCGCCGACACGCGCTGAGCTGCAGACGCTGATTGCAGATATGGGAATCAGCGTGCGCGCACTGCTGCGCAAAAATACGGAACCGTTTGAGCAGCTGGGTCTGGCAGAGGATCGGTTCAGCGATGACGAACTGCTGGATGCTATGCTGGCTCACCCCATTCTCATTAACCGTCCGGTGGTGGTAACGCCGCTCGGTACAGCGCTCTGTCGTCCGTCTGAAGCCGTTCTGGATATTCTGCCTGATCCACAGAAAGGGGCATTGATGAAAGAAGATGGTGAACAGATTATCGATGAGTACGGAAACCGTATCAGCCACTGACACCCTGGCATTCCGCCAACAGAGCAGGAGAGGCAAAAACAGCTGGCCTTGAACCACGGAGGCAGATTTTTCCTGAGAAGGCCGGCCGCTCTTAGCGACGAACGTCACCACTTTTAAATAGAAGGGCCACCTTGTCGGGTGGCCTGTCCGGTGAACCTTTACGTTATAAAGGGTTAGTCAGCAAAGCACTTCCTCGCATGCTCTTCCACGAGCGCCGTAACGGTTTCCGGCGCTTCCAGCGGCGGGAAGTGGTTCACACCGTTCAGGATTTTCAGCTCCGCGCCGCCGCCCAGCACCTGCTGCAGCGCCGTTGCAAACGGAAGCGGGTTTGGCGCGTCATTTTCGCCCTGCAGAATAAGTGCTGGCGCGGTAATTGCACCATACTGATCGGCCATTTCGTGATTCAGAAACGCCGCGGCATTGGCCTGCATCGCGTGGGCCGGCCATTTTGCCGCCTCTGCGCCGACGTTTTCGGTCACGCCAAACGGCTGATAAAACGCCACGGCACCGGAGGGCGTTGATACCGCCTCACAGACCATGTCGACCGTCATGCCCGCGTCACGCATCTGCTTACCGTCCACGTAGCAGGCGGTATATACCAGTCCGGCAACCTGCTGCGGATACTTCACCGCAAACGTGGAAATGATGTTGCAGCCGATGGAGTGAGACACGAGCACGACCGGGCCGCTGATGCCGGCGGCATCAATCACGGCTTTTAAGTCCTCAGCGTGGCGGGGAATGCTGTAAGCCTCAGGCTGCAGCGGTTTGGCCGAGCGCCCGTAGCCGCGGCTGTCATACGCGACCGTATAGAATGTTTCAGACAGCGCATCCGTCTGCGCCTGCCAGATATCACTGATGCCAAAGTACCCGGCAACGAAAACAACCGGCATGCCGCGGCCTTTTGCGTCAAAGTAGATTTCGATGCCGTCGTCAGTAGTTGCGTAAGACATTCTTCATTCCTCGTGTGTTAACAGTCACAAAAGTATAAAGAGCGTGCGGTGCGCTCTGTGAGAAGCAGAAATGTCAAAATGTGATGGTTTCGGGTCAAATTGACGTCGCACGGAAAGATATGTGGAACACAGCACAAGGTCTTACGGCATCTGCCGGCACCGGCTGGCTGTAAACGCTGCAGTCAGTACAAAAGAAAGCATAAGAAGGGAAACGCAGGATCAGCCGGAGAGTTATCTTTGGCCCTATTCCATCGAATATTGACCTCAGCGCAACTCACGCCCGGTACGGCGCCTTTTTTATACTGTCCGCTCAATGTACAGACCGCACGGCTGCGGTTTCTCTGACGGAGGAAAGAATGCAACTCACTCAAATACGTAACGCCACGCTGAAGCTCGACTATGCCGGCGTTCGCTTCCTTATCGATCCGATGCTGTCTGACAAAGACGCCTGGCCCGGCTTTCCCGGTACCGCGCGTTCGCACCTGCGCAACCCCATGGTCGCGCTGCCGCTGGCCGTGGACGATTTGCTGGACGTGGACGTGATTATCGTGACGCACACGCATCAGGATCACTGGGACGAGGCGGCGCAGCAGCTGATCCCGAAGGACCAGGTGATTTACACGCAGAATGAGAGCGACGCGACGCTGCTGCGCTCGCAGGGATTCACGGCGGTCAGTGTGCTGGCGGACATCAACGTCATTGCGGGCATCAACATCGCAAAAACCGACGGCCAGCATGGCAGCGACGAGGCGTATGCCATTCCCGAGGTTGCCGAACGCCTGGGCGACGCGTGTGGCCTGGTGTTTTCGCTGGCAGGTGAAAAGACGCTGTACGTGGCCGGTGACACCATCTGGGTCCCGTCGTACGCAGAGAGCCTGGAAAAACACGCGCCTGACGTGGTGGTGCTGAACATGGGCCTGGCGACGGTAGACGGAATAGGTGCCATCATCATGGGTAAGCAAGACGCGCTGCGCACGCTGGAGGTGCTGCCGTCGGCCACGGTAGTGGCGTCGCACATGGAGGCCGTCAACCACTGCCTGCTGAGCCGGGACGAGCTGCGCGCCTTTGCCGCGGAAAACGGCATTCAGGATCGGGTGCGGGTGCCGGAAGATGGCGAGACGCTGAACTTCTGACGCAAAAGCACGCCCGGGCGGCAGGCTCCGGCCTGCCGCCTGCCAGGCCGAAAAAAGCAGGTAATTATCGCGGTTTACATCAGTAAGGGTAGAGAATGATGTCCACGCTGCACGTTGTTGTTATCGCCACGCCGGGCTTCAGCCCGTTTCACTTTTCCGTGCCGTCCATGGTCTTCGACAAGGCGATGCCCGAGCCGGGTCTGTTCAGCGTGGATATCTGCGCAGAGCAGCCCGGCGTCGTGGCGTCCGATATCGGTATCTCAATGAATGTGGAACACGGGCTGGAGCGGCTCGATGCAGCGGACATCATCGTTGTGCCGTTCTGGGAGCATCCCGAAAAGCGCCCTGATGCGGCGCTGCTGGAGGCGCTGCGCAGCGCCTGGCAGCGCGGGGCCGAAGTTGTGGGGCTGTGCCTCGGGGCGTACGTGCTTGCCTACGCCGGACTGCTTGATAATCGCCGGGCGTCCACGCACTGGGAGTTTGAGCGGGATTTTGCCGCACGCTTTCCGCAGGTGCGCCTTGACAGCAACGCGCTCTATACCAGCGACGAGCGGCTGGTTACGTCGGCCGGGACGGCGGCGGGCATCGACTGCTGCCTGAACATTGTGCGCGAACACTGCGGAAGTGCGCTGGCCAACCGCGTCGCCCGGCGGATGGTGATCCCTCCGTACCGGGAGGGCGGGCAGGCGCAGTTTATTGAGCATGCGGTGCCAGAGACGACGCGCGACGAGCAGATAAACGACCTTATCGACTACCTGCGCCGCAATCTGGACAAGCGGCACGATCTTGACTCCATTGCGGGGTTCTCCGGCATGAGCCGGCGCACGCTGACGCGGCACTTCATCAAGGCCACTGGCATGACGGTGGGGGACTGGCTCAGCGCCCAGCGCCTGCAGCGCAGCCAGGAGCTGCTGGAGACCACCGATCACAGCATCGAAACCGTGGCGTCGCTGGCGGGCTACCGGTCGCCGGTCTCGTTCCGGCAGAGCTTCAGGACCCGCTTTAACGTCAGCCCCAGCGAGTGGCGGCGGACCTTCCGCGGCCCCGGCCTGATATAAGTCCGGTCCGGCAGCCGGGACCGCCGCGTACTGGTATGACGCACATGCAGGCGGTCACCGGGTCAGGCATCATTCTGCAGCGCGACGGCCGGAGCTGCTGAACAGGGCTGGACTATTCAAGGTTAATCACGCGCAGGCCTGACCAGCACCGCTCTCCGGCACCGGTTATCAGCACGACGAGCGCCTCACTGAAGCTGCTCAGCAGGGTGCATACCCGGCTCATTAAATCCGTAATCTTTTCAGAACCCACGTAGACGAACTCGTCCGTCGGCAGGGCATACGTGAACCCCCGCCTGCAGACGACGCTTCGTGAAAAACCGTTCTCAAGCATGGCAAACATCATCTCAATGTGCGCTTTTTCGGTCTGCTCCTTTAGCTCAATGCGGACTGTATAACTGGCCATAGCGATACCTGACAGATGTATAATTTAAGATATCTTAAATTATAGGTGTTCCTGAACAAATAACGGGCAATTGAGATATGTCCTAAGCAAATGTGCTTACTGTTCTGAGCCCCGTCCTGATTAACTCCGGGGGAGCTCAGCCCACTGCCTACCTTAACGTCCGCAAAGAGCGAAAAGCGGACATTATGGCCAGATAAAATTCTGCTATCCCAATACATTGATAACTACCAGATATGTTGAACGATGCAGTTCACGTCTTTAGGTAAATAATCAAATCATAGCCTGTTGCGAATCGACAGCATTTCCCGGTATAACTTTCTTAAGGTCTTTATAAATGGGCGCATGTAAACAGGAGACGGATGATGATTTCAAAGGAAAATGCAGAGCATTATTTCTGGGGCGAAGATTGCGATGGTTGGTATCTGGTAAACCGTCAGGACATGCTGGTTATTCATGAGAAAATGCCTGCCGGCACTTATGAAAAGCGACACTTTCACTCCGTTTCCAGACAGTTTTTCTTTGTTCTCAATGGCGTTCTTTCGATGGAGTTAGAAGGTAAATTGCATAATATCAAAGCCCTTCAGGGGCTGGAAATTCCACCGGGAACAAAGCATCAAGCCAGAAACGACACAGGGTCTTCCGTAGAATTTATTGTAATTTCACATCCGACGACGCGAGGAGATCGTTCTGACCTCCCTTCATCCTGCTAACGACTTATGAACAACGGCTACGGTTTGTCTTAACGCAAGGCCAACGTACTGTGTATTGCCCTACCTGAGTACTTACAACACATGTTTCTGGCACAAAGCCGCTCTATTCAGGGCCATTGAAGCTGACCTCAGGTTAGCCGGTAATAGGGGTTTCGCCTGTAGTTTTCCCGGACAGTCTCCCGTAGTTTTTAATGGTCGCGCTGGAAAGGCTGGCTGCTGTATCCACGATGACAAAGCTGAAAGTATTTTCGGTTATCCTGGTGACTTCTGCAGGCAGTGACTTAAGTGCGGTGTCTGCAATATGCAGAAGTGGAATACCAGCACTCGCTGCTTTCATTTCAGCAAAATAGCAGTGTGCAAGGTTACAGGGAACAGCGATCAGACTCACTTTTGCCCTGACGAGTTCTGAAATACCCTGTTGCAGGGTTGCGATCATCGCATCATCATCAATTTTCTTGCCCGGCCAGAAAGGCGTTGGCAACGAGATAATATGCATTTTAGGGAAATCCATATCATATTTCGCTCCGTACCCGACGTGGCAGTCTGTAACCAGCACAACCATTCAGATGTGTATCTACTGCGTTCTGCTGATAAACCTTATGATGTCATCCTGGACAGGCTTCGGACAGAACAGCAACTATGCTGTGAGATACATTCATAGGATTTAGATTAATGGAAATAGGTATCCGTACCCCTCTCATACATTCTCTCCCTTTAAGCCAGCACAGCGGATGTCGTGTCTGGCTGAAGATGGAGTCTTCCCAGCCCACCGGCTCTTTTAAGCTCCGCAGCGCGGGACATGCCTGTTGCTATTATGCCAGTAAGGACGCTACAGCATTTGTCAGTTCATCCGGTGGAAATGCCGGAATTGCGGTGGCACACAGCGGTCGCAGACTGGGGCTGCCGGTAACTGTGGTTGTGCCGGAAACCACGTCAGCCAGAGCAAGACAGCTTATTGAGCAGGAAGGAGCCTGCCTCATTGTGCACGGGAAAGTATGGAGTGAGGCTAACGATTACGCCCTGTCACTGGCGACAGAGGACATCATCTATGTCCATCCCTTTGATAACCCGCTTTTGTGGGAAGGCATCAGCATAATCGTGGATGAAGTCATCAGTGAGGGTGTAAAACCTGATGCCGTTATTCTGTCCGTCGGCGGCGGAAGCATGCTGTCCGGCATAGCGCTGGGACTGGAAAAACATCAGCTTGGCCACATTCCGGTTTATGCCGTTGAAACACACGGTACGGCCTCGCTTAATGCCTCGCTGAATGCCAATAAGCTGATGCGTCTTGATAAGGTCAGCGGCATAGCCACAACGCTGGCCGCAAGCCAGGTGTGCGAAAATGCTTTTAACGTGGCCAGCCGACTGGATGTAAGAAGTATGCTGGTTTCTGATGCGGAAGCGCTGCATGCCTGCCGGCGCTTTCTCGATGATCATCGCGTACTCACTGAGCCGGCATGCGGAGTATCATTGTCACTCCTGTATGACAACAAAATCAGGTTCACTCCTGCCGACAATGTACTGGTCATTGTTTGCGGCGGGGCATCGATCACGCCGGAAGAGATAGCGGGCTGACAAAAGAATGGAATGATTACTCTGAAGTCTATTCCTGAGAAATGCTGGTGAGCTAGCCGGTTGACCGACGTATGGTGATGTGAGGTAAGTCTGCTTTTGGCGCCAGACGACCAGGAGCGTGCGGTTTACTCTTAGCTAACAGCAGACACTGGCTTTGTGAACATATCCGATGCTGAAGCTGTTAAGAACAGACGGCCCCGGCGTGAGAGCTTATTGCTGGAGCGTCAGTCTTTATGCTGTTAAAAGAAGTGGGTTGCGAAGCTTTAAGCCCCAAAAAAATTTTCAGGCCCGTCTGCTAATACAGTAAATCAAGCTGTTCAGGTTCACTGATAAGACGGAGGTTTCCCTGGTTATCCGTATTAAACAGGGCCTGGTAGCGCACTGAATCAATACCCATGACCAGATTATCGAGATCAGTATTGGCAACGCGTACTGAGCGATTTTTCGCCCAGTCTGGCAGGGCATGAATATAATAGGTAAATATCACATCAGTCATGCCGTTGTTATCTGTCGAGACAGCCTTTATGCTTCTGACGCGCATGGTTCCATAGCAGAAATCATGATATTTCGTGAATGAAGCCTGGCCGTACGGGGTTAGCTGCCAGATTTTACTGCCTGCTTTCACATGAGCAGTGATAAGGCCGGCATCGACAAGCGCCTCCATTTTTGCATTAATCCAGCGGTCAGTACCTGTTCTTATTGAAACCGGCCACTGCTTTTCACCCAGACAAAGAGACTGCCGATTAAGTGACTGCTGTATAAGCTCACGATACTGACTTTTGTATCCCGCATAACAGCAGAACGACAGGAAAAAAAGCAAAATCCCTGTGATACATTTCAACGAAATTTCTCCATATCCAGAATCTGAAAAGCTTCATTCACGTCATCAAAAGTTTGTTCAGTAAGATAAATCCCTGCTGGATCCCAGTAAAAAACAGACGTCCCGGGATCGTCGTTATTTTGCTCCAGTCGGAATCGCGAAAACCTTACTCGCGATTTATCGGTAAGATCTCCGTCGCCATCGCTGCCGACATATTTGGTCGCCCTGATAAGGTAAAACCGCCCTTCATAGCGGTGAAGTTCTGTGCCGCTTATCTTAAGGGTAGATGCTGATAGCCTTAAATCGGTCCAGGTAAAGCCATCGTCATCCGGGACCGGTACGATAAGCCAGCTTTTTTCCTGGCTGATAAAAATGTTAAGAGTTTCACTGGGATGAGAAGTCTTATTGTCATAAGTCGCGGAAAAGACGGCATCTGGTATGCCATCACCATTCAAATCAATGCTGTTCAGCCCTTTTTTCAGGTAAATATGGGTGTCTGCCTGTAATGAAGCCGGAAGGCTTATCAGAATGGCTGTCAGTATTATAAAAGGCATTTTCAGGTTCAAAATTTCCGCACCAGTCTGAAGCCAGTGTCCGGCAGGACGTAGCCGGCACTGTGCGTGTCGCAGCTGGTCAGATTGCCCGTATGCAACAAGAAGCTGCCGCCACAAAAATAGTACATTTTCATACCGGAAAGGGTGTCGAAAGCATCAACCCATTCCGAAACGTTACTGCTCATGTCATACAGACCGAGCGCGTTGGGCCGCAGGCTTTTCACACGGACAGTGCCGAAATGCAGATCGTTGAAGTCAGGGAACCAGGCGACAGCATTTGCATTGTTGCTGCCAGCAAATCTGAAACCATACGAGCCATTTTCCAGTCCAGCCTGCCCTCCACGGGCAGCAACCTGCCATTCCTCGGCCGTGGGTAAACGGTAACCATTAGCCCGGGTATCCTGTGTAAATCCGTAACGGGAACTGTCACGTGCCGGTACGCCCTTATTATTGAGATAGACCGGTCTCAGCCCCGCCTTTTCACTCAGGGCATTTGCAAAAATCACCGCATCTGACCATTCAACACTGGTAACCGGGTGTGCGCCGTGATCTGTATCCGCCGGCCGGCAGTCTTCGTAAGCGGCTCCATTACATCCGATACCAAATGCATAATCACGCTCAACAGCCCACGCGTAAACATCTGAATAAAAACGGTAGGTGACTTCAGTACGCATGATCCTGAAAGCATTCACCGTGAGGTTAGCGTGTACTGCATAGTCATGTTGGCCAAGAACGGTACCGATGTAATATTTGCCAGCAGCAATAACGACTTCATCAGGAGACTGTGTTGCAGCGGCAAAAGCGGACAGCGAGCTGGTGGGTGGCATCCTGTGTACCGTACCGATGATGAATGAAATCCTATATTGGATGATTTTTTTCTCACGAAACTCTGCTATCCGGAATGCTACTGGCATCTGCAGTGCCGGAAAATCATATCGTCTGGATACGCATACTGATAGCGTTTTATGTGTGCTGACGATCGACCTTCAGATACAAGACGAAATAGGGTAAGAAATATATTGTCTGATTTGTCTTTTATTTGATCAGCCACATCCTGTTAATTAATTATTGCTATCACATAAATCTGAAATAAAAAATATTTCAACTAACATAAAAGTAGAGTGCAAGTAAATCAACTGGTTAACTTTGTTGCTTGATTTCCGGTTTACATACCAAACGATTCTGCCTAAACGTCAAAACCGCACATAAAGATAATAATCTTTATATAATGTAAAAAATGCAGATTTGCTCCCCAATGGTTAAGCGTTATATTGGGTTTCCTGAAAGAGCAGAACCTGTAAGGGTCAAATGAGTCGTCATGAGTAAAACTGTTTATATTGTTGATGACGAAGAATCCGTCATCGCTTCGCTGCAAAACCTGCTTGAAGCTGAAGGGTACGCTATTTCAGCGTTTACCTCTTCATCCGACTTTCTCAGCGAGGCAGATTATAAAACGCCAGGCTGCCTCATCACCGACTTAAACATGCCTGGATTTGACGGCTTTGATGTTTCAGAACGGCTGACTGAACGGGGATATTCTATTCCCACTATTTTCCTGACGGGCTTTGGTACCATACCTATCACCGTAAGGGCGATGAAAGCCGGTGCGTTTGAGTTTCTGACCAAACCCGTCATGCCCGACGATCTTATAAAGGTTGTTGAAGATGCGCTGGCACTGTCAGAAAAAAGTGCCACGCTATCTCAGGAAAAACGCTTAGTGACCGCCCGCTATAATTCGCTCACTCCGCGTGAAAAAGAGCTCATGAAATATATCGTCAGAGGTTTGCTGAATAAGCAGATTGCAGCAGAAATGGGCATCAGTGAAATTACGGCAAAAGTTCACAAGCGCAGGGTTCTGGAAAAGATGATGGTGCGATCTGTTTCTGAAATTGTCCGGATGGCTGAACGGCTGAATTTGATTCAGGATAATTAATCGCCCGGTCATGCATGATGAAGGCTTTCCGTGAGGCTCCTCCCGCTGGTTAAGACGCGAGGAGCCCAGGTTTACTTCAGCATTCAAGGGGTAATGTAAACCAGAACAGGCTGCCGCCCTCAGTGCGGTTTTCAGCATGTAATGTGCCGCCATGCCGCTTTACGATCTCATTACTGATGGTCAGCCCCATTCCCATTCCTTCCGGCTTAGTGGTATAGAATGAGTCGAAGATCTTGCCGATAACCTCATCGGAAAGTCCGGTGCCATTATCTGCAACGTCAAACCGGATAACATTGCTGGCTGGATGTGATGAAGAGAGTCGCAATATTCTCACGCCGGGGTTATCCGCTATGGCTTCAATCGCATTGATAACCAGGTTGAGCATCACCTGTTGAATTTGCACGCTCTCGCAGAAAACCCTATCATTCTTCGCCGTTAAATCCAGTTCCAGTAAGACAGATCGACGCTCAAGTTCGAGGCGGGATAACACAATAATATCCCGCGCAATAGCGTGTAATCTTGCTGGAGCAAACTCCGCTATCTGGTTACGCGTCAGCGCCTGCAGTCCGCGAATAATATCTCCTGCCCGTTGCCCTTCACGGATGATCTCATCAAGCCCGCGACTGACGTTTTCCAGGTTTGCCGGATCGCGTTTGAGCCAGCGCTGGCTGGCACCGGCATTAGAGACAATTGACATCAGTGGCTGGTTTATCTCATGAGCAATGGATGAGGTCAGCTGCCCGACAGTGGTCGCGCGCGCAACGCGGGCGAGTTCCGCCTGTGCGATTCTGACAGCATCCTCGGCCTGACGCTGGTCAGTGATATCGGTCAGTGTGCCAAAATACTCGGCGATTTCTGGCCAGTTTTCATTAGGCTCGCCAATCCCTTTAATATATCGACACTCGCCATCATCGCGAATGATGCGAAACTCGGCCTGCATCACTTCACCCGTGATGACCCAGTTTTCTATCTGTTCCCTGAGGCAGGGAAGATCGTCCGGATGTACGCGGCTCTGGAACTCTGCCATGGAAGTTGTGACCTGCTCATCGGGCAGCCCCATGATGCGTTTGTACTCATCTGAGATGTACTGGATATCCGGTTGAATCAGCCAGTGCCATGTGCCGGTATGGCTGATTTTCTCACCCAGCATCAGTGAAGTCTGGCTGGCGCGCAGCTGCTTTTCAATTTTGCGGCGCTGGATGTTTTCTTCGACCAGCTCTGCATAAAGACGTGCGGTTTCCAGAGAAACGGCTGCCTGCGCGCCCAGCATAGAGACTATTCTGGAGTGCTCAGCCGTAAATACATCGGGCATCAGGCGGTTTTCCAGATAAAGCACGCCGACCATTTGCGCCTGACGGAACATGGGCACGCACATCACTGCGGCTCCCGACGTAACCAGATAATTATCCTGACTGAATGGGGTGAAAACCTCAGGCTTACCGGTTCGTATCTCCTGTCCGGTTCGGATAACCGCAGAGAGAATGGAAAGAGGAAGATCGGTTTCAACCGGTATTTCCTGAACGATTTTAACCTTAACACCCTCAGCTGTGGTGCTGGCCCTGGCCTGAATCTCCGGGATGTTACCGTCAGTTAAGCGGATCAGCATACAGTGCTGTGCACCGGCACGCTCAACCAGCATCATCATAAGAATATGAATAAGCCGATCGAGATTGATCTCTTCCGTCAGCGCACGCATGACCGTTACCATACTCTGCAGATCGCTGATGACCGGGCTGTGTTCAAATGGCATCGTGCTGAGGGCCGTATGACTATGATGACTGGAGAGGGCTGGATAGGCTGTCTCCAGCTGGCGGACTTTTGCACTGGCTCCCCATCGATCCCAGGCCGCCATGGCACCCTTGATATAAGCATCGCCGGCAAAAGACATATTTCTGTCGTAGGCCATCCGCGCGGCCAGCTCGCAGGCAAGTCCGTTGATATGATGAAACTGTTCTTCACGTGACAGGGCGATAGCCATTTCAAACTGTTCTGCAGCCAGAGCCATTTCCCCTTCAAGGCGAAATATTTCAGCGCGAAGTAACGCTTCTTTATCAGCGAACGTTTTCGCGTTCTCATTTGACCAGGTAACAAGCTTGTCGAGGTGGGGTTTGAGCTGCTGACGTAACGCCCTGGTGATGGTTCCTGCAGGAAGCGGAGCAGTCAGACTCAGGGCGCTGTAAAGATGAAAATCAATCATATGCACATTACCCGGAATACGCGCAGTCAATAGCGCTGCGTTCTGAAAGCACTGGTTAGCTGCAGGGTATTCATTGGCAAAAAAATGCGCCATACCCTGATAAAGCCGTGCCCAGAACTGCATCAGATACATTGGCTCAGCGGCATCTTCAGGTTTCATCTCCTCGATAACAGGGGGTGAAAAATCTGCGCCGCTGAAGGTCACTCCCCGCGATTTTCGCAGGAACATGACGTAATCAAGCTGCATGCCCAGAATAATCTCGACATCGCGATACTGTACCTTTTTCACAAATAACATGCCGCGCGTGATGGCGGTATGCACTGCATCAAGATGATCGCCACGGGCCAGGTAATTCATAATGATATGGCGCAGCGCCAGACATGCTGACGTTCGATCCCCTGTTTCAACACCTGCATCAAAAGCGGCCTTTGCCCGTTCGATAGCGTAGGTCAGCGGCATAGTCCAGACGCTGACCTGATCGAGAGGCAGAAGGGTACGTGCCTTAAAGCTGACAAAATCATGCTTATAAATCAGCTCGCGCGCCAGTAGCGTACTGGCAAAGCCGCGACTGTACTCATCATACTGATCGCCGCACACGACGCCATACCATGACAGCGCAAGCGTGGAGGCCCCCGACAGTCCGTGCGCCATAGAGAGATGGAGCAGCCTGCACAGAATCATAAAATGAAGGCGGGGGTTAATGAAGACGGCAAACGTGCTGGCGCTTGCCAGCAGGTTCATGACGGCCTCAGTATTTTTACAATTTACCTGTGGCAGTGAGCGGAAGCGGGCGTAAGGATTTTTGCCCACGTCTTCTTTCAGCACAATCCTTGCTTCATCGCACTCTTCGCGGGTTGGATTTTGGTTGAGCTGAATGCCAAACACCGCAAGCCACGCAAGAGCTGTTTCGAGCGCCAGTTTGCTGTCCGACTGTCGCATATGAATTTCCGCTATCAGACAGGCAGCTTCCGCTTTATCTGTTACCTTACCCGGTGAGGCATGAATGCGTGAGCTTAATGCCAGGGCAACGGGCAGGTTGCCGTTCAGAAACTCACACTCGGCCTCTTCAAGCAGAAAATCATGATTTTCAACCGGGCCGGGCTCGCCGCTGAGCGAACGGGTGGTCTGCAGATAACGCAGAGCAGAAGCATAATCGCCCGTTGCTTTTGCACGACGGCTGGCTCTCAGCAGCAGGTTGCTGAACCTGTCGGCGTCAGGGATCAGCAATGCGACATTTTTTATAGAGAGCAGATGATGCGCGGCCCTGAAAAGTAAGGCATCGGTGATATCACGGCTCGATGCATGCATGTAATACAGCGCGGCGGCATAATTAACCACATCCTTATCTTCGTCCGGCAACAGTTTCAGCGCTGCTTCATGCATACTGTTATGCATAAAAGCGTACTCTGACCCGCTGAGCGAAATGAGCCTGACTTTTATGGCCGGTAGCAGCGTCAGCGCAATTTCAGACGCTGCAATGTTCATCATCGTGATAACAGTGCTCAGCTCTCCGGCACATCCCAGGATGGCCAGACGACCCAGAAGCTGGCACGTCTCAGGCGGCAATGACGTTAAATGCTGTAGCACGCTGGCCGCAACGTTTGCCGTGTAGGGTCGGTTTCTAAGCGCATGTGTATCGCAGGCCCACCTGAACGGGGCGTTGTGCGTGATCAATCCGTCGTGCACGGCCTGCCTGAAGAATTCATGGGTAGCGAGAGGATTACCACCGGTTTTTTCGTGAATAATCCGGGCCAGTTCTGCTGTTGCTGAACTGCGGGTATGGAACTGGCCGGCAAGCCAGCTGGCAATGTTTTTCTCAGTCAGAGGCTGAGGCGCAAGCTCTTTGATGCGGGCTGCATTGGCCCGGATACGATCCAGGTTGCCGGCAATCATCGGACAGGGTAAAGATTCGATGTCACGATGCGTCATTACCAGCAACAGAGGAATATTTTCGCTTTGGCTGAGCAGATTCTGCAATAAAATCAGCGTGGCCTGATCGGCCCAGTGTACATCATCAATCAGTATAACCAGCGGACGGCCGGGTGCCGTAAATGCTTTTACCAGACTGCACGCAACAAGATTGAAACGATCCCGGGCATCAAGAGAATGTGAGTGCCCCGGAATCGCGGCCTTCTGGCCCAGCAGTATTCCCAGCTCCGGCACCATGTTAATCGCCAGGCCGGTATAATTTCCTAATTCTTGGGTAATATGCGCCTTCCAGCGCGTCATTTCTTCTGCCGGTAGCCCAAGAGTATGCAGGACCAGCGTCCGGAAAGCAGATGTGAATACCGCATACGGTAACACCGGGGAATGCTGTTCAGCCTTTACTAACGTTAGCAGCATTTTTTTCCCGCGCAGCATCCTGAGCGACGAGGCTATCAGTGAAGACTTACCAGAACCTGGAACGCCTCTTATCGCTACCAGAGTATGTTTGCCGCTTTTGCTGACCTCCTCAAACGCCGCCAGAATCTCTATAGCCTGAGAATGATCGGCGAAAAGCACGTCATGGGATAATACTGTGACCGGTAAATCCTGCAGTCCCAGAGGAAAAGGTTCAATCATTCCGTCCGGCTTAAAGTTAGCCGCACAGCGGCGAAGATCGGCAAGTAATCCTTCCGCGCTGTGGTAACGGTATTCAGGCGATTTCGCCATCAGTTTAAGCACGATGGCGGAGAGTACAGCGGGGACATCCTGACGCAGCACATGAGGGGCCAGGGCTTCAGAGGCAATATGGTGGTGTACCCATTCAATATGACTCCCTTCTACAGTGCCATAAGGTAACTTGCCGGTCAGTAGCTGATAAAGAACAATCCCCAGACTGTATAAATCACTTACCCGGCTGATCTGACAAGCAGATCGAGACGTGTGTTCCGGGGACATGTAAGCAAGAGTGCCGCCCGCAACCGGTAAACGTGACTGTTGCAGGCTATCTTTATGCACGAATGACAGACCAAAGCCGGCAAGATGCACAGCGCCATCATCCGTATAAATGAAATTTGCAGGTTTAATATCGCCGTGTACCAACCCGTTCTGATGCAGGATCCCAAGCGTACTGCAGAGCATAATTGCCGTAGTCAAAAATTCATCAATGCTGCCCGGCGGGATACACAGCACATCCGCAAGTGTTTTGTAGTTGAAAGGCCGGTACAGGAGCGCATACCGGCCCTGGTAATGCGTATACCGCAGGGGTTTCAGCGCCCAGCTTTCCGATAGCCTGGCACGCAGGGCAAACTCATTTTTCAGCCGTTGCGTAACATGCAAAAGCGATTCTTCGTTACCTGCGGTTGCCAGCACAAAAGACTCACCGGTGATCGTATGCCGGCACAGCAACCAGTCTATATTGCCCTCCTGCGCCAGAGGCGTATAGGCCATGTACTCTGATAGAATCATTTCCTGATTGTCTATTGAGTTTAACGCCTGCAGGTTTGTATTCATGGACGGGAGGCCTGCGAAGAGAGTTCCTGACGGATATATATAAACAATGAATCGATATCAATGGGCTTAGGCAAAAAAGCGATGGCGCCCAGGTTAATGGCATACCGCAACGTGTTCTCATCGCCATTGCCAGAAATAATAATACCCGGCGGTTTTCTAAGTCGCCGGGTAAGATTGATGAACAGCTCGAAACCATTCATGCCTTTTAGCTGCACATCAATGATAAAAAGCGCGGCGTCCGCTATAGCTGCTTCATTAGAGAGAAGAGACTCTGCTGATTCAAAAGCGTACGTCAGATAGCCTTCAGACTGGAGCAGGTTTGTAAGACCATTGCGGACAGAACGTTCATCATCGACGACGACAATGCGCTGCGACAGCTGCATGCTGTTTTCCTTTATAAAACTCAGGCCCCGGAAGGCACTTCCTTAGGAGGTTTTATCACCTGAGGGCGGCGGATTATCGCCGATTTTATGGTGATACTCATGACGAAACCAGAGCAGGTTAACCGGCTGACCGGTTTTCCACCTTTTAACCAGCGGGATCAGGTGCTCGCCAATCTGCATCCCCAGCAGGCCTGCCAGCGCAATGATGGGCGGCGCCGGTGAATTGACGTCCAGTACCGTGTAGATAACACCAGCCAGTATGCCTGCTGCAAATGAAACTGAATACTTTTTAAGCATAATTACCCTGCCTGTTTCACTCTGGCTGATGAGTCGCCGAAGGTATGTGTGTGGCGATCGGACTATGATTGCCCGCAGGCAGCAAGGCCGACGATTCATGGTGCAGAAGCTTTCCACCCAATGAGCTGCCGATGACCATACCCAGCAGCCCGACCAGCGCAACCGCCGGCGGCGCCGGTGACTGGACTCTGATCACGGCATAAACGAGGCCAATAAGCGCCCCGGCTCCCAGAGATATTAATAAAGGACTCATGGGTCCTCCTTATTGAAAAAGCAGGCCAGCCCGGAGAGGAGCTGGCCGGAAGGAGAGGCTACATTAGCGAACGTTTGCCGGAACTGGCGCCAGGGTACGGTGCTCAGTTTTTTGACGTGAAGGCGCTTTGTGAACCATGGTGTATGCGTAGTCAACGCCGATACCGTAAGCACCAGAGTGCTCCTTAGCGATATCCATAACGGCGTTGTAAGTCTCTTTGTGCGCCCAGTCTCGCTGCCACTCCAGCATGACCTGCTGCCAGGTTACCGGGATCACGCCAGCCTGAATCATGCGCTGCATGGCATAGTCGTGAGCTTCTTTCGTGGTGCCGCCTGACGCATCAGCAACCATATAAATTTCATAATCGCCTTCCAGCATGGCGCACAGTGCGAAAGTGTTATTACACACTTCGGTCCACAGGCCTGAAACCACCACTTTTTTCTTGCCGTTAGCTGCCAGCGCATCACGGACTTTCTGATCATCCCATGAGTTCATTGACGTGCGCTCAAGAATGTCCTGGCCCGGAAACACGTCCAGCAGTTCAGGAAAAGTATTACCGGAGAAGCTTTCGGTCTCAACGGTGGTCAGTACAGTCGGGATGTTGAAAACTTTAGCCGCTTTAGCCAGTGCTACGACGTTGTTTTTCAGTACCTGGCGGTCAATTGACTGCACGCCAAACGCCATCTGTGGTTGCTGGTCAATAAAGATGATCTGGCAGTTCTGCGGCGTCAGTACTTCAAGCTTACGATTGGTCATATTGTGCCCATTGAGGTTAATGTTGCTAAGTCCCGTAAAACGTTTTAACGGCGTTAATTTGCAGCATCCCTGTCAGCTGAATGGCGTCATCACTTTTCGCCGTTCCGGTGGGTTACTGTCTGAACGCAGTGTAGGAACCTTTTTATTTTCAAACTATTATCTTTAGGTATAACTATACGAACGTATACTATCCCTTTGTATAACTAGACGTTCTCCAGACCTCCTGATCATAATTCCGCCATCCCATATCCTGCTTACCGGGCAGGGCAATTCCGTGTCCGCAGACCTTATTCCGTTCCGGACAACTCATTTCAGGAGATCCTATGGTTACCCTTGGCAAAGCCGACACCATTCTGACTAATGGCCGCTTTCATACCGTTGATCGCGGCAATCCGATCGCCGATGCGGTTGCGATTCGTGACGGCAAATTTCTGGCGGTTGGTACGCAGGAAGAAATAATGCAGCACCATTGTGCAGGGACTAACGTGGTCGATCTGAAAGGACACACAGTGATCCCGGGTCTGAACGACTCGCACCTGCACCTGATCCGCGGTGGCCTTAACTACAACCTGGAACTGCGCTGGGAAGGCGTACCGTCTGTATTCGATGCGCTGCGCATGCTAAAAGAGCAGGCGCTGCGTACTCCCTCACCGCAGTGGGTACGCGTGGTAGGTGGCTGGACTGAATTCCAGTTTGCCGAGCGCCGCATGCCGACGCTGGATGAGATCAACGAAGCCGCGCCGGATACGCCCGTGTTTGTCCTGCACCTTTACGATCGCGCTCTGCTTAATCGCGCCGCGCTGAAAGTGGTTGGTTACACCAAAGACACGCCAAATCCGCCGGGCGGCGAAATCCAGCGTGACAGCAACGGTAATCCGACCGGCATGCTGATTGCGCGCCCGAATGCCATGATCCTCTATTCCACGCTGGCCAAAGGGCCGAAGCTGCCGCTTGAGCAGCAGGTGAACTCCACCCGCCAGTTCATGCGTGAGTTGAATCGTCTCGGCCTGACCAGCGCCATTGATGCCGGCGGTGGTTTCCAGAATTATCCGGAAGATTACGAGGTGATTGCCGAGCTGCATCAGAAAAAGCAGATGACCATTCGCATCGCCTACAACCTCTTTACCCAGCGTCCTGGTCATGAACTTGAAGATTTTGAGAAGTGGACGGACATGCTGACGCCTGGTCAGGGCAGCGACTATTTCCGTCACAATGGCGCGGGCGAGATGCTGGTATTCTCGGCAGCCGACTTCGAAGATTTTCTTGAGCCGCGTCCTGACCTCGCGCCAGGCATGGAAGATGAGCTGGAGCGCGTGGTCCGTCATCTGGTTGAGCACCGCTGGCCATTCCGCCTGCACGCCACCTACGATGAATCCATCAGCCGCATGCTCGACGTGTTTGAAAAGGTCAACCGCGACATTCCGTTTAACGGCCTGCACTGGTTCTTCGACCACGCTGAAACCGTGACGCAGCGTAATATTGATCGCATCAAAGAGCTGGGCGGCGGCATCGCGGTGCAGCACCGTATGGCGTTCCAGGGCGAATACTTTGCCGGGCGTTACGGCATTGAAGCTACCCGTCACACACCGCCGGTGGCACGCATGCTGGAAACCGGTGTGCCAGTGGGCCTTGGCACTGACGCCACGCGCGTCGCCAGCTACAACCCCTGGACTGCACTCTACTGGCTGGTGTCCGGTCGCACGGTGGGCGGTATGCAGATGTATGACGTTAACGCTCGTTTGGCTCGCGATACCGCACTGATGCTGTGGACGCAGGGCAGCGCCTGGTTCTCCAGTGAGCAGGGTAAGAAAGGCCAGATTAAAGCGGGTCAGCTGGCCGATCTGGCGGTGCTAAGCAACGATTACTTCAGCGTGCCAGAAGAGGAGATCAAGGGCATCGAATCGGTGCTGACCATCGTAGACGGCAACATCGTCTATGCCGCCGGCACCTTTAGCAGTGAAGCTCCGCCATCTATTCCGGTGCTGCCGGAGTGGTCGCCCGTGGTCAGGGTACCGGGACACTACCGCAGCGCGCCGCCAACCGCGCATACCCGCGTGGGTATGCAGCAAATGCCGCACCAGTGCAGCGGTCCCTGCGGTGTCCACAGCCACTCGCATGATATTGCGCGCGGCGCAAACATGCCTGTATCCGAAGAGAACGCCTTCTGGGGCGCGCTCGGATGCAGCTGCTTTGCGTTCTGAGCATCATGAATCGTCTATTTTCGCAGCCGCCCCGCATTGATGCCGGGCTGTTCTTTCTGCGGCTGGCAGGCTGCCTGCTGCTGCTGCATGTGCACGGTCTGCCGAAGGTGTTTCATTTCAGTGAAGAACTGACGCGCATAGAGGATCCGTTTGGACTCGGTCCCTCTATGAGCCTGCTGCCAGCTATTTTTGCCGAAGTGATTTGCCCGATTTTCATTCTGACTGGCGTGTTTGCCCGGCTTGCCTGCCTGCCCATCATCGGCGTGCTTCTGGTGGCGATGGTGTTTGTGCATCCGGACTGGAGCATCGCGGAAGGCCAGTTTGGCTGGCTGCTGCTGATCATCTTCGCCACACTGGCCATCACCGGGCCGGGCAAGTGGCGCCCGGGTGCTGATATGCAAAAAGGAGTACGTCATGACGCAGGTTAACGATATTCACGCGGTCACGCCGGAATCAGAGCCGGTTGCGGTTGAGGCGGCTTCGCCGTGGCAGCCGCTGCGCCAGCCGGTGTTCCGCATGCTGTGGATTGCTACCGTGGTGTCCAACGTGGGGTCATGGATGAACGATGTGGGCGTCAACTGGACCATGCTGACGCTCAGCGCCGATCCGCTGAGCGTGGCGCTGGTGCAGGCGGCGGCCAGCCTGCCAATGTTCCTGTTTGCCCTGCCATCCGGCGTACTGGCGGACATTATTGACCGGCGTAAATATCTGCTGTTTTCGCAGCTCTGGGTATTCATCGCCGCAGCCGGCCTGACCGTGCTCTCCTTTACCGGACACGTGACGCCGCTGGTGCTGCTGATTGCCGCCTTTCTGATGAGCGCCGGCGCGGCGATGAGTTCACCGCCGTTTCAGGCCATTGTGCCGGACCTGGTTGAAAAACATGAGCTCAGCCCGGCCATCGCGCTTAACTCGCTGGGGATCAATATCAGTCGCGCCATCGGCCCGGCGCTGGGTGGATTGATTCTGTCGTTTGCCGGCCCGTGGATGGTGTTCATGCTCAACGCTCTGTCGGTGCTGGGCGTGGCGTGGGTGCTGTACCGCTGGAAAGAAGCGCCCGGCGTGCAGCGCCTGCCGCCGGAACACTTTTTCTCTGCCGTTAAGGCGGGCATACGCTACGTGCACGCGGCGCCGGTACTGCGCAACGTGCTGATGCGTACCGTGGCGTTTTTCCTGTTTGGTAGCGCTGGCTGGGCACTGCTGCCGCTGGTCGCGCGCCGCGAGCTGGGCTTAGGCCCTGGCGGGTATGGCATCCTGCTGGCCTTCATTGGCGTCGGCGCGATTTGCGGTGCCGTCCTGCTGCCGCGCCTGCGTAAGCACCTTAATCCGGACCGGCTCATGGTGCTGGCCAGCCTGATGTTTGCTGCCACCATGCTGGCACTGGCGTTCGTGCGTCATTTCTGGCTGCTGAACGCATGTGAGTTTTTTACCGGTTTTGCGTGGATTGCGGTGCTCTCAACGCTCAACGTCGGCGCGCAACGCAGCGCCGCAAAATGGGTGAAGGCGCGTGCGCTGGCGGTTTATCTCACGGTGTTTTTTGGTTCGATGACCGTGGGCAGCACTATCTGGGGCCAGCTGGCATCCCATTTTGGTATACCGCTTTCACTCTGCGTTGCCACGCTGGGCATGGTGCTGGGCTGTCTCACCGTACTGCGCTGGCGGCTGGATCAGGACCCCGATCTCAATCTGGACGTCAGCAATATCAGTGAGACTGTGCCGGCGCTGGATATTCATCACGATCGTGGCCCGGTGCGCGTCAGTTACGAGTATCTGATCCGCACAGAGGATGCGCGTGACTTTACTCTCTGCATACAGGATATGCGCCGCGTTCGTCGCCGTGGCGGGGCTGATAACTGGGCAGTATATGAAGACATTTTACAGCCTGGCATCTTTGTTGAAACTTTTGTGGTCGGTTCGTGGATGGAACATCTGCGCCAGCTGGAGCGCTACACCATGAACGACCAGAAAATTCAGACGAGGGTGTATGCCTTCCATCAGGGTGAAAAGATGCCGCAGGCCCGCTATCTGGTTGCGCCGGTATAAAAAGCGCGTTTCTCAATGGTGTTTACTTAAAGGTAAGGATAAATAATGAGTACAATCAAGACTGCAGATGGTACCCGGATTTATTATAAGGACTGGGGCAAAGGAAAACCGGTGCTGTTCAGCCACGGCTGGCCGCTGGATGGCGACATGTGGGACAGTCAGCTGAATTTTCTGGCTGAGAAGGGTTATCGCGTCATCGCGTTTGACCGCCGTGGCTTTGGCCGTTCTGAGCAGCCGTGGACCGGCTACGATTACAATACATTCGCCTCCGACATCAACGATCTGATCACCTGCCTGGACCTGCAGGACGTGACGCTGGTTGGTTTCTCAATGGGGGGCGGTGATGTAACACGTTATATCAACAACTACGGCACCGCACGTGTTGACGGCCTGGTACTGCTGGGCGCCGTCACGCCTATCTTTGGTAAAGCAGATGATTTCCCGCAGGGTGTTGATCACTCCGTGTTTGCCGGCATCCAGGCCGGTCTGCGTAAGGGCCGCGCGCAGTTTATCAGTGATTTCGCTGTTCCTTTCTACGGTATTAATGCCGGACAGACGGTGTCTGAAGGCGTGCTGACGCAGACGTTAAATATCGCGCTGCTGGCTTCTCTGAAAGGGACGCTGGACTGCGTAACGGCATTTGCCACGACGGACTTCCGTCCGGATATGGCTAAAGTTGACGTGCCGGCACTGGTTATTCATGGCAGTAACGATCAGATTGTTCCGTTTGAATCAACCGGCAAACTGGCCGCAGAAATGATTGAGGGCGCGCAGTTGAAAGTGTATGACAATGCGCCGCATGGTTTTGCGGTTACGCATTCCGATCAGCTTAATGCGGACCTGCTGGCATTCCTGAAGTCGCTTTAAAAATAGCTAACTTAAGCATACACATCCGGTCAGCGGAGACCGCATAAAAAACAGCCCGACATCACTGCCGGGCTGTTTCATCTAATACAAAGGGCGGAGGGCTTAATCGGCTTCCCAGCCGTTTTTTTACTTAACGCGTCGGATGATTAACCTCTACCGGGCGCAAATCAAATAGCAGCACTTCAGCATTATGCCCATCGGAAAACGTAAGCTCATTCTCATTGCGTACACGCGCACCGTCACCTTCACTGAAAGAGACGCCGTTGACGGTAATACTGCCCCGCGCAACGTGAATATAGGCATAACGATTTTCCGGTAATGTAACGGTTTGCTCCTCACCCTCATTAAACAACCCGGCATAGATGCGAATATCCTGCTTAATTTTCAGGGAAGAATCAGCTCCGTTCGGAGAGATGATGAGCCTGAACTGCCCACGCTTATCCTCTTCCGCAAAGCTAACCTGCTGATACTTCGGGGCTGTGTTTTTTTCGGCAGGAATAACCCAGATCTGCAGGAAATGCACGCCCGCCTGTGGTGAGTGGTTAAATTCACTGTGGGTGACGCCGGATCCTGCACTCATCAGCTGGACATCCCCGGGAACTATGACGGAGCCCGTGCCCATAGAGTCCTTATGCGCCAGTGCACCGTCCAGCACATAGGAGATGATTTCCATGTTGCTATGTGGGTGAGCGCCAAAGCCACGCCCACCAGCAACCTGGTCATCATTAATAACCAGCAGATCGGAAAAACCGGTTTGTTTCGGATCCCAGTAATTTGCAAATGAAAAGGTGTGACGTGAATGTAACCAGCCGTGGTCACCCAGACCGCGGGAATCTGACAGACGTTGTTCGATCATGATGGTCTTCTCCAGAAGTGTTTAGTAAAACGCGTATTCGCTTCGATGGAGTAAAATTAACGTAAACATAAAAAGCCGTAAATGCTGCAAAAAAATAAATAGATTATCATTTTAGTGGACAATCCCGGTTCATCTTTCCTTGTCAGAAAGAGGGCGCGCGCACAAAAAATAAGCGCTTTTTTTTAAGCTTAGCTCAGGGTAATTATGGGATTTTAACCACGTGAATAGCTGTTTGCTGTACATCCCATCGTGATAAATCGTTTCATTTATAAAGTACACTTTGTTGAAATAATTATGAAAAGCATCAACAAATTTGCTGCTCTGATTACCTTTGCACTGGTTTCATCACATACAGATTGAGAGGTCCGGGATAAAGGAGAACAGGCCAGCCTGAGGTATCTCTACAAAAAACGTCCCCTTCAAACCCTTTTGTCGCAGTTTTTTCATTTCAGCCAGAAGAGTGAATTGCCAGGTCAATCATGGTTCTTTCTTACTGTGTATATCCAGTGGAGCAATAGCCTGTTGCAGATATTCCAGAAACACCTTTACTTTCATCTGCAGGTATTTTCTGCCGGAACAGAGCGCATATAGCACCAAATCTTCGGGCTGGCGGTTACAGTTAATTTCAATGAGGGAGCCGTTATTCTGAATCTTATCGAATAACAGGTGACTGCTCTGGGTAATCTTATAGCGGTCACACTTTGATTATTTAGCATCAGCCCTTCATATAAATGATGGTTTTACCTCATTGAACCGATAACGGTTACGCTGATGCTCTCCTTATAGTGCTCTCACATTGACCTGTAAGGAGGGATATCCTGATGAATTCACGTATTCAGTTAGGTGTCAGCCCGTTAAGCTGGACCAATGATGTTTTGCCCGATCTGGGCGACACTATTTCCCTTGAAATCTGCCTCAAACAGGCCGCGTCTGCTGGCTATCAGGGTATTGAACTGGGCAGGAAATTCCCCCGGACGCACGCTGCATTGGCCCCGTTACTGCATGAGGCCGGTCTTCAGCTCGCTTCAGGCTGGCACAGCGGTTTTCTTGCCGATCGCAGCGTTGCTGAGGAAGCCGCGGCCGTACATTCACATGCAGAGCTACTGAAAGCGTCGGGTGCCAACGTCATGGTTTATGGCGAATGCGGCAGAATGCCAGGCGCTCATCCGCTGGACAAACCCCTGTCTTTTTCTCCGGCCTTATGCAGTCTGAATGTTGATGATTATGCCCGCAAGGTCAGCGAGTTTGCCGACATTCTGCTTAGCCGGTACGGCCTGAAACTGGCTTATCATCATCATCTGATGATGCTGGTTGAACAGCATCATGAACTGGATGAATTTCTGACAAAAACCTCCGAGAGCGTCGGTCTGGTTCTGGATTCGGGGCACGCTATCGCCGCTGGAGTTGATCTGAAACAGATAACAACGCGGTTTGGCCACCGCGTAGTGCATATACATCTGAAGGATATCCGTGCTGATATTCTTCATCGGGTGCAGAAGGAAGATCTCAGCTTCAATGATGCGGTACGTGCCGGACTCTTCACTGTGCCGGGTGAAGGCTGCATTGATTATTCTTCGCTAATTGATTTTGTTACGCATTCAGACTATCGGGGCTGGCTGATTGTCGAAGCCGAACAGGATCCGCAAAAAGAAGAGCCGTTTGCTGCCGTCTCCCGGGCATTTCGCTGGACACAAAACACTTTTCTACTGTCCCTGCCAGCAGAGGAAATCGCACAATGAAAGAAAAACTCAATATTGGTTTAATCGGATCGGGTTTCATGGGGCAGGCGCATGCTGATGCTTACCGCCGTGCGGCAATGATCTATCCCGATCTGCCAAAACGTCCTCATCTGTATGCACTGGCCGATCAAAATCAGGCGCTGGCTGACGCAAATGCCACGCGCTTCGGTGCAGAAAAAGCATATGGAGACTGGCGGGATTTGATCAACGATCCACAGGTAGATGTAGTGGATATTACCTCGCCAAATTATCTGCACTATGAGATGGCGCTGGCCGCGATCGCGGCCGGCAAGCACGTGTATTGTGAAAAGCCACTGGCCGTCAGCACCGAAGAGGCGCTGCAGATGACGCTGGCTGCAGAAAAGGCGGGCGTCAAAACGATGGTAGCATTTAACAACATTAAAACCCCGGCAGCCCTGCTCGCAAAACAGCTTATTGAGAATGGCGATATCGGTATACCGATCCGCTTTCGGGGCACCTTTGATCAGGGCTTTTATAACGATCCGCAACTTCCCTGGTCCTGGCGCTGCTCTAAAAAGCTGGGTGGCAGCGACTCACTGGGCGATCTGGGCGCCCACACCCTTTCAGTCGCGCAGTTTTTGATGGGGGATATCAGCGAGGTGACAGCCAGCGCACAAACTTATTTACGTCAGCGCCCGGTTCCCCGGACGGATGCCGGTTATGCCAGCCGCATTGATGAGCAGGCAGAATGGCGCGAGGTCGAGAATGATGACCAGGTTCAGTGCCTGGTGAGCTTTGAAAGCGGTGCCAGCGGCGTTGTTGAGTCTTCACGCCTGTCCGCCGGACGCATTTTTGGTGTGTTCTGGGAAGTTTCCGGAACCGGGGGCACTATTTATATGGATGGTGAACGTTTCAATGAGCTGCAGGTGTATCGCTTCAGTGACGACAAAAACGATCGCGGCTTCAAAACCTTGTATGCAGGCAGTCAGATCCCGGCTTATGCAGGCTTCTTCGGCTTTGATTTTGGTGGCGGCGGGCTCGGTTATTTTGATGTGAAAGTCATTGAAGTCCACGACCTGGTACAGGGAATTTGCAGTAAAGACGATTGCTATCCGAACTTTGCCTTTGGCCTGCAAAATCAGCAGATCCTGACCGCTATCGAGCAGTCCATTGCATCCCGTCAGTGGGTTGCTGTGGCAGATAATCGCTAAATCAGCGCTGAAAAGGAGTCACTATGTTCCCCTCTTTTTTACCCGTTCCGCGAATACCTTCTGAAACGTCTGTACCCGTACTGCGCTGGGGCATTATTGGCCCCGGCTGGATTGCTGAACATTTTGCCCGCGCACTGAAAGAACATACCGGGCAGCATCTGGTTGCAGTATCAGGAAGAAACAGAGTAAAAGCCCAGGCATTTGCTGAACGCTGGGCAATACCATCAGTTTTCAGCAATCCCGATGAAATGCTGGCAGTGGACGGTCTGGATGCGATCTACATCGCCACACCGCATAACCATCACTTTCCGGATGGCATGAAAGTGCTCAGTGCAGGCAAACATGTACTGATTGAGAAGCCTCTGGCTCTGAATGCCAGAGAGGGAGCGGCCCTGCAGGCACTGGCCCGGGAAAAAAGCCTGCTGTGCATGGAAGGAATGTGGTGTGACTTTACGCCAAAATATGATGTTCTGCGTCAGCTATTAGCAGATGGCGTATTAGGCGACCTTCATACTCTGACCGCCGATCATGGTGAGTTTTTTACGCAGGATCACCGCATTTTTAACGCCGATCTGGCCGGCGGACCAATGCTGGATCTGGGTAGTTATCTGGTTTCGCTGAGCGTAATGGTGGCAGGCGCGCCGGTTCGCGTTCAATCCAGTGGACAGCCGGCACAAGGCAATGTTAACGGACAGGCTTCGATGCTGTTTGAACATGCCAGCGGCATGCATTCCGTTCTGAACACAACCTTGTTCAGCAATACTCCAGGCGGTGCAGTGATTGCCGGGCGCGATGCTACCCTGGTTCTGGCGGGACAATTTTACGCGCCCGGTGGTTTTGTACTCACCTCAAGCCAGGGCAATCATTCACTGTTCTGGGAAGAACCTGCCAACCGCTACACGCAGCTGTATCATGAGATCCAGCATTTTTCCTGGTGTGTGGGGCAGGGATTAAACGATTCCCCGGTTCGGCCTTTATCCACATCACTCATGACCCTGACAGCGATGGATAAGGTGAGAGGACAGCTGGGGATCGTTTTCAATGAAGAACGCGGAAACGTGTGACAACAGGGGTTGAGGATCAGCAGCACCCGCAGCTTATCCTCACAGGAGTGGTCCTGATTTTTTCCGGAGTATCCTGCCATCGGGCATAGCATTCTGCTTGCCCGGAATTTTGCCGCAGCGCCTGCGACCGCCTGAGCTTACAGGATTAAGCCGGTAAATCAGCAATGTCTTCCTTATTCAGATACTGATGGCAACGGCCAGCTTAACTCAACAGGCTTACTTATCATTCGCGCAGCGAGAAAAGCCGATGGCAAAATGGTGACGACAGGGTTTTTCTGCCACATCAAATATAACCTTCCGGCCACGACTTTCTCTCAGCCTTTGCCCCAGTGCATATTCTGGATAACAACTCTGTATCGATCTCTATCTTCAAAGGTAACGCCATTGCGATCCCAGTAAGGATTAAATGATTTAACTCTGATGAAGCCAGCCTCATCCATATTTATACAGGTGGTTTGCCAGCTATCTTGCCCGGGAATGTACAGAATCAGGAGATCTTCATGTGAGGGTGAAGGCAGCACCGGATGATCATGGCACTGGGTAAACTCAAGGTGCCAGGATAACCCCTTCAGTCCTAACATGTATCCGCTGAATCCATCGTGGTTTGTGAAATCACCGATTTTTTCTAACCCAAGACCGTTACAGTACATTTCACAGCTTTTGCTGAGTGCGGTGACAGGTCTGGCTATCCTCATATGCTGCAATACCATAAATACCTTCTTTTATGTTGGCTTACCCTGGCATTCTGGCAACGAATTCTGTGAAAGCCATCGGGTGTATGCTGCTATAGTCAAAAAAGGATCAAGAAATGACTGAATCAAACAAACCTTACTGGAACCGAATGGTTCCCGAGCTGACCGTAACAGATCTGTCCGCGTCCCTGAAATTTTATATCGAAGTGGTTGGCTTTAGCATCATCATCAGACGCATGGAGCCAGATTTTGCCTATATCAATCTTGGCGAGGCGCAGCTAATGCTTGAGCAATATCATCCGGACGGATGGAATACGGCAGAACTCGTCAGACCGCTGGGACGCGGTGTAAATTTCCAGATAGAAGTGGATGACGTTGACCAGATATTCGCTCGTGTAAATACCCACAGCGTAACGTTATATCGGGGTCTCACCGATAACCACTACAGTACTGGCGAAACAACCGCCTGTCAGAGAGAATTTCTTGTGCAGGATCCGGATGGATACCTTCTGCGTTTCAGCCAGTATATTGAGTAGCACTCCTGCCGTTTTTCACGAACCTCTGCCGGCGTTCAGCGTTAACATGATAATACGCCCGCACCTGCAGACGTGCTCAGCCCTGATGATTTTGTCGTGCATACATGCCTGTGCACTGAGATCATGATTCCCGGGTGTATGCAGACCAGTTCCATACAATGATTTACAACAAAATCATGCGAAACGACACGGGACAGCAGGCGTGCCAGACGCAAGTTTTGATGCTGGTTTGTAGCCCGCATACGCGGTAAACGAGTTTTTCAACCACTCTTACAAACGGAAATGTGTCTCGTTACGCTTTATTTATCTGATTTCTCCAGCCAGGCTTTTTCCTGCATAACGTTTCTTAACCGACCAGGAGAAAGACATGTTCCATCATTCATCCAAAATGCAGTTCCCTGTACGCGTAGAAAAGCCAAATCCGGAATTTGCCATGCTGCTTCAGCAGGCGATAGGGGGCGTGGAGGGAGAGATACGTGTAGCAATGCAATATTTTTTCCAGGCCATGGGTGCCCGGGGCGATGCACGCATCAGAGATCTTCTGATTTCCACTGCAACAGAAGAGCTGAGCCATATTGAAATGCTGGGATATGCTGTTGCTCTGAACCTCGAAGGCGCGCCGCTTTCGTATCAGGAAGAAACAGCGAAAGATCCGGTAATGAACGCTATTCTGGGCGGTATGAATCCCCGCCATGTTCTCTCTTCCGGACTGGCCGCGATGCCGGTAAATGCCAACGGGATGCCTTTTGATATGAGTCACATCTACGCTTCCGGTAATGTGGCTGCCGACATGCTGGCGAATGTCACCGCTGAAGCAACCGGGCGTGTACTTGCAACCCGGCTGTACAATCTTACCGAAGATAAAGGCATGAAAGATTTCCTTGCGTTTCTGATTGCGCGCGACACGATGCATCAGCAACAGTGGCTGGCCGTGATTGAAGAAATGGGGGGACTGAACGCTTCACTTCCCATTCCAAACAGCTTCCCGCGAGGCAATGAAGCAGAAGAGCACGCTTATTATTGTCTGAATACTTCTCTGGACAAGCCTCTTCCCAAAGGTCGCTGGAGTGAAGGCCCGGCTTATGATGGGTACGGTCAGTTCACGGCTAAAGAGCAGCCGGATATTCTGGGAGATGAGCCAGTGCTGGGTAAAGCGCGTCCGGGCTCAGGTGCACAGCAGGAACAAATTGACGGGACGGTTCCGCCTGCAACCGGAGCTGTGTAGAGCTATTTTCATTCCTCATGACTTTATGCTGTAAAAAGGGTTTCAGGGCTGCATAGCAGCCCTGCTTTGTTATAGCCATCTTCAGGTTACCGCTATTTTAATGCTGAGGTATGGTTTACCGCGAGAAAGATAACTGTTTTACAGCCCATTATTTATCAGGGAGTCGTAAACAATTTCCTGCTTTATTTAAGAGCGCAGCCGCGTGTACTCGTCTTTATATCAGCTTCAGGCACACAGTCGGGTATATTCAGTTCAGTGTCTTCTGATATTTCAGGTAAGAACATGGCGAAATGTCGATCGGATTCACTGCGTTCGCAATCACATATGACATCATCCTCACCCGCACCTTCATCAATTTTAGAAAGAATCGTTTCAGCTTTCTTTGAGAGGTCGTGAATTTTTACGGCTCGGCTGGAACGGCCTCATCCTTTCTGGCAGTGGCAGTAGGCTAATTCCTGACGTTACAGTACTGAACTACAGGTTAGCAACAATACGCATTGTGCAGATGCAGTGTTATCACCGTCTATTTTTGTCAGCCAGTTCAGGGTTATGAATCATGTCACAGCTCATCCTGACTGACTTATTGCTAACGGATCACAGGATGGGGCTGTCAATCCTGCAAAGTGATGCCAAAAAGATTGAGGGGCCAGAGGTAAATACACTGGCTGAGGCGCACACGCCCCTCTGCATTACTAACAGAACTGATTTATCATCGACAGCAGCATCGGTTTTAAATTACTCAACTCCTCCAGATGCGCCAGCGAGAGTGACTCCAGCAGCTGCTCTGCCTCCGGCGTCAGGCGCAAAAACATTTTACGTTGATCGGCCTGATCCGGCTCGCGCAGCACCAGTCCCGCCTCTTCGAGGCGACTCAGCAGGCCGGACGCACTGTGCGGCTTCAACATCAGACGATCTGCCACATATCCCACGGTGGCGTTGCCCGGCGAGCTACCCCGAATTGTCAGCAGAGCCTGATGTTGTTGCGGCGTCAATCCTGCGTTACGTGCCTGAGTTTCGCTGAATGCCATGAACGAACGCAGAGTAGCGCGAAAATCAGCCAGCAGCGCGTAATCGGCATCTTTCATTTTAGAGTGTGACATGCTGAAACCCTTTCTGTATTGAATTTATATCGCATTGCGATGTAAATTGCGCGTTTTTGAAAATGTAATGAGGAGTAATAAGATGCGGGATACGTTGTCTGGTTCCCCACATCGGCGCACGCTTTCTGACTACAGCGTCACCGCGCGCGTGATTATACTCGCGCTAATGGCCATTCTGATAGGAACCGGCGGCGCGTTTGGTGCCATTGTGCTGCTGCACCTGATCGCCCTGATGAGCAATCTGTTCTGGTATCACCAGTTTTCGTTCAGCGAGAACGTCATGCCGGGCAGCGCCGGAACGCTTCATATTCTTGCGGCGCCAGTACTGGGCAGCCTGATTATCGGGATTATGGCGCGTTTTGGCTCAGAAAAAATCCGCGGTCACGGCATTCCGGAAGCCATTGAAGCCATTCTGTACAGTGAAAGCCGGATGTCGCCCAGGGTAGCCGTGCTCAAGCCGCTCTCTTCGGCCATATCGATTGGCAGCGGCGGTCCGTTTGGTGCGGAAGGGCCTATCATTATGACCGGCGGCGCAATCGGTTCTTTATTCGCTCAGTTATTTCACCTCAGTGCAGCTGAGCGTAAAACGTTGCTGGTAGCAGGGGCAGCGGCGGGCATGACCGCCATCTTTAACGCGCCCGCTGCGGCAGTATTGCTGGCGCTGGAGGTGTTGCTGTTTGAGTGGAAGCCGCGCAGTTTTATACCGGTGGTTACTGCAGTACTGGTCTCCTGGTGCTGGCGCGATGCGCTGACTGGCACCGGCGCCATTTTTCCTTTTGCGTGGTCATCGCCACTGCAACCCCTGCAACTTATCATGGCGGCGGGCACTGGCATACTCACGGGAACAATCGCAGTGGTGCTGTCGAAGAGCCTGTACCGTATTGAAGAGTGGTTTCATCGGCTGCCCGTTCACTGGATGTGGTGGCCCGCGCTGGGCGCAGTGGCTGTTGGTGCCGGCGGCATAATTCAGCCACGGGTATTAGGTGCGGGATACGGCAGTATTCAAAATCTGCTGGATGGTTCCCTGGCGCTCAACATTATGGTTTCACTGCTACTGGTAAAAAGTATTGTCTGGCTGATATCTCTGGCTTCGGGCACCTCTGGCGGCGTGGTAGCGCCGCTGCTGATCATGGGTGGCGCGACGGGTGCCCTGGTGGCTCATCTGCTGCCTGGCTACGGCGGAATGCTGGCAATGGCAGGCATGGCCGGGATCCTGAGCGGCGCAATGCGTGCACCGCTGACGGGCACGCTGTTTGCGGCTGAAGTCACAGGGCATTTTGATCTGCTGCCGGTAGCATTAGCGGCCGCCGTGGCTTCTTATGCGGTGAGCGTTTTGATGATGCCACGCTCTATCTTCACCGAACGTCTGGCGCGCCGGGGACACCATATTGTGCAGGAGTATGGTACCGACCTGCTGGAAACAACCAGAGCGCGACAAATTATGACCGACACGCCCGCCACTTTACCTGCTTCAATGCCGCTGAGTCAGGCCATCGCGATGATGAGCGATCTGCGTGCCCATCATCATTATCCGGTGGTTGATGCGCAGGGCAGGTTTATCGCCGTGGTATCGCGCAAAGAGATGCTGCACTGGCAGCAGCAAGACAGCGACACCACGCTGCAGATGCTAATGGGCGAAAAGCCGCAAATCAGCGCTCATTCTGACACCTTATGCAGTCAGATTGCCGACCATTTTTTCAATGAGGAAACGGGAATGGTCGTGGTCACAGTCGCGGAGACCGGACAGGTAACAGGCGTGATCACCCGCCATGATATTTTCCGTGTACGTTATCTGGCAAAGAAGACAGAAAATCACAAAATGAAATACCTGCGGTTACGCAAATCAGACTAATGAGTGTGACGGGCTGAATAAGCAGCCGCGTTGTTTTACAAAGCCGCAAGGATGGCCGCCTCCATCTTCGCCGGTGGGGTGATGGGGGCAAAACGTCTGAGTGGCTGGCCGTCACGGCCGATAAGAAATTTGGTAAAATTCCATTTGATTCGTCCGCCCGGCATGCCGGGCAATTCCGTTTTCAGATACTGAAACAGCGGATGGGCTGCGGCTCCGTTAACATCAATTTTTTCAAACATCGGGAAGCTTACCCCGTAATTGATATGGCAGGTCTGCGCGATGTCATCGGCACTGCCGGGCTCCTGCTTACCAAACTGGTTACAGGGAAACCCCAGTATCACCAGCCCCTGCGCCGCATATTGTCGCCAGAGTGCTTCAAGACCGGCATACTGGCGCGTAAATCCGCAGTGGCTGGCGGTATTCACTACCAGAACCAGCTTGCCCGCGTAGTCAGCCATTGAAACCGGCTGCCCCTGCAGGCGGGTGGCCGAAAATTGATAAAAAACGGTCATGCTGGTTCCCTCAGATCTGAACACATTCTGCGATGATATCATCAACATCCTGCGTGGATCATAGCTGGTTAATGATAATCAGACGGTACACTCTGAAAACAGGCATACTTCAGGCGCAGTGTTGCATGAGGTGAGTGAATGGACAGAATCACAGCGCTTATTGTATTTGCTGAGACGGCAAAGCGCGGGAGCATTACGGCAGCAGCAGAGCATCTGGGCCTGTCACGGGCCATGGCATCACGCTACATTACGCTCATGGAGGAGTGGACAGGTTCGCGCCTGATGCACCGGACAACGCGTAAACTCAGCCTGACCGTCGCCGGCGAGCAGGCGCTGCTGCTGTGTCAGGAAATCAGGACGCTGGCAGACGCACTGACAGCGATGGGCCCGGGTATTAGTGCCGTTCCGGGAGGCAAACTGAAAGTTACCGCTGACGCCCTGTTAGCCGAGTGTTGCCTGACGGGCATGCTGATCGATTTTCTGCAGATTTACCCGGAAATACAGGTTGATTTACAGATTGTGGGCAGGACACTCGATCTGGCAGAGGAGGGTATCGATCTCGCTATCCGTATCGCCGGCACGCTTGCCCCAACGCTTTACGCCCGACACCTTGGGTATTGCTCTTCGGTACTGTGCGCCAGTAAAACCTATCTGGATAAGCATGGCACGCCCGGCAGCCTGCGCGAGTTGCAGGATCATAACTGTCTGACCTACACCTATTTTGGTCATGCATGGCGGTTTCATCATGAAAATGAGGTGATCGATTTGCCCGTAACAGGCAGTATCAGCACCAATGAAGCAGCGATATTGCTGAAAGCGGTAAAAATGGGAGGCGGAGTGGCTGTGCTCCCGCTGTTTGCGGTGCAGGAAGAGATTGCAGCGGGCAGGCTACTCAGACTGCTGCCGGAATATGAACCCGATCGGCTGACAGTCAGTGCCGTTTATCTGACGCAGAAAAAGATGCCGCAGGCGCAGCGCGTGCTGATTGACTATCTGGTAAAGCACCTCAGGCTGCCCTGAGGTGCGTTTGTTTTTTGAGCGGCTATTAATAACCCACGGTAAAACGCTGATTAACGTGCGCCGGTGTTTCAATCTCATCAGCCATCGCAACGGCATAATCTTCAAACGAAATGCTGCTGCCCTGCTCATTGGTCAGCAGCGTATCTTTACCCAGACGAAATCTGCCGGTGCGTTCGCCAGCCGTGAACAGCGCTGAAGGTGAAAGAAAAGTCCAGGTAAGATCATGCTGTGTGCGGAGCTTCTCCAGAAAGCGTACGCCTGCCTCTGCTTCCGTTTTGTAGATCTCCGGAAAGGTCGGGGTATCGATCACTTTCACGCCCGGTGCAACTTCCAGGCTGCCTGCGCCGCCAACCACGTAATAACGTTTTACACCTGACGCTTTTACCGCGTTAATCAGTTTATCGGGATCGCTGGCGGAGAAGTGCACCGAGCTGATCGCGACATCGTGTCCGGCAAGCACACCAGCCAGGGTATCCGGATCATCGATATCACCAGTGGCCGGGATAACGCCTTTTGCCGGGGCAATCTTGTCTGCGTTGCGCGCGATAGCCGTTACGGTGTGGCCGCGTGCGATCAGTTCATTAAGGATGCGTGAACCCGCCTGTCCGGATGCGCCAATCAATGCAATGTTCATTTTGCTGCTCCTGAGTTGTATCGGGCCTCTGAGGCCGTGTGCTGACACCACACACTCTATCCGTGCGCAGCACAGGGATAAACAGCCTCCCGGGCGACAAACTGTTGCATAAACTGAACGAATCATATGCAGACCAGGGTATCTGCTGGTCGGCAGGTTGCTGTTCTTTTTTATTAAAAAAAGCGGCAAAACAGCGGCTTTGCACGCTGGATGCCTGTAAGGTCTTCTGACCGACACAGTCAAAACGTAATGAAAAGAGGCGAGGTAATGATGATTAAGCTCACCGGACGTCTGGTATGCAAAAATGCGGAAGAGATAGCGCAGGTTCGCCAGTACCTGCCTGAACATCAGGAACTGACGCGACAGGAAACCGGGTGCGTCTCTTTTGAGGTCACAGAAACGGCCGACCCGCACATCTGGAATGTTGAAGAGCGGTTTACAAGTCAGGCTGCATTTGATGCTCATCAGATCAGAACCCGTGCGTCACGCTGGGGCAGGGAGACGCAGGCAATTACACGGGAGTATGAAATTTCTGAAATTACGTAATTTTATGGCTCTGTCACACAGTGTTGATGCTAATGCCGCATAATCTGGTCAGCGGTTGCCAGCCGGGTTCATCTCTGTCGGCTATGCTTATCTCACCGGTTTAAAAAGGGAGTCATGACATGAAATGTCCGGCATGTGGATCTGAAGCTTTTGTTTACGACACGCGAGACGTACCGCTTAATACGGGTAATCCGGATGATATCGTACCTGATGTAAAAGGCAGCCATTGTATAGCCTGTGCACAGGTGATTATGGATAAGGCCGAGGCTGATTCTTATCTGGAAAAAGTCAATGCGCTGGAAGCTGCATCCGCTCATACCGACTGATTTGGAGAGCCCGCATTCTGCGGGCGCTTTTGCGTTATATCCACACCAGCTTAAATTCCTCAATATCACCAAGCGCAGCGCGAAAGGCCGCTTTCAGGCTTTCAGGCTGTGCCGGATGAGTCCAGAACGATGTTACGTGATACCGATCATTCTGGTCTCTTATGCGCTCTACCTGCACCGTTGCGATAACCTTATGCCGCATAAACCCTTCAACATTTGACGTTCTGGCTTCCATTAGCGCAATGCGTCGTGTTCTTACATCATAAATAACATGGCAGGGCGTGCCGGCTGCGTTAAACGAGGCAACCCGTTTAAAACAGCGCGCTATCGTATCGGGACTGTAGGAGAAGGGGATCAGGGTCATAAGTCGCTCCTTATTACCCGCGCCTGACGGGCTAATTCAGCATAAGCTATCTGCCTATAAGCCTACCAGCGTGATCCGTTTCTTTGTCGCAAGTGCCTTATAAAGTGCCGTTGCCAGACAACACGGCTCAACAAAGCCGACGCCTGATAGCGCGTCGTCCGGCTCAGCCCAAAACGACTTGATGCGAAGCACGGTGTTAATTCCGCCCACGCGCTCAAGCTCCAGCGCTGCCAGGGTACGGTAGCGCGTCTCGTGTTCTGCCTGCTCGCTGTCCATCTTAATCACGCTGGCACCAGGGGCCATACTGTTATAAATAACGTGGCAGCGTATGCCGTTCAGGTTAACGGTATCAATGACTTCATGATGAACCGGCAGGGCTTCTGTAGTACAGGGTACGGGCACAATAAACATAACAGCTCCCTCTGACGTGGAATTTTATTATGCAGCCAGCATAGGCTATCTCTTCGATGCGTAAAGGTACTGTTTTTGAAGGTAAAACAAGAGCGGGGGCGTGATGATTACAGCTGTTATCGCTACCTCTGGTTTTTACTGGTACTAATGGACAATAAAGCCTGGTGACTTTACCCGGGATAAGCGCGGATTTGACTTAAAAAGAACCCGCACGAGGCGGGTTAACTATTCCAGTATTTACCATCTTCATGCGCGCATGCATCCTGTGTACAGTGCGCGCTGAACAGATTACTGCTTAAGTCTTAAGCTAACTTTAAGATTATTCTTTGTCCGAAACGATCCATTACGAGAATGCAAATGCCGGGGTGACGGGCGAAACCGGCGTGATTTCGGGCGCGGCGGCAAGAACAAACTTCGCCGCCAGCTGGCTGAGCATCTCCGCCTGATCCTGCAGCGACTGCGAGGCGGCAGAAGCCTGCTCTACCAGCGCCGCGTTCTGCTGCGTCACGTCATCCATCTGATTGACAGCCTGCTGAACCTGCATGATGCCCTGACTCTGCTCAACGGCGGCGGCGGCAATCTCGCTCATCAGGGTACTGACCTGATGAATGGTCTCGTTCATTACCTGCATATTCTGGCTGACGTGGCTGGCCTGTGTGGCGCCGGCCTCAGTCAGACGATGCGCGTCATCAATCAGCACTTTAATTTCCCGTGCCGCAGAGGTTGAGCGCTGCGACAGGTTACGTACTTCGCCTGCCACAACAGCAAAGCCTTTGCCATGTTCGCCGGCGCGTGCGGCTTCGACAGCTGCGTTCAGCGCCAGAATATTTGTCTGAAAAGCAATTCCTTCAATCAGCGAGACAATATCGGTGACTTTACGTGAGCTGCTGCGGATATCATCCATGGTGGTCAGCATGGTGCTGAGTGACTGGCTGCTTTGCTCTGACAGCGTACTGGCATGTTCTGACAGGCTGCTGGCCTGACGGGTATTGTCGGCCGTCTGACGTACGGTTTCCCCCAGCTCGGTCATGCTGGCTGCGGTCTGCTCCAGCGAGGCCGCCTGCTCTTCTGAACGCGCCGAGAGATCCTGATTACCGGCGCTGATTTCTGCCGCGGCTCCGCTGACTGAACGTGAGGCGTACTGCACGGCTGCCAGCGAGGTTGCCACGTTACCTATCAGGGTGTTGAACGCCTGGGCCATATTCCCCACTTCATCGCGGCGCGTGGCGTCAGCGCTCAGCGTCAGGTCGAGCGTGTCACTGGCGCGCAGCATAATCCGGCCCGCGTTGCTCAGGCTGCGACGAATGCGCAGGACTGTCAGGGTAGCGAAAATACCAAAGACAATGACCGTTGCAATCACGCCAGCGAGGGTGGCCCACAGGACATGATGGAACGTTGTGCGGTTGGCGGCGCGCAGCGCGTTGCTGATACTGATGTTCAGTTCCAGCTGCTGCTGATAGCCGCTGATAAGCTGCCGGATAGCGGCACCAATCCCCTGTTCGCCCTCAATCAACGCCAGGCTGACCGTATTCTGATGCTGACGTGACGCGCTGAGAAAGGCGGGCAGACTCTCGTTTACACGCTGCAGGCTGGCATAAGCGACTTCGGTGAGACGCTTATCCTCTTCGCCCGATATGTCATGCGCCAGATAATCATCGGTTTGCGTTTTCAGCAGCCCGAGCTGTTTATGAATGCTGCTTTCCACTGCCGGCTGTGCGCGCTCATCAGGCTGAGACTGATGTTTATACAGCAGCAGCGCCAGCTGGTTGCTCTGATCCACCAGCTCACTGAGATTTTTTATCGAAGGGATGGCATTGTCCTGCACGAATTCAAAGCGATCCTGAAAGCCGGAGAGCAGCGAGATGGCCAGAGTAGCCTGTAATATAATCGCGCCGAACAGCATAGAGAAGGTAAGCAACAGGCGTTGCGAGATGGTCATATTATTATCCTTGATAGCATACACCCCGGCGGAAAGGCCTACAAAGCACAGGGTCGATGAAGGTTCATCGGCAGCAGGATAAAATAGTTAAGCGTTTTTTCGTGACGGTGTGAACAGGGATCACAACAGGCAGGTAAAAGCGCGGAGCTGACGATCAGCTCCGCGGAAAGTGCATTACGGACGACGGAACAGTGCCAGACTACGGCCTTCCAGTTCGAAATCCTGCTCCTGAGTGATGACCAGCCCTTCGTTGGCGGTCTCAGAAGTGGTCAGCTCCAGTACCCAGCCGCCTTCACCAAACTGCGGAATGCGGAACGGTACGTTACCTTCAAACGGGTTAAACAGCATCAGCACGTCATGCCAGATACCGTCTTCCGGCTGCAAATCAGGACGGCCGATGTAGACGCCCAGCGTGGAGCCTTCCTCCCACTGCTCCGACTGCTGAAAACCACCGCCGGCGTTAAACCATTTGATGTCCATACCGTCGCGCCAGCTTTCACGGCGCAGCAGCGGCTGCTTAGCACGCAGGGCAATAACGCGTCTGGTAAATTCACGCAGCGCATCAGCCGACGGCGGCAGGTTTTCCCAGTGCAGCCAGGAGATATCGCTATCCTGGCAGTAGCCATTATTATTGCCCATCTGACTGCGGCCAAACTCATCGCCCGCCAGCAGCATCGGCGTACCGTGAGAGAACAGCAGCGTGGCGAGGAAGTTACGTTTCTGACGCTCGCGCACCGCGATAATTCCCTCATCTTCGGTTACGCCTTCAGCACCGTAGTTATAAGAGCGGTTATCGTTATGACCGTCGTTATTATCCTCGCCGTTGTCGTCATTGTGTTTCTCGTTGTAGGAAACCAGGTCATTCAGCGTAAAGCCGTCATGGGCGGTGATGAAGTTGACGCTGGCCCACGGGCGACGACCGCGCTGATCGTAAAGATCGCCGGAGCCGAGCAGGCGTGCGGCGAAATCGGTAGAGACGTTGTCGCCTTTCCAGTATTCACGCACCGTATCGCGATATTTGTCGTTCCACTCTGCCCAGCCCGGCGGGAAGCCGCCAACCTGATAGCCACCGGGACCGATATCCCACGGCTCACCGATCAGCTTGAGTTTAGACAGCACCGGGTCCTGCGTCACCGCATCAAAGAAACCACCGCGCTGATCGAAGCCCTCCGGCTCGCGGCCCAGGATGGTGCCGAGATCGAAACGGAAACCGTCAATATGCATCGACTCCGCCCAGTAACGCAGCGAGTCAGTCACCAGCTGCAGTACCCGCGGATGCGAGGTATTTACCGTGTTTCCGGTACCGGTGTCATTAATATAGTAACGATGCTGGTCCGGCAGGGTGCGATAGTAAGAGAAGTTATCGATACCCTTAAAGGAGAGCGTCGGGCCAAGCTCGTTACCTTCAGCGGTATGGTTGTAGACCACATCAAGGATCACTTCGATGCCGGCATCATGGAAGCTGCGCACCATATCGCGAAAGCCCTGAATGCCGCGCGGACCAAAATAACGTGTAGCGGGTGCAAAAAACGCCAGCGAATTGTAGCCCCAGAAGTTTTTCAGGCCTCTGTCCAGCAGATGCTGATCGTCCGGGAACCAGTGTACCGGCAGCAGTTCTACTGACGTGATACCCAGGCTTTTGATGTAATCCACCGTGGCTTTATTACCCATGCCATCGTAGGTGCCGCGCATGTTTTCCGGGATTAGCGGGTTGAGCTGTGTGAAGCCCTTAACGTGGGTTTCATAGATCAGCGTCTGAGACCAGGGAATGGAAGGCCGGTTCTGATCCTGCCAGTCAAACTCATTCGGGTTTACCACCCGGCATTTAGGCGTAAACGGACCGCTGTCGCGGCTGTCAAACGTTAGATCTTTATCTTCATGCAACAGTTCGTAAGCAAAATGCGCTTCGTTCCAGTCGATATCGCCCTGCAGTTCCCGCGCATACGGATCGATCAGCAGTTTATTCGGGTTAAAGCGATGACCGTTTTCCGGATCATAAGGTCCGTGCACGCGATAGCCATACAGCGCACCCGGCTGCAGGCCTGGCACATAGCCGTGCCATACTTCATGCGTATATTCCGGCAGATCAAAGCGGGCAATCTCATGCTGACCGCTCGGATCATACAGGCAGAGTTCAACCCGCTCAGCATGTGCGGAGAACAGGGCGAAGTTAACGCCTTCCCCATCAAAGTTAGCGCCGAGCTGGTACCCTGTACCAGCCGTAATCTCAACAGGCTTACCGTTTGACATTTAATCCTCTCCATTCAGTGAACAGATATGCAGGCATAACTTCAGTTCCATCAGTCAGGGTTAGCTGCTGAGCAGGACCAGCGGTGCGCTGTAGTTCAGGTTTTCCAGCGCGATGCTGTCGGTGATAGCGTAGGTTTCTCCATTCAGAACGTTTAGCCACTTGCGGTGCGCCAGCGTTTCACTCAGCGCAACCGAGACGTCTGCCCACTGGGCATCAGCAAAGATCAGGCGCGGAGCAATTACAATCAGTGCACCTGTTTCAGACTGACGGGCATAGGCCACCACTTTTTCTGCATGTTCACCGCTGGCCTGCAGCGCTTCATAGTCGCCAAAACGAAAGAGCGCAGCGTGGTCGCGGCGCAGATGAAGCAGGCGCATAACCACCTGCTGTTTCAGGCTGCCGCTCAGCCAGCCCTGCTGACTGATAAAGTCAGGGAAGGCGTCCGCATCAAGCTGGCTGACCAGCGTTTCAAAATCGGGTTCGCGGCGGTTATCCGGATCGACCAGGCTGAAATCCAGCGCTTCGCAGCCCTGATAGATATCAGGCACGCCGGGTGCCGTGAGTTTGATCACCGTCTGGGTAAAGCTGTTCACCAGACCGGCGCGGATAAACGGCTGCAGCGCCTGGGCAAAATCCGTGAGAAATGCAGCGTTTTCTGCAGCGAACAGATGACGCACGTAATCCAGTACGGCGTTTTCATAGGCTTCATTACTGTCTGCCCAGTCGGTGCGCAGCTTCGCTTCGCGCAGCGCCTTTTCCACAAACGGAATAAAACGTTCGCACAGCGCGTCAAGACCAGCGCGATCGTCCGGCTGCAGCGTCGCAGGCCAGACACCGGCCAGCGCCTGATAGAGCATCCACTCAACGGCAGGCTCCGGGGCCGGACCGTCTGCCAGCTGCTGTACGTGGTCCTGATTGAGCTGCTGCCAGCGCGTTACGTTCTCTGCCCACTCATCAGGCGCTTCGCTCAGGGTATAGAGACGCGCGCGCGCATCCTCGCCACGCTTAGTATCGTGCGTCGAGGTGCTTGAGATAGCATCAGGCTGGTGCTGCAGACGGGTCTGCATCTCCTGATGAAAATGCGCCAGTGAAAAGGCATGCGGCAGCGGTTCTGCGCCCACTTCATTAATCGCAAGCGCCACGTGATTACGGAAAAACAGCGTATCTTCAACCGATTTCGCCATCAGCGGTCCGGTGAGCTGCTGGAAGCGGGCGCGGAACTCTGCCGCCAGCGCTTCACCCTCTTCGCTGACCGCACCCAGCAGCAGCGCCTGCAGGAAACTCAGGGTAGCAGGGGACGCGCTATGCTTTACGCCCTCAAGCACGCTCAGCAGACGCTCTTCGCCCGCCAGCGGCATACCTGCTGCCTGACCATAAGTGCGGTAGACCGGGAAGGCGATAAGCAGCTCGCGCAGCGCCACGTGCAGCTCCGCTTCACCAAAATTGCGGTGCTCCAGCCCGGCGGCATCGGTTGCCAGCGAGAGCAGCCGGCTGAATTCGCCCGCAAAGTTACGGTCCACCATTAGCTCGCGTGCCGCGCGCAGGCCGGCTTCAACATCATTGCGCTCGCGCGTGGCTGACTCATAGGCCAGACGAAGGGTATCGATGTGCGTATCATCAATCAGGACGTGTGACAGCGCCGCAATAAACTCATAACCGGTTGTACCGGAGATGGGCCACTCTTCCGGCAGCTGTTCGCCGTCGGCAAGGATCTTTTCTACGGTGATGTAGCATTCGTCGCCGGCAGCCGTGCGGAGCTGCTGCAGATAACCCAGTGGATCGGCGAGGCCATCCACGTGATCGACACGCAGACCGCTGACCGCGCCGCTGCGCACCAGCGACAGGATAAGCCGGTGTGAATCTTCAAAGACCACCGGGTCTTCAACGCGCACGCCTGCCAGACCGGTGATCTCGAAAAAGCGGCGGTAGGAGAGTGCGCTGCGCGCTTCACGCCAGTTCATGAGCTGCCACGGCTGCTCCTCGTGCAGCTGAGCAATGGCGGCGGGATCCGTCAGCGCCAGCAGCTCTGCTTCACGCCCCTGCCAGCTCGCAGGCGTCAGGGGATAGTAGCTGTCGAAATACGCCAGCGCCGGTTTACCGCTCTGCGGATCGGCTTTAATCGTGATATCACCTTTTTCCAGCACCCGGTCAAAATCATCACCGAGGAACGGCAGCGTCAGCTTGCGCGACCAGTCAATATCAAAATAGCGCGCGTACTGGCTCTCCTGTCCATGTTCAATCACATCGCGCCACCAGGCATTCTCCAGCGAAGCCGCCATATGGTTAGGCACAATATCGAGGATCAGCTCCATGCCGGCGCTCTGCAGCGCAGCACTTAGTCGATCAAAGCCCGCTCTGCCGCCGATAGCCGGATCAATTTCGTTGGCGTCGGTTACGTCGTACCCGTGCGTTGATTCTTTCGTCGCGGTAAAAATAGGGGAAGCATACAGATGGCTGATACCCAGCTTCTGCAGGTAAGGCACCAGTTCCGTTGCACGATCAAACGTCATGCCGTTGCGAAACTGAATGCGATAAGTGGAGGTCGGGATAGTCATGCTGCTGCTCCTGGTGCCAGACGGACAATGATGGCGTTTTGTGCGAGTTCGTGGTGCTCCTGCGGCCAGGCAAACAGGGTGTCGCCTGGCATATCAGGAAGTGCCTGAGCGGTGTTGCCCAGATTAAAGGCCATAGAGAGCGTGCCCTGCGGGAAACGCCACTGCACGGCAACGTAGCCGTCACCGGTCGCCAGCACCTGACCGCTATGACCGCCTGCCGTCGCCAAAAGCGGCACCAGATGCTGCTGACGCAGGGAGAGCAGCGTGCGCGTCAGCGTCAGCCAGGCTTTCCCCTCGCTGCTGGTGGTTTTCGTCCAGTCCAGCTTTGAACGCTGGAATGTCTCCTCCGCGTTGGGATCCGGCACGTCGTCGTCATGTCCGGCATGGCCGGTAAACTCACGTGCGCGTCCTTCACGCACCGCTTTCGCGAGATCGCCGTGAAAGTCGGTAAAAAACAGAAATGGATTGGTTTCGCCATACTCTTCGCCCATGAACAGCAGCGGGATATGCGGTGACAGCAGCAGAGCCGAATAGAGCACTTTGGTGCGCGCCTCTCCGGCCAGAGAGATCAGGCGATCGCCCTGTGCGCGGTTGCCCACCTGATCGTGGTTCTGGATAAAATCAACAAACGCCACAGGGGGCTGACCGGCGCTTGGTACGCCGCGCGTCTCTCCGCTCTGGGCCGAAACCTCGCCCTGATAGGCAAATCCTTCGGTCAGAATACGCGCCACCTTTTTCTCCGGCGCATCGGCAAAATCCTGGTAGTAGGCGTGAGTTTCACCGGTTGCCAGCACATGAATAGCGTTGTGAAAATCGTCGTTCCATTCCCCGCTGAAGAGCGGAGTATTGCCCTGTTCATCGCGCGGATGCAGGAAAATCACGTTACGCGAGTCTTCTGTAGTGAGGTGTGCCGGACGATCCGGGATTTCACGGCGGATGCGCTCTGCAATATCAATCAGCACATGTTTATCTGAACTGTCTTCAATCTGATCGATGGCGTCAAAACGCAGACCGTCAAGGTGATACTCTTTCAGCCAGTAGAGCGGTGCCTCTGAGATGTAGCGGCGAGCCGCATCCACATCGTAGGCGATCCCGGCACCCCAGGGGGTCTGGCGCTCTTCATGGAAAAACTGCGGAGCCAGCAGCGGCAGATAGTTGCCTTCAGGACCAAAGTGATTCAGCACAATGTCCAGCACTACGGAGAGATTAAGGGCATGGGCCGCATCAACAAACGCTTTGAAGTCATCCGGGCTACCGTAAGCAGTATGTGGCGCATAGAGCAGGACGCCGTCATACCCCCAGCCGCGATTACCGCCAAACTGCGACACCGGCAGCACCTCAATCATGGTGATCCCCAGCTCAGCCAGCAGCGGCAGTTTTTCAATGGCTGCACGGAAGGTTCCTTCGGGCGTAAAGGTGCCGATATGCAGCTCATATACCACCGTTTCGTGCCACGGTCGGCCCCGCCACTCAGTCTGCTGCCAGCGGTAGCTTTGCGGATCAATCACCAGTGACGGGCCGTTTACCTCTGCTTTTTGCGCCCGCGCAGCCGGGTCCGGTACCACGCTGCCATCGGCCAGCACATAGTGATATTCTGCACCTGGCTTGACTCCCGTCTGCGACAGAGAGTACCAGCCATCTTTTTCCGCCTGCATAGGATAATCAGTGCCGTTCAGGCGCAGGACTACCTGCTGCTGACCGGGCGCCCAGAGACGAAAACGCACGGTGCCGTCAGCAAGGATTTCAGCACCCCAGGATTTTTCCAACGTTGTGGATTCCATTCTATTGCCTCGTTAAGCCCCGCGCGGGGCAATGGACGACATCAAGCGATTTGCATTCCCGAAATCATTTACTCTATGAAATAAAAGACTAATCACCCCGGTAATGAAGAAAGGTCTCAGGTAAAGTGCTGAGTACCCTGAAAATCATAGCCTATATTTAGAAATATAAGGCCGGGCACGCTTTAAAGTCGCTGCAGAAGTAAATTTTCCTATTTGTGCGGCAGAACATTTATTTTTTGCCGTCATAGGCTACGGTTATGGTTACGCATGTAAGCGATGCGCAAATAAAGCCAGACGGCTTTCACCGTCAAACAGGAGAGCACTTATGAACGAAGATCGCATCAGTGGAAACTGGAAGCAGTTCAAAGGAAAAGTGAAAGAGAAATGGGGTCAGCTGACTGACGACGATATGGACGTTGCCGATGGCAAACGCGATCAGCTGCTGGGCCGCATTCAGGAACGTTATGGCTACGGTAAAGATCAGGCAGAAAAAGAGCTGAAAGACTGGGAAGATAGCAACAAATATCACTGGTAAGTTTCAGCTTCCCGGCACGCCCGTGCCGGGATATTTTGTTTCAGCCCTGCCTGATTTCCTGTCTGCCAACGCAGCTCCTTCGATATTTTTCACGCTGGTACTGATTTGCCCCTCTTATAATGAGCGCCTGTGATCGTCTTTATTTAAACTCAGCAGCGCGATAAAACTAATCAGCGCGGTCATCATTACATACCACGCCGGAATATCCGGGTTGCCGGTCTGTTTAATCAGACCCGAAATAATTAAGCCGGCGCAGCCGGAAAATAAGGCGTTGGATAAGGCATAGGCAAAACCCAGGCCGGTATAACGCACCCGCGTGGGAAACATCTCTGCCAGCATGGCAGGTCCCGGCCCGGCCAGCATCCCCACCAGCGCACCGGCTACAAAGACGCTCAGCGCTTTGGTCAGCAATCCGGAGGCCGGATTTTGCAGCAAGCTAAGCAGAGGAAGGGCGAAGATCAGCAGCATAAAGGTGGCAATGAGCATAATGGTGCGCCTGCCAATGCGATCGCTCAGCCAGCCGGCGGGCAGAATCGTGGCGGCAAAACCGAGGTTTGAGATCACGGCAATAAGCAGCGCCTGATTAAAACCGGTATGCAGCGTGATTTGCAGATAGGTTGGCATGATCACCAGATAGGTGTAGCCAGCGGCTGACCAGACCATCAGGCGGCTGATGGCAAGCGTAATGGCGCGCAGCGTGGCAATAAAAGAAGCGCGTTCCGGCTCTGCCTGCTGACGGACAGCGCTGAACTGCGGTGATTCATCGAGTCCGGTCCGCAGCCACAGCGCTACAGCGCCCAGCGGCAGCGCCAGCAGAAACGGCAGCCGCCAGCCCCAGTCAAACATCGCATCTTCGCCAATGAGCAGCGGGAGTAACGCGACGGTGGCGGCACCTGCAAGCAGGCCACACGCCACCGTCAGCGACTGCCAGGCACCATACAGCCCCCGTTTGCCCGGCGGTGCGGCTTCCGTCATCAGTGACACCGCGCCACCATACTCTCCGCCAGCAAACAGGCCCTGCAGAATACGCAGCAATGTCAGCAGTAATGGCGCGGCGATGCCGATAGCAGCATAGTCCGGCACCAGCCCGATAGCGGTTGTTACCAGCGTCATCATGACCAGTACACCAATAAGCACCGGCTTACGCCCGTGACGATCGCCAAGCCGGCCAAAAATAATCGCCCCGAGCGGACGAAAAAAGAACGCTACGGCAAAGGCGGCCCAGGTCAGGATCACGCTGGTGTCTGCGTTCTCATCCGGCAGCTGAAAAAAGTGTCTGGCAATAATTGAAGCCATAAAGCCATAAACGGCAAACTCATACCATTCAATAAAATTGCCAACCGAACCGGCGATTAAGATACGTCGATGTGCGGACGCCATGTGTGCAGCTGCAGGCATAGCATTTCCTTATAAAAGATAAAATGGAGGAAGCAACAGAGCGGCATTAAGGCATACATCTCAAAGCGATGTCTGTGAGGCACACGGAAGAGCGGACAAAAAAAAGGCCACCCGAAGGTGGCCAGCGTATCAGGCAGGTTTTTGCTGCTTTTTATGTTTGCGCTGCCGGCGCAGCTTATCAATCAGGCGATGCGCTTCCGCTCTGGTTGCAACCGCAGGCGAGGATCCTTTCAGCGGCTTACGCGCCGTTTCGCTCAGCGTCAGTACCGTCAGCAGGCCGATAACCCCGGCACCCATCATATAGTAGGCCGGCATCATTTTGTTGTGCGTGGTATCCACCAGCCAGGCGGTAATCAGCGGCGTGGTACCACCAAACAGTGACACGGAGAGATTGAAACCGATCGCCAGCGCGCTGTAACGGATATCGGTTACAAACAGCGCCGGCAGGGTAGCAGGCATGGTACCGCTAAAGCAGGTGTGCAGCAGACCCAGAATCGCCAGGCCGGCAAATACCCAGTACATATTACCGGTGCCCAGCAGCATATAGGCAGGGATGGCCAGCACAATCAGGCCCAGCGCGCCAAAGCCAATAACAGGTTTGCGGCCGAGACGATCGGTAAAGTAACCCCACATCAGCGTCAGTGGCATCATGATAAACATCACAACCATGACCAGCAGCAGGCCGGAGAGTTCGCTCAGACCAAGGATACCGGTGAGGTAACTTGGCATATACGCCGTCAGCATATAGTTGGAAACGTTGAACAGCAGCACCAGCCCGATACATTTCAGTAACGGTTTGCTCTGGGTGCGCAGCATCTGCCACAGCGTCAGCGGCGGCTTGTTATGCTCCATCTCTTCGCGCTGATCCATATGATCTTTAAATGCCGGCGTCTCTTCCAGTTTCAGGCGAATGTAGAGACCAAACAGGCCGAGCGGTGCAGCCAGAAAGAACGGAATGCGCCAGCCCCACGACATCATCTCGTCATGCGGCAGATACGCAATCATCCCGGTCACCAGGCTGGCCCCCAGCAGATAGCCCGCCAGCGTACCGAACTCCAGAAAGCTGCCCATAAAACCGCGTCGCTTGTCGGTTGAGTACTCGGCAATAAAAGTCGCCGCACCGCCATATTCACCGCCGGTTGAGAACCCCTGAACCAGACGGGCCACCAGCAGCAGAATCGGCGCCGCGATGCCGATACTGGCATAGCTCGGGATCAGGCCAATGCAGAACGTGCCAATGGACATCATCACCATGGTAAAGGCGAGAACTTTCTGCCGGCCGAAGCGATCGCCCAGCGGCCCGAACACCATACCGCCAATCGGACGTACCAGAAACGCAGCGGCAAAGGTACCAAATGACGCGATGAGCTGTGCGGTGTTACTGGCATCAGGAAAGAAGACCTGGCCAATAATCACGGCCAGATAGCTGTATACCCCAAAATCGAACCATTCCATGGTATTACCGAGAGCGGCAGCGCCAACGGCGCGTTTTAACAGTTTGTTATCGATGACGGTAATATCATCAACAGTGAGATCGGGTTTATTTACTGTTTCAGTGCTCATAGGCTTCCTTTGACAATGAAATAAAAGCGATCTTATAGCTTTCGCAGCCGGTTATTGCAGGGTGGAAAAGAAAGCTATAAGAGGCCGAAAGGCGGACACCTTAGGAGATAATTTTTCTTTACGCAACTTTGTGATGTATATCACTGGCAATAAGCGTAGCGCTGAAGTAAAGAACTGTCAAAAAGCGCGACGGCGGGATAACAGGTTATCGCGTTAATTGAGATTACAGAGAGATAAGACGCGATATTATGCTGGTCACCGAGCCTGTCTGGGCAGAAATATCGTAAACCAGAGATATTACTCTGTGATATACCGGTGGACAAAAAAACGTCATTAATTGACAGCTGCGTCAACTGCTGTCAGCTAATGTCAGGATAATTATCCTGGCCCTTCGCTTGCTGCCGCCAGCAGTGGCACAATAATGTCACTCAGCGGCGTAGGCACACCTTTGCGGCGTCCATACCGCTGTATTACGCCGTTGCGGCACTCCCATTCCAGCGGGCGTCCGGCTTGCCGATCGGCAAGAATAGAGGTGCTGAGATCGGCAGGCGCGCTCTGCAAACCCGCCAGAATATCATGCGTGACACTGTCACTTAGGGTTGCTCCGCAGGCGCGCGCCACACCCAATGCTTCATTGAGATAAGCCAGCGCCAGTTCAGCAATGTCATGGCGGCTAAACATGCCTGCCCGGCGATTTGTCAGCACCATCAGTCCCGCTACCGCATTCTGTAACAGCTTGCGCCACGCCACTGAGTGAAAATCAGCGCTGAGGTCGGTACTGCAGCGCGTACCCGACAAAGCAGCCGCGATGCTGGCTGCAGCTGGCGTATCGGGCAGCGTCAGGCGTGGCCGGGCACGCAGCCATACAGAAGCGTCCGCTTCGCGCTGCGCCGGAAACCAGACCACCGAAGGCATAACCTGAGCACCGCATACCAGTGGCTGCAGCTGCGCCTGCTGCTCAATCCCATTTTGCAGCGCGCACACCACGGTATTCTCATCACATAACCTCTGCAGCCAGCCCGCGCTCTGCGTTACCTGGGTGGTTTTTACCGCAACAAACAGCAGCGCAACGGGTCGGCTGATGGCGGCAGGATCGATCAGTACCGGGCCGGGCACCCGGATTTCGCCTTCGTCATGCCGCAGCGTCAGGTGGGCGTGCGGCGTACGGCCACAGAGCAGCGGCAGACGCCCGGCTTCATACAGGGCAGCAGCGATGGTGGTGCCGATAGCGCCAGGGCCGAGCAGTGCAACAGAGGGATAATCTGACATAAATGAAACTCCGGTTTACGCTGATATTCTGCTGATGGCAGAAGAAGAGGAGTGATAAGTATTGTTCACGCCCGTGCAGTTAACCGCATAAAGCGCGGTAAAACGGATCTCTTATTACAGCTCTGTTACGGCTTCTGTTTTTATCGGGCAATTCAGTGACGTAATTGTTCCCGCCGCTGCGCTGGCATCCTGATTCATATTAACTATGGTTATCACTCAAAGAATAAAAGGATGATCTATGCGTAATCTTATTTTGAGTGGATTCACCGTATTATTGCTGTCAGGATGCGGCGCAAATAACAGTGCGTCACCGGTCAACGCGCCCGGTGCGCCCGTAGCGGGTAAAACAGCCCTGCTGGAGAGCGGTGCGGCGGCACTGCAATCCCGTCCACCGATTGATGCGATTAATACCTATCTGGATGGATTCCACTACTACTGTGGCGATAAACAGGGGCAGATGGAAGCGCATCACTATGTCACTATTCTGAACGATGATGTGATGCAGGCGGTAATTTTTGACGGCAACAAAAAAGACGCCAAGCTGATGGGCGTTGAATATATCATCAGCGAGCGGCTGTTTAAGCAGCTTCCGGCGGGTGAGAAGAAATACTGGCACAGCCACCGTTATGAAGTGAAATCAGGCTCTCTGATTGCACCGGGCATTCCGGATGCCGCTGAACATGCGCTGATGGGTAAAATTGTAAATACCTACGGGAAAACCTGGCATACCTGGCATACTGACCGCGACAAAACGCTGCCGCTGGGTGAACCGGCGCTGATGATGGGATTCACCGCCGACGGACAGATGAACCCGGCGCTGCTGCACGATCGCGATCGGCGCTTTGGCGTGGACACACAGAAAATTCGCGCGGCGCGCGCCGATCTTGACGCGCATCCGGTGGCCGCAGGCGCAGATAACTGCCAGCGTGTACATCAGGCGCACTGATCGCCGTTAAGCACATCCGCAGCGTTCGCGCTGCGGATTTTTTTCGCCTGTTGCACCCAAACCAGGTTAAAAAAGAGAGATCGCTTTTCTCTGCTGTAAGGAACCAGACGCATTATGACGCTCAAACGTTATTTCACCAGCGACCAGCTGACGCTTACCACCCGGGTATTGTGCTGTGAACCTCAGGATGATGGCCGGTTTCGTATCCTCCTCACTGAAACGCTGTTTCACCCGCAGGGCGGCGGCCAGCCCTCCGATCGCGGCACCCTTGCCGGTGCAGCCATGCTGCAGGCACTGCAGGAGGGCGATGATATTGCACACTATACCGATCGGGCAGTTGAGCCGGGCGAGGCGGAGCTGGTGGTGGATGGCGAACTGCGGGCGCTGCACTCACGTTATCACTCAGCGGGGCATGTGATTGCTTATGCCGGAGAGGTGTTTGGCTGGCGCGGCTATAAAGCAAACCACCGGCCGGGCGAAGGGCGCATTGTGTTTACCGCGCTGGAGCAGGCTGAACCGGTCACAGCAGAGGCGCTGACGCAGCACGCAGCGGCGCTGGTGGCGGGTAACTATCCCCGCCTGCTGGGCGAAGAGGGGGGTAAACGAATGGTGAGCTGGGGCGAACTGACCCCTTATGCCTGCGGCGGCACGCATGTGCTGCATACCGGAGATATTGGTGACATTGTGATTGGCAAAGTGAAAGAGAAAAAGGGTGAACTCACGGTACAGTATAGCCTGAGTCACTAAGCAGCATGAGGGGGCGGCTCCGTTTCCCCCCATGCCTGCAGCGCCGGCCGTGTTTCAGCCATGATCCGTCAGCGACTGTGCCGCGCAGATCAGCGCCAGATGACTGAGCCCCTGCGGCATGTTGCCGCGCCACTCATCCGTGCGGACATCAAACATCTCATTAAAGGTTTCGACGTTACCACGCTGGCAGAGTTTGCCGAGGATCTCTTCCATCGCCTGCTCTGCCTGCGGGACGTCACCCACCGCGGCCAGCGCCTCTACCAGCCAGAAAGAGCAGGCAATAAAGGTGCTCTCTTCCTGTTCCACGCCGGAGTAGCGATACACCATTGCGCTGTTATGTCCGAGATCCTGACGGATCGCGCGATAGGTGGCGCGCATGCGGTCCGGGTTAACCTGGTTGCCATAACGGTGCATCAGCGCCAGCGCCGCATCCAGTTTATCTTCGCTGTCGGGATAGAACAGATAAGCCTGTCTGGTTTCGCTCCAGCAGTGCGCCTCCACCCACTCACTGATGCGATCGCGCTCGCGCTGCCAGCGCTCGAGCCAGGTCGGCTCAATATGTTTCGCTTTCGCCAGCGCTACGGCACGATCCAGCGCCAGCCAGCAGGCCATCTTGGAATGGGTATAGTGATGCTCATCGGGCAGCTCCCAGATCCCGCAATCTTTCTGACGCCATGAATCAGCGCAGTGGTTTGCCAGCTCACCCAGCATGCGCGAGGTCGAGAGATCGAGCACGTGACCAGCCTGTATAAACAGATCGGCGGTGGCAAGCATGTCGCCATACATACTGAGCTGGAGCTGATCGTGCGCGTTATTGCCGATGCGCACCGGCTGTGAATGGTGGTAACCGCGCAGCGGCGGATAAGATTCAGCCGGGACTTCATCCCCTTCAAGGGTATAGCAGGCGCGCAGCGCGGTACCGTGACGAATAATCGTTTTTGATAGCCATGAGAACGCCGCCTTACAATCTTCCAGCGCACCCAGAAAAACAAAGGATTTGATGATCAGGCAGGCGTCGCGCACCCATGCGTAGCGATAGTCATAATTTTTTTCGCCGCCGATACCTTCCGGCAGGGACGTTGTGGCTGCTGCCGCCAGGGCACCGGTGGGAGAGTACCAGAGGAATTTCAGCGACAGCGCCGAACGCCGTACGTGCTGTTCATAGCGTCCCTGATAACTCAGGCTGCGCGTCCAGTCGCACCATGCAGTGTGGCTGGTTTCTATACGGGTATCGATAGCGCTTAAATCCGGCACCGCCAGCGGCTCGCGCTCGGTGACCAGCAGGGCAACCAGCGCATGGCTGCCGGGCGAGGTTTTAAGCGTGGCGGTGATACGTTCATCGCCCCGTTCCGTCACTTGCCACGCGTCGCTGGTGCGCAGCATCGCCATCAGATCAGCAATATGATAAACGTCGCCCTGTTCAGTGCAGTCACGCCACGGCGAGCAGGTTTCAGCCAGCGTACCAAAGCGTAACGTCAGCGTCAGCTCAACGTGACCCTCAACGCCTTCGACGCGCCGCGCCAGCTCACTCCACGGCAGACGACCGGCCAGCGTACTGTTTAATGATTCAGTCAGCAGGACTGAACCCTCTGCGGTAATAAACGTCGTTTCCAGCACGTTGCTGTCAGCACGATAAGCGCGCTCGGTGCGGAAAGGAGCAGCGGGCACAATCTGGAAAAAGCCACCAATCTCCGGATCGAGCAGGCGGTCAAATAGCGGAGCGGAGTCAAGATTAGGTGCACACCACCAGTCGATAGCGCCATCCGGTGCGATAAGCGCAACGGAACGGCCTTCACCAATGGCCGCGTAATCTCCGAGGCGCGCAAACCCTTTTTCGCGCATCGGCGACTGCAAAATCTGGTTATTCATCATGCTTCCCTGTCAGCTGAAACGACAGCGTGGCTGCCACAGGGGCAGCCACGCTGGTATCGGGCAGAATGTGCAATTACAGCGTGCCGGTACCGCCGTCTGAGCACCATACCTGGCCTGAGGTGAAGCCATTGAGATTTTCAGCAAATGTCACATACAGCGGGGCGATTTCCACCGGCTGGCCTGGACGGCCCATCGGTGCGCCGGAACCAAACTGCTGCAGTTTCTCTTCAGGCTGACCGCCACACGCCTGAAGCGGGGTCCAGTAAGGACCGGGCGCGACAGCGTTAACGCGGATTTTCTGTTCCGCCAGCTGTTTGGCCAGCGCTTTAGTAAAGGCAGCAATGGAGGCCTTGGTCTGCGCATAATCAAGCAGAATTGCGCTTGGTTCATACGCCTGAACAGAAGACGTATTTATAATAGACGCACCCTGTGGCAGATATTCCAGCGCGGCTTTAGTGATCCAGAACATCGCATAAACGTTGGTCTTAAAGGTTGCATCAAAATCTTCCGTAGAGAGCGTACGGATTGACTCATTAAATTGCTGGCGTCCGGCGTTATTAACCAGAATATCCAGACCATCCAGTTTTTCAGCGGCTTCTTTTACCAGCTGCTGACAAAATGATTCTGAACGGATATCGCCCGGAATAGCGATGGCTTTACGTCCTTCAGCTTCAATCAGCTTTACCACTTCCTGCGCATCTGACTCTTCAGCTGGCAGATAGTTAATGGCAACGTCTGCGCCTTCACGAGCGTAAGCGATAGCCACGGCGCGGCCGATGCCTGAATCGCCGCCAGTGATCAGCGCCTTACGTCCGGTCAGACGGCCTGAGCCGCGATAGCTTTTTTCACCGTGATCGGGAAGCGGATCCATCTTGCTGGCTAAGCCTGGAAAATCCTGCGACGGCGTGTTGAACGGTGGCTGCGGATATTCATTGGTGATTAGCGTTTTGTTAGTGAACGAATTCATAACGGGCTCCTTGTACAGTGAACGTGTAGAAATAAGCCTGGCAGAGATGTGATATTTGTCACGTAAAAAACCGCGAATGAATTTTATTTGTGCAATAACCACGCAGCGGAGAAAGTTATTTTTCCTTACAATTTCACTAACGTAATGATTATTTATTGCCTCTTAGTCCACTTTTATAAAATAAGCGAGTCGGTAACATTGCAGAGCAGAAATTTAGCTCTAAGCTCATTGAATAATTCTAATAAATATCCGGGCTTTTGCCGGGATTAACATAATGAGCACTGTCGTCAACGAGGCGAAAATGAGCGAAGCACACTGTACCATTATTTATAACGGGGAACGGCTGAGTGGCGCAGCGGATCAACCGCTGATCGATTTTCTGCAACAGCAGGGAAAAAAACTGCCGCATGTCTGCTATCACCCGGCGCTGCCGCCGCTGCAAAGCTGTGACGTCTGCTGGGTCAGAGCTGATGGAGAACAGGTACGTGGCTGTACCTTACGTACATATGAAGGCTTACAGGTGGTGAGTGAAGGTGCAGAACTGGCTGCCGCACAGCAGGAAGGCATGGATCGGATCCTGAATCGTCATGAACTCTACTGTACCGTTTGTGAGCACAATACCGGCGACTGTACGCTGCATAATGCGGTAGCCGATATGCACATGCCCATTCAGTTCTATCCCTATGAACGCAAACCCTATAACAAAGATCACAGCAATCCGTTTTATACCTACGATCCCGATCAGTGCATTCTCTGTGGCCGCTGCGTGGAAGCGTGCCAGAACGTAGAGGTAAATGAGACCCTTTCCATCGACTACAGTGCAGAGCACCCGCGCGTATTGTGGGATGGCGGGACGGAGATTGCCGGCTCAAGCTGCGTCAGCTGCGGTCACTGCGTCACTGTTTGTCCCTGCAATGCGCTGCTGGAGAAAACCATGCAGCCCGATGCCGGTCCGTTTACCCGCATGGATGAGGATCTGAAGCGACCATTTATTGATGCCATCAAAAAAATGGAGAAAAGCATCGGCATGGAGCCGATAACCGGCATTTCCCTGATCGATGACGCTTTACGCAAAACTGAAATCAAAAAAACCAAAACGGTCTGTACTTACTGCGGCGTTGGCTGCAGCTTTGAAGTCTGGACGCGCGATCGCCATATCCTGAAAGTCCAGCCGGTCGCTGAGGCGCCGGTAAATGGCATCTCTACCTGCGTGAAAGGCAAGTTTGGCTGGGACTTTGTTAACAGTCCGAACCGTCTGACCACGCCACTTATTCGCGAAAATGGAGCATTCCGGCCTGCCACCTGGGAAGAGGCACTGAATCGGGTAGCTGAAGGGCTGCGCGCCGTTGCGCATCAGCATGGCGGCGCAGCGATTGGTTTCATTGGCTCCAGTAAAGCCAGCAATGAAGAAGCCTATCTGACCCAAAAGATTGCGCGCCTGATTTTTGGCACCAACAATGTCGATAACTCTTCACGTTACTGTCAGAACCCGGCTACTCAGGGGCTATTCCGTACCGTGGGTTATGGCGGCGATGCCGGTACGCTGCGCGATCTCCAGCAGACCGATCTCATCATTACCGTGGGCAGTAATCTGGCAGAAAATCATCCGGTATTCGCCTCACATATCAAGCAGAGCCATAAACATCGCGGACAGAAGCTGCTGGTAGTGGATCCGCGTAAACATGAGATGGCGGAACGCGCCGACTGTTATCTGCGTATCCGGCCCGGTACCGATATGGTATGGGCGTCAGCGATGGCGAAATACATGTTCGATCATCACTATGCGGACGATGCATTTCTGGCTGAACGGGTAAATGATGTTGACGCTTACCGCGCCTCGCTCGCGCCGTTTACGCTCGACATGGCGAGTGAAATAACCGGTCTGAGCGTGGACGCGCTGACAGAGGCAGCAGAGATGATCGGTCAGGCTAACAGCGCCTGTATTCTCTGGGCAATGGGTATCACGCAGCACAGCCACGGTGCGGATGCCAGCACGGCGCTCTCTAATCTGCTGCTGGTCACCGGTAACTACGGCCGGCCTGGCACCGGCGGCTATCCGATGCGCGGACATAATAATGTGCAGGGCGCCAGCGACTTTGGCTGTCTGAGCAATGTTTACCCCGGCTACGAAAGCGTAACGGACGATGCGGTGCGGGAGAAGTGGGCGCAGGCGTGGCAGGTTGCGCCGGACGCGCTCTCTGATGAAGAAGGGCTGGATAACTTCCTGATGATTGAGCACGCTCACGATAAGCGGCTGCGCGCCATGTACATTATCGGCGAAGATACCGCTTTTTCAGATGCGAATTCCACGAAAGTGGATGAAGCATTCAGCCAGCTCGATTTTATGGTAGTGCAGGATATTTTCATGAGCAAAACCGCGCGCTATGCCGATGTGGTCTTGCCCGGCTGCCCGAGTCTGGAGAAAGAGGGCACTTTCGTTAATACCGAGCGCCGTATCCAGCACTTCTCGCCGGCGTTTGCTCCGCTGGGTGAGAGCCGGCCCGACTGGCAGATCCTGACTGACCTTGCGGCACGTCTTGGTCATCGCTGGGACTATCCGAATCCGGGCGCCATTATGGCTGAGGCAGCAGGCATTGCGGATCTGTTTGCCGGCGTCAGCTATGAACAGCTGGTGGGCTGGCAGTCGCAGCTCTGGCCGGTTAAAGCAGATGGCAGCAGTACGCCGCTGCTCTACACCGACGCGTTTGCGTTTCCGGATGGTAAAGCGCGTCTCTATGCACTTGAATGGCAGCCACCGGCAGAGCAGCCAGACACAGAGTACGATCTGCTGCTAAACAATGGCCGCATGCTGGAGCATTTTCAGTCGACAAATCAGACAGGACAGGGTGGACGCATCATGTCGCTGTCGCCTAACTGGTTTGTGGAGATTTCACCACAGCTGGCGAAAGAAAGGCAGCTACAGGAGGGGGACTGGGTTGAAATCCGTTCACGGCGCGGCGTGCTGGAGGTGCCGGTGGTTGTTACCGATCGTGCAGCAGGCAATGTGCTGTTTATTCCGATTCACTACGGCAAACCTGGCGTCAACGGTCTCACCGGCAATCATCATGACCCGGATGTCAATACGCCGGCGTATAAAGAGATTGCGGTCAGCCTGCGTAAGCTGGCGCGTCAGCCCCAGCCGCACCCATTGCCGCTGCACAACTTCCGTCACGGACAGCGCACGCCGCTTGATCACCTGCCGATTGAGGTGAAATGGCAGCAGCCGGAATACCGTTTACCCCCTGAACATGTTTCGCACCCGGAGAAAAGCTAATGGCCGAACCGCTGGACTACCAGCCTGAACCTGCGCGCACAGAACCCACCGCGCAGGAGTCGCTCAACACGCTGCTGGAAAATCTTCATCAGCACGGTTTTCTGCGTCTCGCTAATGATGTGGTTAAAGCGAACAACGATATTGGCAAGATCCTCGCCGGGGGACTGAATCGTCCTGGTACTCAGAACGCGATCCAGAACATGTCGCTGCTGTTTATGATGCTGAGTACTATCCCGCCCGAGCGGTTTAATCATGTGCTGCTGGCGGTGCGTGACGCCCTGGTGGCGATGAAACCGGCGACGGAGTCTGTGCAGCAGGAGAAAGCGGCGCCCGGCATCAGAGGGGTGATGAAACTGCTGAATGATGAAAAGCTGTGGCAGGGGGTGCGCCCGCTGCTATCGGCACTGGAGGCCTTTTCGCACGAGATGCAGAAAGAAGAGGAGACCCCGATTACCCGCTACAGCGGTAAGCCGACCCGTGAGTAGCCAGGAGTGGGTGCTGCTGATTGCCCGCGGTCAGTTTGCGCTGACCATGGGCATGCACATTACGCTGGCGGCGCTGACGCTGGGCCTAGCGCCCTTCCTGGTCTGGTTTGAAGCGCGCTGGCTGTGGGGAAAACGTCCTGAGGCGCGGCAGGCGCTGCAGTTCTGGATAAAAATATTTGCCCTGACCGTGGCTATCGGCACGGTCTCTGGCGTGGTGATGGAGTTCCAGTTTGGTACGCACTGGTCCGGACTGGCGTCGCGGGCGGGCGGCGTGCTCGGCCCGCTGATGCTTTATGAAGTGCTGATTGCGTTTTTTCTTGAATCAGCCCTGACCGGCGTCATGCTGTTTGGCTTTGATCGGGTTAAGCCCGGCGTTCATTTTACCGTGACCTGCTTTGTTGCACTTGGCGCAGTGCTGAGCGCGTTCTGGATCCTCGCGGCTAACTCCTGGATGCAGACGCCCGCTGCCTTTCATCTGGCCGATGATGGTCGTCTGCTCCCCGACAGCGCGTGGACCCTGCTCGCTGCTCCCTCTTTTGGCTGGCGTTTTGCCCATATGCTGCTTGCCTCCATAATAAGCGTCAGCTTTCTGCTCGGCGGCGTAGCCGCGTGGCGCTTACGTCGCCGGCCTGATGAAGCAGCAAGTCGTCTGATGCTGCGCAGTGCGCTGACGATAACGCTGCTGGCGCTACCGGCACAGATTGTGGTGGGGGATTTACACGGTGAGAATACGCGCACCTGGCAGCCGGCAAAGCTGGCGGCAATGGAGGGAAGCTGGCACGCGCCGCCGCCAGGTGAGGGAGAGCCGCTGCGGCTGTTTGCCATCCCGGATCAGCACGCGCAGCGCAACCACGCTGAACTGGCGATCCCGGCAATCGGCTCGCTCTATCTGCGCCACAATCTCACCGGGCACATTAGAAGTCTGAGTGATTTTCCGGCAGAAGCGCAGCCGCCGGTGCTACCGGTATTTTTTGCGTTTCGCCTGATGGTGGGGTGTGGACTGCTGATGCTGGTGGTCAGTCTGACGGCAAACCTGCAGCGCTGGCGCGGCCGCTTATACCATTCACCGCGCCTGTTGCGTCTGCTGACGCTGATGTCGCCTGCCGGGTTTATGGCGCTGCTGGCCGGATGGGTGGTCACTGAAATGGGACGTCAACCCTGGACGGTTTATGGTGTGATACGCACTGCTGATAGCCTTTCACCGCTGTCGCTCAGCAGTACGCTGGCGATTTTTGTCGCGATCGTGCTGGTCTATACGCTGGGTTTTGCGCTTGGTCTGATCTATTTAGTGCGCCAGATTAACGCCCCGCTGTCTGATGACCCAGAGGTGCTGGCCGAGCGCGTTGAAACGCCGGCCTGAGGAGATAATGATGCTTGCCGACCTTTCTGCAGCCGTGCTGATCTTTTCGCTGCTGATGTATCTGGCGCTGGATGGCACCGATCTTGGCGTGGGCATGCTGTTTTACGCGTTTGATACGCCACAGCAGCGGCAGTGGATGGCGCACAGTTTGTTGCCGCTCTGGGATGCCAATGAAACCTGGCTGGTCCTGATGGCAGGTGGCATGCTGGCCCTCTTTCCTGCGCTCTATAGCCTGCTGCTGCAGACGCTGATGGTGCCGGTATTTCTGCTGCTACTGGCACTGTTTCTGCGTGCGCTGGCACTGGCGTATCGCGCGCAGGTCAGCGCTGCCTGGCGCGTCTGGCTCGATCGTCTGATGATAATCAGTTCGCTGGCGGCGGCCTTTCTGCCCGGCTGGATAAGCGGGCTAATCCTGGTTTCGCGTCCCCCCGCCGGAATTGTCATCGATCTTTCACTGGCACCGCTGCTGTGTGGTGCTGGCGTGGTGGCGGTAGATTTGCTGCTGGGCTGCTGCTGGATTTGCTGGCGTCTGGGTGAGACGGCAGGAGAACGCGCCCGGTCATTTGCCGTGCTGGCATGGACCTGCACGGTAATCTGTCTGACAGGAGTCATATTGCTGGAGCCGACGCTATGGCAGCTGAGCTGGCAGCGCGAACCAGGCCAGCTGATCCTGATGGCTATCCCGCTTCTGATTGTGCTTCAGGCCATATTACTCTGGCGCGAAGCGATGGTAGCACTGCTGATGATAACGTTGCTGCTTATCGGCGCAGTGGTCACTGCTCTGGCGTTCGGGCTCTATCCCTGGCTACTGCCGTTTCAGCTGCAGATACAGGAAGAAGCGTCATCGCCGGTAACGCAGGGCATGGTGCTGACCGGTATGCTGATTTTCCTGCCGCTGACGCTGCTCTACCACAGCTGGTCCTTTTGGGTATTCAAACGCCGGCCACACCACTGATGTATATGGCTGATCTGCCGGCACAGGTATAAGCCTGATTTCCTGCAGCGTGCCGGTGTGCAATGCACTGGCACAGCCGGCTAAACCTCAGTAAACGCAATTGTGCATGACAGAAGAGTCTGCTAATTTTGGAATCGTTCATTTCCTTATTTTAATGCCTGATACAGAAGCCATCTGCCGCAGCAGATAAATGCGGCAAGGCACCCTGTGCAGGCAGCGCTTGCCGATCGTTACTGGATTATTGCCCCCGATCTGCCGGGGCAGGGAGAGTCAGACAAGCCGTTAACCGGCTATGACACGCTGTCACTGGCCAGAACAGAGCAGGTTTAACTGCACGGCAGAGGCGTCTGAGCGGAGGCGGGCTGAACACGTTGCACCAGCCAGGCGTGAAAGGATTGTGAGTGTCTGGCAGGCGAAACATTCACAAAAAATAACACCAGCCAGCGCGGTTTTATCGCTATAAATGCAGCCAAAAAAGAAGGTGTTTTTGTGCGTGCATGTATAGCAATTATCACTCTGTTTTCGATACTCATCCTGTCCGGTCGGAACGCCACGGCGGCAGACGCGATGGCGTTCTGGTCAGCACCCCGGCAGGGGGCTAACAGCTTTAACCGGCTGCCACCGGACAGCGCGTATTTTACAGCCCTGCGCGGCTATGGTGCCAGCTGGGTACGGCTCTCCTGGGATAAATGGCCCACGCAGCAGCGCGACTTTTTACTGGGTAACGCAGACGATTATCGCGGGCTGGATGACGGCGATCTGCAGACGCTCATCCGCACACTTGACCGCGCCTGGGCGGCGGGCCTGCACGTGGTTATTACGCCTCTCTCTCTGCCCGGCATGCGCTGGGCGCAGAATAATGGGGGCAAATTTGACGATCGGCTCTGGCAGGATACGGTCTGGTGGGAAACCAGCGTGCGCTACTGGCACGATCTGGCTGCCGCTCTGCGCGATCATCCGGCTATTGCGGCCTATAACCTGATCAATGAACCCGCGCCGGAAAAAAATGGCGGGCTTGCGGAACACGCCAGCAGCGAGGCTATGGCGCGCTGGTACCAGCAGCAGCGCGGCGGAAGCCGCGATCTGCCGGGGTTCTATACCAGGGTAATTGCCGCTATCCGTGAAGTGGATGCGGTCACACCCATTATGGTCGACAGCGGCTGGTATGCGGCCGCTGATGCGTTTGATTACTGGCCTGGGGCGCTGAGCGATAAACGCATACTTTATAGTGTGCACATGTATGAACCCTATGCTGCGACCAGCGCGCCTAACGCCCGGCGTAAACAACCCTGGCCCTATCCGGGCTATGTGCCGTTTGGCGGCGGAATGCAGCAGTGGGATGCAGCGCGCATCGCGGACTATCTGGCCCGGCCCTTTAACTGGGCCGCGCGTAATGGGATCGGTAAGCAGCAGCTGGTGATCGGCGAATTGGGCTGCGTGCGCACGCTGGCCGGGTGTACACAGTACCTGGAGGATGTTCTGACGGTGCTGGACAGCTATCACGCACACTGGGCGTTCTATAGCTTTCGTGAAGATAGCTGGGACGGCATGGATTATGAACTGGGACGTCAGAAGGTCCCGTGGCGCTACTGGCAGGCGGCAGAAAAAAACCTGCCTGATCCCCTGCCGCGCAGCGCCACTAAAGAGTTTGAGCCCATCCGCAAGCGGCTGGCCCGTCAGTAAAGCACGCCAGGCTTTCAGGCCTGGCGTGCCGCATCAGGCGATGGTTTTACGATTACTGAGCAGATCTTTTACGCTCTCCGCCACCCGCTTACCCGCCAGAAAAGCGTGATCGGAGTTGTAATACTCCCATTCACTGTAACGGCCGGCCAGATGAATACTCTGCGTAGCCAGCCAGCTGCGGATCAGCGCAACATTGGCACTGCGCGCATGGTCATAAACTACATAGGCGTAAGGCATATTCACGATGCTGCTGGTAAGGATCTCATCATCCTGATTAATAATGCCCACCCGGATACAGTCATCGATGCAGCGCTGGATCAGCGCCTCACCCTCACAGGGCAATGGCTGGTCGTCACGCCAGGTAATTTCACAGGTCAGGCCAAATCCGCCCGGCGGGTTACAGTGCGGGCTGGCGTTACCCTGCAGAAAAATACGGTGGAACAGCGTGTCACCCGGATAGTAGATCCAGTGCTTTTCACTGATGGCCGGCCGTCCGATGCCGAGGTTAACGCAGCAGACTGAGGTATGGCGCAGCTGAGAGGCCGCCTGCTGTACCGCCTGCGGCGCGCGTGCGCCCATCAGGCGCACCAGTTCCGGCAGGGGCAGCGTGCTGATAAGCTGGTCATACTGCAGATGCCGGCCATCGCTGAGCGTGACGCTGCGCGATTGTGGCTGAATCTCTGCTACCGCCGTGCCGGTTTCCAGCGTACAGGTAAGATGGGGCAGAAAGCCGTTCATCAGCGCCTGAAAACCGCCGCGCAGCGGATAGCCGAAGCGTGCGTTAGGCCCAACCGGTTTATCCAGCGGCGCGAGTGCACCGCTAACAATCTGCGCCAGATCGGGCAACGGTACGCGACCGCCCAGCCATGAGGTCTCCATACTGGCCAGCGGCGTTTTCCACAGTTTACGGTTATAGGGAACGGCAAAATGACGGGCGATGCCTTTGCCCCAGACGCGATAGATAAAGTGTTCAAAATCTTCGTTGTTATGCTGTTCAGTAATGCAGCTCTCATCGGCTATCACTCCGTCGGCGCAGCAGTCGCGCGATGCGTCCACGGCAGGCAGCACGGCGGTCTCGTTTTCAGCTGCGCCGTAGCGCGCTTCAATTGCGCCCAGCACACACTCACCGATCACCTCCGCAGGCAGGCCGTGCAGCGCTGACTGGAACGGATAACGCGTATAGACATCGTGGCTGTAGACCCAGGCTTCACGCATCTGCCAGTGCTGATTTTCCCCCAGCAGCAGGTCATACAGTTCCAGCACGTAGGGATCGTTAGAGAACATGATGTGGCCGGCATAGTCGAAGGTAAAACCTTTATCTTCTATTGAGCGGCACCAGCCACCCGGTGATTCGTTTTTCTCAAGTACGACGGCACCTTTGCCATAATGATAACCGGCACTGAGACCGGTAGGGCCTGCGCCGAGGATGAGGCATTCAACCGGATGCAGCGTGGCCGGCTGCGTGCGTTCAGCGTGTACAGCGGGCTGAGCCGCTGGCTGCGCTGGCCGGCGTTTGATGGCGCTAAGGTGCTGCTGCATCTGCGCCACTGTATTATCCCACGACGTTGCAGCCACTATGGCAGCCATTGCTTCATCCTGCATATGACGCCGTTCAGCGGTCAGACGCAGGGCGTGTTCGCAGCCCTGAATAAACGCTTCCGGTGAATCTGCGATGGTTACAATGTCCGCATAGTGACGGGCTACATCAGCGATTGCAGTACTGACAATCGGCAGCTGCGCCGCCATGTACTCCAGTACCTTCGTCGGGCTGATATAGCGCGTTGACGCGTTCAGCGCGAACGGCATCAGACAGACATCCCAGCCGGCCAGAAACTGCGGCAGAGCGGCATAAGACTGCTGGCCGAACCAGTGCAGATTTTTACGCTGCGGCAGCGTCGCAGGATCGATCTTTACCACCGGCCCCACCATGATGATCTGCCAGTCAGGGTGTGCGTCAGCCAGGGCGGTGACCAGCGGCAGATCCATGCGCTCGTCAATGACGCCGTAATAACCGAGACGCGGTTTAGGCAGAAACTGCTGTAGCGGATGGCCGTTGCTGCGATCGAGCGCCTGCGCAAAATGCCCGGCATCCACGCTGCTGGGAAAACAGTGAACGCGCGGATGACGATCTTTTTTTGCTTCATACAGGCTGCGTCCGCCGGTGAAAACCAGGTCGGCGCGGCTCAGAAGGGCTGATTCGCGCTGCTGCAGCTGACGCGGCGCCTGATCAAAAGCGGACAGCTCATCCATGCAGTCATAAATGATCCCGCGGCTGTTAAACGCGCTAAGCAGCGGCAGCGCCATGGGCGTGTAGAACCACACCAGCGGTTCTGCGGCAGGCTCCAGCAGATTGCTGAGCAGCGGCTGCAGTAACGCAATCTGGTCGTCATGAAAACCGGGGGCGTGTATCGGCGTATGCGGCTCGACCACGGTGACATTAGCCGCAGGCTGCGAGGTGCGTAATCCGGCTTCACCTCCCTGATAAACCGGCTCTTCGATAAAAATAATCCGGTGGTGCTGTGCAAGGCGTGAGAGCACATGCTGCGGCCGCTGAAACACAAACCCCCAGCGCAGATGACTAAATACCACCAGTACAGATTGATTCATGACGAACTCCTTTGGCCCAGCGGCCGGTGTGAGAAACCCCTGAAAACGCGCGAGTGCGCGTTGTGATTGCCGCAGCGCGGCAGCGTAAGTGTGGTTAAGTAAGCGGACTTTCTGCGGATCGACATCCCACAGGCCGCTATGCGGCCAGTGCGTAATGTTTTCCCAGAGAGGCCGATCAATAATGGGATAGAGACAGATACCGCGAATGTCACAGCCCGCCAGCTGCGCCTGTGCGATCTGGCCGGTGATATGGGTCAGCCACGCCGCGCGGCCGCTCCCGACATGGCTGGTTTCCGCCAGCAACAGGGGGCGCTGATAGCGCGCCGTGAGGCGGGCAAGCATGTCGGATAACGGACTACGCCGCGCATCATCCAGATGCCACTCCAGCCGCTGGCCGGTCTGCGCCAGCCACTGATTACCGTGGTAATAGTTGGCTCCGATCAGATCCAGATAGCGCGGTGACCCGCCCAGCTCCGGTTCACGCAGCCCTGCCAGCATGTCCCACGCCTGATACTGCGCATCCGTCAGGGCGGCGGCGTGCTGCTGCGCGTGGTCGCTGTCATCATCCGCCACCACGTGAATGATGGGATCGCAGTGCAGAAAGCGCGCGCGCGGGTCGACGGCCAGGATGGCATCGCAGCCCGCCAGGGCAGCCCGCACCAGCTGACGCTTGATGGCATCGGGGTCGCTATGGGCGCTGTCACCAAACAATCCCACTGAAATGCCCCAGGCGAAAAAAGAGAGCTCGTTAATCGGTGAGTAAACCGGGGGATCGTCGCGGTAAAACCCGGTCAGCCAGGTCGCAACCTGATGGCAGAATTGCGCAAACCGCGGCACAAATTCAGGTGAAAACAGGGTGAGATCGGCAGGCCAGCCATAGTGGCTCAGCGTCCAGTTCACCTGAATGTTGTGTTCTTCTGCCGCCTGCATGCAGCGGGTAAGCCGGGCAAACGTGCGCTGAGGATCGGCTTCAGCCAGCCGCCAGCCGACGCTTTCACGCACTGAACGGATATCAAATGCAGCAAGCGCGGCATAATCAGTTGCAATATGCACGTCGTGCGCATTAATTGCATTCATATCAAGTGTAATCCCGGCGGGATTAATATGGTCGGCACCCTCAAACCCGGCCTGCCAGAAGCTGGAAAATGGCAACATTGAATTCTCCTGGAAAAACAGGACAAAACAGCAGCCCTGCAAAGTAAATTACAGGGCCAGCTTTAATTAAAATTTATCAGGGCTGTGACTGGATAAATAAAAAGGCTGCCGGCGGGTTACATCACAAAGTCAGGGCAGCGGTAAAACTTTTTAAAAGTTGTTTGAAGAAATTATAGTCAGGCACCGGGTTTCAGCAACTCTGTGAAGTTGCTGGAAAAAAAGCAAAGCGGCAGCGAATGCTTTGCTTTATTAGCCGCAAAAAACCTTTTATTCGGAGAATAAGTTTATTTATCAACGGGTACAGATAACAGCTGATGTGGCAACGTGTCAGCAGTGAATGATTAATTCGCCGAGGGTTTTTATTCACGCTTACCGTTTTTTAATCCGGGAAATAGCTGCTGCTGTTTTCAACACGTTGAATGACTTAATAATTACACCTGCCATTTTTTACCTGTGGTATTTTTTAACTTAATGTTTCCGGCAACGACTGTGCATCAGAAAAAATTGCATGGCGTATTAAACCGGTCGCTGAGCAAAAGCCGTATCGGCCAGCGCGGCAAGGTAGCGTGCTGCAGGTAACAGCACATCATCATTGATGCGAAACGCAGGGTGATGCAGAGGCCAGGCTTCACCGGTACCAATCATGATAAATGCGCCAGGTATATATTGCTGATAATAAGAGAAATCTTCGCCAATCGGTGTGGCGGGAATTTCACGCGCGTCCAGCCCGTTGAGCGTGGCCTGATGCAGGGCAAACGCAGTCCAGTGCTTATCATTTATCACGGCGGGCGGCCCCGCCTGCCAGCTGATCGTTATTTCGGCCGCAAAAGCAGCGCTGATACCGTTAACCAGTTCACGGAAGCGTTGTTCAATACGCTCGCGTGTGCCAGCAGAAAAGGTACGGACGGTGCCCTCCAGCCACGCGCTTTCCGGGATAACATTCCACGCGCTGCCGCTGTGGAGCTGCGTAATTGAGAGCACAGCATTCTCTGCTGAAGGGGTATTACGGCTGATCAGCGTCTGGGCTGCAGAGACAATCTGCGCGGCAATCACAACAGGATCGTTACCCTGATGCGGATGTGCGGCATGGCTGCCGGTGCCGCTGATATGCAGGACAAAGCGGTCAACGGCGGCAGTCAGCGCGCCCGCCCGGCTGCCGGCGACGCCTGCCGGCAAAGTGGGATCGTTATGGATCCCAAAAATGGCAAAAGCATCCTGCAGGGCACCGCTGGCAAGCACCGCAGGTGCGCCTTTACCGGTCTCTTCTGCAGCCTGAAAAATAAAGCGCACCCGGCCTGCCAGCTGCGCTTCGCGTGATTTCAGCAAAATCGCTGCGCCGAGTATTGCCGCGCTGTGAAAATCGTGACCGCAGGCGTGCATAATTCCGGGATGCTCTGAACTGAATTCTACTCCGGACTGCTCTTCTACAGGCAATGCATCAATGTCGCCCCGCAGTACTACCAGTGGACCGTTTTCGGGACCCACTTCGGCGACCAGTCCGGTTGTCAGCGCTACCGGCAGAATGCGGATATTCTGCGCCTCAAGCTGCTGACGAATTCGCGCGGTGGTGGCAAATTCCTGGTTTGATAGTTCAGGGAAGCGGTGCAGCTCCTGACGGAAAGCAATCAGCTGTTCATTTAACGGGGTTAACTCTGACGACATAGCCTGTTCCTTGCTCACGATTACGCTGCGCGGCGTGCAGCACACATTATCCGGAGAAGGTAACAGCAGAGAGAGGTGTAGCTATATCTCAATACCCGCAATGGTATTGTGATAAGTGAATAACTGCAGCGACTTAACAGCTCAGAACTATTAGAAACAGAGGAGAGAGTGGCGAAACCAGCCCCGGGGAAATGAGGCTGGAAAATATTACTGTCAGCCGATCAGATTAAAAAATCGTCCAGTGATGCGCCTGCATCGACAGCACTTTTAATCGGAGAAGGCGTACGGCCCTGACCCGTCCACTGCTTTTCATTACCGTCTTCATCGGTATATTTATACTTGGCCGGACGCGGCGCGCGTTTAGCCTTGGGTTTAGTTTCTGACTGGTTTAATTTCGCAAGTTCACTAATATCAATGCCGTCATTCATCAGCATCTCTTTGTATAACGCCAGCTTTTCTTCTTTTTCACGCTGAGCAGCATTATCTGCTTCAGCTTCTTCACGGCGCTCTGCAACTACCACAGCGAGCTTTTCCAGCATCTCATTTAATACCGCTACTTCAATATCACGCGTCTGAGCACGCAGTGTACGAAGATTATTCAATGCCTTTAGTGCATCGCTCATGAATATAACCCTTATTACTGATATGAAAATTTTAAAGCGCGCATTCTACGATAATTTTTTTGAAATTAAAATATGCATTGAGGCGCGAAATCCGCTGTTCCGCGTAATTATCAGACTCATTGAGTTATCACCCGCTTAGAAAATTCATCTTCTGCAAATTGAATATTTAACAGACATTAAAGTCTATAAAGCGCTCACGCCACGCAACGGGCAGATTAATCCTCACGCGATGGCATCGGGCGTGTGCAAAGCGTTGATGGGTCACCTGCTTTTCCCGGGGCCAGCCAGCGTGTTTCTGTCGCGTTTTGTAATACGTTACCCCGGTAACCGCGCAGGTTGTCGAGATAACCCACCGATAAACAACCTTACTTGCTGAAAATCCATCCTTTTTACTGGAAAGGAAGCGGGCAGAAGCCGTAACAATTTCTTGCAATAGTAATCTTAATGAGTATATTTCTCATTTGTTTTCTTAACTGCGCCTGCCGCCGTCGCAGACATATCCGGGTGAAAACTCGCTGCTGCCCGGCCTATGTTGCGCACCATTCCCGTCAGGAGGCCTGTCTGATATGACCGGCAGGGTGCTCTGACAGATAAACGAAAATGAGAACTAAGGATTGCTATGTCTTTTGAACCGATGCGCGTGCGGGCCGCGGCTGCTAAGGCACAACCTGTGCTGAAATTGTCATTACTTGCGATGCTGGTTGCAGCGGGTGTGGCGCAGGCGGCGGAACAGACCCTGATGGTGGAAACCAGCGCGTCTGACGGGGAAAATCAGAATGCCCGGGATTACAGCGTACCGGTAACGCGCGCAGGCACAAAAATGGCGCTGACGGCGCGCGACATCCCTCAGTCGGTATCGCTCATCAGTAAACAACGCATGGCCGATCAGCAGCTGCAGTCGCTGAATGATGTCCTGTCCGACACGACCGGTATCCGGGGTGTTTCTGCGGATATGGATCGTACCAGCTACTACTCACGCGGCTTTCTCATTGACAACTACATGGTAGACGGGATCCCCACCGCATTCGCATCACGCTGGAACCTGGGCGATGCGCAGACTGATATGGCGCTTTATGAGCGGGTTGAGGTGGTGCGCGGCGCGACCGGTTTACTCACCGGGCCTGGTAATCCTTCTGCGTCAATCAATATGGTTCGTAAGCACGCTGACAGTAAAACGCCCACCGGATCGCTGGAAGCGAGCTACGGCAGCTGGAATAAACAGCGCTATGTCGCCGATCTCTCTGCGCCGTTAACGCCAGAGGGTAACGTACGCGGTCGCGTGGTGGCAGGCTATGAAGATAAAAACAGTTTCATCGAACGCTACGGTTTTGAGAAAAAATTCATTTATGGCGTGATAGACGCCGATCTGACTGACAGCACCACGCTTTCGGCAGGCTACGAATTTACGCAGGTCGATACCGATTCGCCGATGTGGGGTGGGGCACCACGCTGGTATACCGATGGCAGTCAGACGCATCTGCGTCGCGGCTACAATACCGCGCCGGAGTGGGCTTACAATGATAAAGAGAACCGCAAGGTTTTCGTTAACCTGCAGCAGAATTTTGATAACGGCTGGAATATTACGCTCAACGGCACGCATAACGAAATGCTGCTTGATAGCAAGCAGATCTATCTTGACGGGTATTTCAATAAAGTGACCGGGACGGGCAGTTCCGCTTACGCCAATTACCCGGTAGTCGGGGGAACCGGTTATAACACCGGTAAGCGCAAAGTGGATGCCGTAGATGCCTTTGCCAGTGGTCCGTATGAGCTGCTGGGACGCCAGCATCAGCTGATGCTGGGGGTTAACTACAGTCGTCAGGATAATAAATATTACAGCGCCTGGACCAATATATCCGCTGCTGAACTGGGTAATTTCAACAACTTCAACGGCAACTATCCGGAGCCTGACTGGTCACCGCGCGAACCGGCGACCGACAGCCAGCTGGTGCGGCAGAAATCGGTCTATATGGCCACGCGCCTGACGCTCGCCGATCCGCTGCATCTGATCCTCGGGGCGCGTTATACCAACTGGAACCGTCAGGGCATCACCTCTGAACTGGAAGAGAACAATACCACGCCTTATGGCGGTCTGATCTGGGATATCAATGAGGCCTGGTCAGCGTTTGCCAGCTACACCTCGGTTTTCCAGCCGCAGGATAACCTGGACGCCGGCGGCAGCTTCCTGACGCCGATTGTCGGTAAAAATTATGAAGCCGGGGTCAAATCAGACTGGTTTGACAGCCGTCTGACCACCACGCTGTCTGTGTTCCGCACCGAGCTGGATAATGCGCCGGTTGATACCGGGCGTTTCAGCGACAGCGGGAGCGCTATTTATGAAACCACTGATGGTGTTGTCAGCCGCGGCGTTGAGTTTGAAATCAACGGCGCACTGACCGATAACTGGCAGATGACGTTTGGCGGCACGACCTATATAGCGAAAGACAGTAAGGGTGAGGCTTACAACTCACAGCTGCCCCGTACCTCTTTCAATCTGTTTACGCAGTATCGCATACCTCAGTTCGATAAACTGACGCTGGGCGGCGGCGTTAACTGGCAGTCTAAGACCTGGAAAGATATTGGCGGACCTGAGGGTAACGGAAACTGGCGTGTACGTCAGGGAAGCTACGCGCTGGTTGACCTGTTTGCCCGCTACGACGTGACAAAAAATCTCTCATTACAGGCCAATCTGAAAAACCTGTTTGATAAAGAGTATGATGAAAATGTAGGCAGCAGCGGCATCGTTTATGGCGAACCGCGCAGCTACTCGGTGACGGCAAGTTACCGCTTCTGATCCCAACAGGCGCGTTCAGGCGCGCCTTTTCTCCGCTCACAATTAATGATTTTTCCTGATTGAAATCGCGAAGAGCCGGGCCGCAATGCGCAATCGGGCCGGAAAAATAGCGTAGTACCCGGATAAAATAACGCGCCTTACTGTTTAACACGGTTATGGGTTAACCCGTGCGTTTTGTGCAAAACAAAAGCAGCTATTTTTCAGTACATTTTGCCAAAGCCCGGTCATTTCATCTGCAAATCCAGCTAAGCAACTGAATAATAAAAATAAAGACAGTAGAGCGTTGCCCTTTACTCAGTACAGGATTTTGCCCTCATTATCAGACAACAGCAGCTTTGCTAATATTATCAAAGTTAATGGAATAACCTTTAAAGGAGGATGGGTAAAAATTTATTGATAACATTTTCTATGCAATTAAGCGGCAGTATTTTAATTAGCTTGCTATCAATCATTACGGTAACTTTAAAAGTAGTCGTAAAAATAACTAATACAAAATAACACGCTGAAATGTTTTTCGGGGAATAGTCTGAATAACAAAAGAGGAGGCTAATAAAGCATTATACTCGTCAGGCGATCTGCAATTTTAACTTTTTTGAATGCCGGGTTTGTAGTGCTTAAAGTTTATGGCCGGAGTATAAAATGAAAATCATCATTAGCGGCAAGGGATATCCCGAAAAAAGAAATATTGTTACGGATGTTAAAAAAACGTATATCGATTTTCACTCCAGAAATATCTGGACGTATATCAACGCGTTCCGTGGGAAAATTCTTAAACGCAATAAATTGTTTATTTTTTCTGCTCCGCTATGGTCTGCAGGAAACGATAAAAAAGTCGTGCATCTTTTTAACGAGGTGGCCACCAGCCGGGGACGCTGGGTTTCAACATTTGAAACAGAGCTGCCGCGGGTATTACCCGTGCCGGGCGTCGCCAAAACCGCTAATCCACTGTTAAAAAAACTCATGCGCCATGTTGCAGCACCGGACTGTGCCGGCATTATTGCTATTTCAGAAGCAACGCGAAAAATTGAGTTGAAACTGCTGGATGCATTTCCCATCGAACGGGAAGCGATTGCCGACAAACTGCATGTGCTGCATCCGCCGCAGCCGGTCCTCTATGAAGGCGGACGAGCCCCTGCGGCCGATAAAATGGTATTTACCTTTGTCGGCAACGAGTTCTATCGTAAAGGCGGGGCAGAAGTCGTGATGGCTTTTTCCGAACTGATGGATGAAGGCGCGATATCAGCCGATCAGATCAGCGTTAATCTGATCGGTGACATCAAAAAACAGCATAATATTGCGCATCATGAATGGCAGGATGATGCCGATTTCCATCATCAGATTGAAACCCTGATAGCAGAGCGTTCGGTGTTCACCCATCATACGGGATTACCGAATGATGCCGTGATGCAGCTGCTGCGCAATACGCATGTCGGATTGCTGCCAACCTGGCAGGATACCTACGGCTTTTCCGTACTGGAAATGCAGGCGTGCGGCTGTCCGGTAATTACCACTAACGTCAGAGCACTGCCGGAAATTAATCCGGCACAGAGCGGGTGGCTTATCAACTGCCCGCTTAACGACATGTTCGAACTTAATGTTGACACCCTGGCAGAGAAAATGGCGCTGCGCATATTAATCGTGTCGCAGCTCAAGGCGCATATTAAAGCGATTCTGGAAGACAGGATGCGCGTGGCCGATTATTCAGCAGCAGCCGTAAACAGGATCCGCCAGCATCACGATCCGGATAAATTTAACCGCGCGCTTTCGGCTATTTATGGTGCAAAAGATACGCGCAGTTCATTTGACCGCAGCGAGGCAGGCACGCTCAAACGCTCTTAATCTGCATCCAGCTTTTAACCTTTCTTTAATCTGACTCCTGCATTTCCTGCAGGAGTTTTTTTATTTCTGTTCCGGTCAGCCGGGTGATATGCGCAAAACAGCAATAGAACTAACAATATGATGTTTTACGTAATGGAATCATCGCCTGCAAACTAAACGCCATATTCATCAGGACAAGGACAGGGCGTATGTCTTACCAATTAAGCGTGCTCGATAAGTCGCCGGTTGCGGCAGGAGAAAATGCGATACAGGCCCTGGCGCGCTCGCTCAAACTGGCGCAGCTGGCTGAGAAATGGGGCTATAAGCGCTTCTGGGTTGCAGAACATCATAACAGCGAGCAGCTGGCCAGTCCGTCACCTGAATTGCTTATCGCCTGGATTGCCGCGCAGACGCGCACCATTCGCGTCGGCTCTGGCGGCGTTATGCTGCAGCACTATAGCCCCTATAAAGTTGCAGAAAATTTCAACCTGCTGGCATCGCTGGTACCGGATCGCATCGATCTCGGCGTCGGCAAAGCGCCCGGCGGGTTGCCGCTTTCAACGCGTGCGCTACAGCTGGGGGTAAAGCAGAGTGAAAAAGGCAGCTTTGCTGAACAGCTTGCACTGCTCGACAGCTGGCTGACCGCATCACCCTCTGCTGATGAAGAGACGCTGCGCGCCACGCCCCAGCCGCCGCGTCCCGCCAGCCGTTTTTTGCTGGGTGCCAGCGACGCGAGCGCAGAGCTGGCCGCAGAGATGGGCTGGCAGCTGGTTTTTGCTGCACACCATAACGGCGATCCGCTGCAGATGGCGCGCGTCCTGCAGCACTACCATGAACGCAGTCGCAGCGGTCGTGCGCTGGTCGCGGTTCAGGTTGTCGTTGCGGATTCGCCGGCAGAGGCTGAACTGCTTACCGATGCGCTGCGGCTTTATCACGTCAGTATTAAAAATGGCCCGGCGGTGACCGTTGCCAGTCTGGAGCAGGCTGAGCGTTATGTGCGTCAGGGTGAATACACAGATTACGTGATAGAACCGCGCACACCGTCACTGCTAAAAGGAACTGCTGCGCAGGTACATGCTCAGCTGGAGTCGATGCACCACCGTTATGGCATTGACGAATTTATTATCGATACGCCACTCGCCGATGAAGCTGCCCGGTTTAAATCACTGGAGCTGCTGGCCACTGCGCGTATGGCTACGGTTTAAGGAGAGCGTAATGATCCGCTCCGCTTTTCTTATCCGCTTCTCTTTCCGGCATTTGCGTGAGCGATGTTGCCCGGCACAGCGCTGATTCTGTCTGCATAACACCCTTTAACTTTTTTTCGCCCGGCATCCTTCGCGCTGCCGACGGCTCTGCTTTGTCAGGAGTTTATAATGAGTAAAAGAGAATTACGCCTCGGTACAATGCTGCACGGCGCGTCGGGTAATATGTCCGCGTGGCGTCATCCGGCTGCGCAGGCGGACGCCAGCATCAGTTTTGACTACGCCAGAAAAATTGCGCGCAAGGCGGAAGCGGGCAGGCTTGATTTTCTGTTTGTTGCTGACGGTCTTTATATTAATGAAAAATCGATCCCGCACTTTCTCAATCGCTTTGAACCGCTAACGCTGCTGTCAGCGCTGGCGGCCGTGACGAAGCATCTTGGGCTGGTTGGCACCGTCTCTACCTCTTATAGCGAGCCTTTCACCATTGCCCGGCAGTTTGCCAGCCTCGATCACCTCAGCGGCGGTCGTGCCGGCTGGAACGTAGTGACCTCTCCGCTGGAAGGATCGGCAAAAAATTTCTCACGGCAGCAGCATCCGGAACACGCGCTGCGTTACCGGATTGCGGATGAGTATCTGCAGGTGGTGAAAGGCCTGTGGGACTCCTGGGAAGAGGGGGCCTTTGTGCGCGACAAGCGCAGCGGTCAGTTTTTCGATCCGGCAAAGCTGCATACGCCCGATCACCGCGGCGATTTCTTTCAGGTGCAGGGGCCGCTGAATATTGAGCGTACGCCGCAGGGGCGGCCGGTGATTTTCCAGGCCGGCGCCTCGGGTGACGGGCGCCGGCTCGCCGCACGCCATGCGGATGCGATCTTCACGCATCATGCAAATCTGGACGAGGCGCAGGCGTTTTACCGGGATGTTAAACAGCAGCTGGCTGATAACGGACGCGCTGCGGAAGACCTGCATATTTTTCAGGGCGTCAGCGTGATCGTTGGCGATGATGCCGCTGATGTTGAGCAGCAGTATCAGGCTACCGCGCAGCTGGTCTCAGTGCCGGATGCGCTTAATTATCTGGGGCGGTTCTTTGACCACCATGATTTCTCACGCTATCCGCTGGATAAACCTTTCCCCGAGCTGGGTGATATTGGCCAGAACAGCTTCCGCAGCACCACCGATGAAATAAAACGCAATGCACGCGTGCGTGGTCAGACGCTGCGCCAGGTTGCGCTGGAAGCGGCCACGCCGCGTCCGCTGTTTCACGGCACGCCAGAACAGGTTGCCGATGGCCTGCAGCACTGGTTTGAGCATGAAGCCGCCGATGGTTTCATTATCCAGGGCGGTACGCCCGACACGTTTGAACGTTTTGTCGATCGGGTTATTCCGCTGTTGCAGGCGCGCGGGCTAAGCCGGCGCGACTATCCGGGCACCACGCTGCGCGCCAGTCTGGGGCTGCAGACCCCCGTTAATCAGTTCACATCATAAGAATGATCAGGATGCATACGATGCAGAGAAAATCATGGATAGCACTGCTGTTAGTGGGGCTGAGCAGCGCAGCCGTGGCAGAAAACGTAGCCGTCAACGGGCAGCAGGTCAGCGTGGAGGCGAATAAGACGCCCATTAATACCGCTAAAAATGCAGCGGCGATCGCGCAGATCCCGGCCGGACACCGGTTTGCTGTACCTGGCGCGTTTACCGTGGCGGTGGCCGCCCTTAATTCCCCTCCGCTTACCGTGTTCAGCGACGACAACAAAACGCTGCTGGGCAGCGAAGTGGATATAGCGCGTCTGGTGGCGGACAGCCTTGGCCTGAAGCTCAACGTCGTGCCGACCTCCTGGGAAGACTGGCCGCTCGGCGTGGCGTCCGGCAAATATGACGCGGCGATCACCAACGTAACCGTCACAAAAGCGCGCAAAGAGCGTTTTGATTTTGCCACCTACCGTAAAGACTCGCTTGGCTTTTATGTGAAAAAGAGCAGCCCGATTGTTTCGCTCAGCAAAGCGGAAGATATCGCCGGCCTGCGCATTATTGTCGGCTCCGGGACCAATCAGGAAGCGATCCTGCTGGCGTGGGATCAGCAGAATCGCGCAAAAGGCCTGAAGCCGTTTATCCCGGTTTATACCAAAGATGACGCTGCGCAGACGCTCTCACTGCAGGCCGGACGCGCGGACGCTTACTTTGGCCCCAACGTTATCGGGGCCTGGAAAGCGGCGCTGAACGGGCAGACCAGGCTGGCGGGCAGCGTGGATGGCGGCTGGCCAAAAGCGGCACACATCGCGGTGACGGTGAAAAAAGAGAGCGGGCTGGTGCAGCCAGTCAATACGGCACTGAACGGCGTAATGCAAAACGGCGACTACGACAAGGTGCTGAATCGCTGGGGCGAAGGAATCGAGCGACTTGACCGTTCGGAAATCAATCCACCGGGCCTGGGTGACTAAGGGGACAATATGCATTTTTTTCGTGACGTTTCACCCGCAGCGGCAGAGCTGCAGCCGATTATCGCTGGTCTGTTTGGTGAATATGCTGCCCGCTACGGCGATTTTTTCAGCAGCCAGAATGAAGTGGAGCGGGATGAGTGGTTTTTACCTGCGCAGGGGGGCCTGTTCATTGTACTGGAGCGGGAGGGCGAAATTATCGCCATGGGCGCCTACAAGCGCTATGACGCACAGACGGCGGAGCTGAAGCGCATCTGGACGCGTGCCGATCTGCGCCGGCAGGGGCTGGCCTTGCTGATCCTGCAGGAGCTGGAGCGCCGTGCGCTGCGCGCCGGCTATCAGCGTGTTTACCTGACCACCGGTTTCCGTCAGCCCGAGGCGGTACGCCTTTATATTGGTTACGGCTACCAGCCACAGTTTGCCCTGCTGGAAGATATGGAGGTTTATGGTCTGCCGCCGCACGATGGCCGCCTGCGCTTTCTGAAGATAATGGATGTCCACGCTGCGGCGCAGGCGAGCTGAGGAGTAAAAAATGAGCGAAACGCAAAAACTGACCGTGGTACCGGCACGTTATCCGGCGCGCAGCCTGGGCGCGGTGGCAGCGCTGTTTATTCTGGCGGCGGTGGTAGATTCCATCGCATTCAATCCGCGCTGGGAGTGGGGCGTATTTGCGCGCTGGTTTTTCGACCCGGTGATCCTGAACGGGCTGGGGCAGACGCTGCTGCTGACGCTGGCGGGCACCGTACTGAGCCTGATTTTCGGGGGGCTGCTGGCGCTGGCGCGGCTCTCCTCCTCATGGCTGCTGAGCACGCTGGCGTTTGGCTATATCTGGCTGTTCCGCTCGCTGCCGCTGATTGTGGTACTGATCATTCTCTATAACTTCTCCTATCTCTACGACACCTTATCGCTGGGTATTCCGTTTACGCCCTGGTCGTGGGGTCACTTTCAGACGATCAATGTGCTGGGCCAGTTTCCGGCGGCGGTGATTGGCCTGACGCTGGTGCAGAGCGCCTATAGTGCAGAGATTATCCGCGGCGGGTTTCTCGGTGTGGATCAGGGGCAGTTCGAGGCTGCATCAGCGCTGGGGCTCTCTTCTTCGCGCCGGACTTTTCGTATCATTCTGCCGCAGGCGCTGCGCGCGATCATTCCTACCACCTTTAATGAAATCATCAGCCTGGCCAAAGGCACGTCAATGGTTTACGTGCTGGCAATGCCCGAGCTGTTTTACACCATTCAGATGATCTACAACCGCACGCAACAGGTGATCCCGCTGCTGATGGTGGGCGCGGCCTGGTATCTGATTATCACCACGGTGCTGTCGCTGCTGCAGCACAGCGTTGAGCGCTCACTGGCGCGCAGCGTAACCCGCGAGGCGCCGCCATCGCGCTGGCGGCAGTGGCGTAACCGTTACTCAACCCCTGCTGTTATTGAGGAGCGCACTCATGTCCGAAGCCATTGATTACCGCCCGTCCTGTACTGCCGGGGCTGTCACAATCACCGGCGTCAGTAAGTCGTTTGGAAAACACAAAGCGCTGGATGCCGTGTCGCTGTCGCTGGCACCGGGATCCGTGACGGTTATTCTCGGGCCATCCGGCTCCGGCAAGTCCACGCTGCTGCGCACCATCAATCATCTGGAGCGGGTCGATGAGGGCTTTATTCAGATCGATGATGACTACATCGGCTATCAGCGTCGCGGCGATAAACTCTATGAACTTAAAGAGCGGGCGATACTGCGTCAGCGGGTAAATGTCGGCTATGTTTTTCAGAACTTCAACCTTTTCCCGCACCTCACCGTGCTGGAGAATCTGACAGAAGCGCCGATCGCGCATCGACAGCTTTCGCGGCGCGCGGCCATTGAACGCGCCGGTGAGCTGCTGGACACGGTAGGGCTGCGGCATAAAGCCGACGCCTGGCCGCGCCATCTCTCGGGTGGCCAGCAGCAGCGTATCGCGATTGCGCGCTCGCTGATGCTCAATCCGCGCGTGATGCTGTTTGATGAGCCGACGTCGGCACTGGATCCGGAGCTGGTGGGTGAGGTGCTGGACGTCATTAAAAAGCTGGCGCGCTCCGGTACCACGCTGGTCATCGTGACGCATGAGATTGGCTTTGCACGTGAAGTAGCAGATAACGTGGTGTTTATGGTTGACGGACGCGTGGTTGAGCAGGGCAGCAGCGTGCAGGTGCTGAATCAGCCGCGTCACGAGCGCACCCGACGTTTTCTGGCGCGGGTGCTGTGATGACGCGGTTCATACTAATGCTGGTGGTATCCGGCCTGCTGTTTTCAGCCGCGCAGGGCGCGGCGCTGGATGCGGCTGATAATGAAACGGCGATTCATATTGCCGCCGATCCGCAGGCGATAGCCAGAATTCCGGCAAACTATGCGTTTGTTCATCCTGGCTTTCTGACGGTCGCGACCAGCGCCACTAACTCACCGCCCATTGGATTGTGGGCGTCAGATAACAAAACGCTGATTGGCAGCGATCCCGATCTGGCGCGGCTGATGGCTGAAAGCCTGGGTCTCAGGCTCAGACTGGTTCCTGCGTCGTGGGAGGAGTGGCCGCTGGGCATCAGCGCGGGACGTTATGATGTGGCCATGTTTAATATCGCCGTAACCGAAGAGCGTAAGCGCAAATTTGATTTTGCTACTTACCGGGCTGACAACCACGCCTTTGCCGTCCGGAAAGGGAGTGATATCACTGCGATTACCGGACGGCAGGATGTTGCAGGCCGGCGCATTATTGTCGGATCCGGTACTAACCAGGAGAAGATCCTGCTGGGCTGGGATGCGAAAAACCGCCAGGAGGGATTAGCACCGGTGCAGCCTGTTTATCTTAATGATGACGCCTCTGCCACGCTCGCGCTGTTGTCCGGACGCGCGGATGCCACCTTTGGCCCACAGGCGGTGGCAGCGTGGAAAGCGGCATCACGCGGGCAAACGGAGGTTGTTGGCCACGGTCCGTACCGGGCATGGGTAGCGGTCACCACCAAAAAGGGCAACGGGCTGGCTCCGGCGCTGCAGCAGGCGGTCAATCATGCCATTGCCAGCGGGCAGTATCAGCAGGTGCTGACACGCTGGGGAGAGCAGGATGAAGCGGTAGCGCAGTCGCAGATCAACCCGCCGGGCATTGTTTATCAGTAGGGACGGGTCGCACCGCGGCCCCGTTTCTCGCCCTGATATTTTTTCACCCAGCTTACCACCTCTGCCGCCGGCAGAGGCCGGGCAAAGTGATAGCCCTGAAAAAACTGGCATCCCCGGCTGCGCAGGTAGTGAAACATCTCTTCGCTTTCAACGCCTTCAGCCAGCACGTTTAATCCCATTTCGCGCGTCAGCTCAATCGTTTTATGTACCACAATAGCGGCTGATTCATTGTCAAAAATATGCATAATCAGGGACTTATCAATTTTGATATCGTCAATCGAAAAATCGCTAAGCGATTTCAGCGATGAGTAACCGACGCCAAAATCATCAATCGCCCATTTTACGCCGAGCTGGCTGAAATGCGCGATAACGTCGCCGATATGCTGCTGATCGTAGATAAACGTGCTTTCGGTGATCTCAAATTTAAGCCGCTGTGGCTGGATCCTGTAACGCGAGAGCAGCAGCAGGGTTTCCGCGGTGAAGTCGCGATGCATCAGCTGCAGTGGACTGATATTAACAGAAAACACCAGTTCGCCGGCGTGCCGGAGGCGCTCCCAGGCCGCGATGTGCTGCAGCGTGCGCTCCATGACCCAGTGACCAATCTCAATCATCAGGCCACTTTTTTCCGCTACCGGGATAAAAACGTCCGGTGAAATAAACCCTTTAACCGGATGTTTCCAGCGCAGCAGCGCTTCAAATCCGGTCAGGTGCTTACCGGCATCCACTTGCGGCTGAAAATAGAGCTCCAGCTGCTCCTGAGCGATGGCGGCGGAGAGTTCGCGTTTTATCAGGTCAGTTTCAGAGTAATCACCGCGAAAGGTCAGGGCGGTCAGCAGCAGAGAGATCATGGGAACAATACAGTTAACGATGTAGAAACTGGCTTCCGCCGGCAGCGTAAAATGAAACGATCCCTGCTGCCAGGTCAGGCCGGTCAGGGTAAAAATGAGGTAACAGGCGAGGCAGATTAGCGGAAATATTTTGCTGAGATAGCGCGGCTGCTGTCGCAGGACGAGTGCTGAGCCAATGGTCAGCGCGATCAGATAATTACAGGCCGAGGGTTTAACGGCAGGATGGTCATTATCCAGCAGTAGCAGAGCTGTAATGATAAACAGCAGTGCATGCGTGACGATCGCCAGATGCCGCTGCAGTTTGCCGTGAAAGGCAACGGCGCAGATATAGAGGCCCAGCGCCACGCCCAGATAGTAGAGCGACGGTATTGCCGGCGAACGGCTATGGGCGTTAAGCAGCGCCATATAGAAGCCTGAGGTAGTGCTGGCCACCCCCGCAATCAGCAGCGTAAAGCGCAGCTTCTTTTCTGCGCTCTCTCCCTTCAGGCTAAAGGGCAAATTACGTACGCGCGAATAGCCCGCAGTCAAAAACGCGATCATCACTCTGCTCTGTAATTGATTAGTTTTATTGTATTCAGGAACGCTATCTTAGCGCTAAGCGAGACGGCTGTCATAGCGCTTTTTCTGCGCGTTGATCTGCTCCGGAGATTTGACATTGGAGATGATATTTATGCGTGGCGGGGGGTTATCACGCAACTTTTCACGGAAGCGAACCGCTAACTGCCTGCGCTTAATTGCGCGCGCGGTTGTCCCTTCTCCCGGTCACGGAGTAGAATCATTCAGGGCACAGCTTGATGTGCTAAACATAACAACAGGCGAAAAACAGCCGGATCACCTTACTAATGCAGTTTAACCCTACTTAATATTACTGGTTGCAATGAAAATTCGTTTCTTATCGGCTAACGAGCTCAAACTCTCTGAAGTGCGTACCATCCTTGAACCGGTAGGGGTGGAAGTGGTGCCTATCGCCCGGCGAATTGAAGAGATTCAGACGGAAAATGAGGTTGAACTGGTACGCGATAAGCTGACCAAAGCGTTTTCCATTATCGGGCGGCCGCTGTTTGTCGAGCATACCGGCCTGTTTCTGGACGGGCTTAACGGTCTGCCAGCCGGACTGACGCGCATCTTCTGGAGCCGGCTCAATGCCGACCGCTTTACCAAACTGGTGCGCGGCCTTGATACCCCCTGCGTGACGGCAAAAACCATACTGGGGTATTGCGATGGCCGTAAGATGTATCAGTTTGAGGGACAGCTGCGTGGTCGCATTGCGCCAGAACCGGCCGGGCCGCAGGAGTTTCAGTGGGACTGCGTGTTTATCCCGGAAGGGCATACACAGACCTTTGCCGAAATGGGGGATTTAAAAAATGAGATCTCCAATCGACGGCTGGCACTGGATCGCTTTGCCGCGTTTCTCAAAACCGCGCGGGGGTATGTATGAAGCCGGAACTTAAACGCGCCTATGATGCCGGCAAACTGATCCTGTTTGCCGGCGCCGGCATCTCCCGCAATTTCGGTCTGCCGGAGTGGCATGAGTTAATTGCTCATCTGGCAAAAGAGCTGGGCTACGATCCTAAAATATTCAACACCTACGGCACGCATCTGTCACTGGCGGAATATTACAAACAGCGCAAAGGCTCACTGGGGCCGCTGCGCAGCTGGATGGATCGCGAGTGGCACCGCCCCGATATCGACGTGCGCAGCTCCGAAATTCATACCATGATCACCCAGGGTAATTTTTCGCGCATCTATACCACCAATTACGATCGCTGGCTGGAAATGGCTCATGAAGCCCACAACGTACCTTATAGCAAAGTGGCTAACGCCGCCGATCTCGTCTCACTGACCGAAGATAAGCGCCATATCATTAAACTTCACGGTGATTTTGACGACGATACGTCGATTGTGCTGGATGAGAGCAGCTACTTTGAGCGCCTCTATTTTGATTCTCCGCTGGATATCAAACTGACGCACGACGTGATGGGCAACTCTGTGCTGTTTGTTGGCTACAGCATCAGCGATTTTAATATCCGTCTGCTGTTCTACCGGCTGACGAAAATGTGGGGACGCACCGGTCTCGCTACCGCCCGGCCTAAATCGTATCTTTTTACCAATCGCAATAATCCGGTGGCCAAAGAGGTACTCGGCCAGTGGGGAATTGAGATGATTGTGTCAGAAGAGGACGATCCGCGAAAAGCGCTGGCAGCCTTTCTGGAGGAATTACTCGCCTGAACCACAGGCAGGCTTGCTCATCGCTGCATAACAGAATATACTGTATATAAATACAGTTAATGAGGTGCATCATGGCAGTCGAAACCAAATACGTTGTAGTCAGAAAAGGTGAAGAGAAGATGACGTTTGCCAGTAAAAAAGATGCCGATGCCTGGGATAAAATGCTCGATATGGCAGATGCCTTTACCGACTGGCTGCAGCAGATCAAGCCAGAGCTGGCGGATGCAGAAGCGGAAACCTGGGGCATGCTGCTGGCAGAGCAAAAAGACGCGGTGCAGCATATTCTGCGTACCAGCAAACTGCCTGACGCAGCTGCAGACAAAGATGCTAAACCTGACGTGAAAGAGGCGGAATCTGCCCCTGAAAAAAAAGTGCGCGCGGTTAAAGCGGCCTGATTGTTGTGATGCACCCCGGCGCCGTCTTTGTGACGGCGTTTTGCTGTCGGGGATTAAGCTTTGATTTGATAGCGCGTGCTGCGACCACCGCCCGGGAGTTTTCCAGACAGCTTTTTGCCACCCGCCCTGTTCAATACCAGGTTGCCGTCGCTTGACTCACCTTTAACACTTTCTGATTAAGCATGAAAAAGCCCGGCGTACGGGCCGTTTATCAGTGTGAAAAGAGTGAGAAGGTGCCTGAGTAGTAGCTTACCATCCAGACAATATAAACCAGCCACACCAGTAAAAGTCCGGTTAACCCCATTTTACCTGTCATTGTATGCTCCTGTGATTGTAAGGGCGGAAAGTCTGCAGGAGATACGTTGACAGCAGTTGTACGCCGGGATCTTGCGCCAGATCAACCCGCCAGTGAAATAGGTGATTAATTTCGCAGGGGCGGCACGCACCGAACCCTGTAGGGGCGGCATTTATGCCGCCCTGGTTACGTCACGCACCGAACCCTGTAGGGGCGGCATTCATGTCGCCCAGGCTGCGCCACGCGCCGACCCCTGTAGGGGCGGCATTCATGCCGCCCTGGCCGCGGCACGCACCGAAACCAGGGTCGCATGAATGCGACCCCTACGGGCAATAATCTGCAGGTGCGGCACGCACCGAACCCTGTAGGGGCGGCATTTATGCCGCCCAGGCTGCGCCACGCGCCGAACCCTGTAGGGGCGGCATTCATGCCGCCCTGGCCGCGTCACGCACCGAACCCAGGGTCGCATGAATGCGACCCCTACGGGTATTAATCTGCAGGTGCGGCACGCACCGAACCCTGTAGGGGCGGCATTTATGCCGCCCAGGCTGCGCCACGCGCCGAACCCTGTAGGGGCGGCATTCATGCCGCCCTGGCCGCGTCACGCACCGAACCCAGGGTCGCATGAATGCGACCCCTACGGGTATTAATCTGCACGGGCGGCACGCACCGAAACCAGGGTCGCATTAATGCGACCCCTACGGGCATATCTGCAGGAGCGTCACGCACCGAGCCCTGTAGGGGCGGCATTCATGCCGCCCTGGCCGCGGCACGCACCGAACCCAGGGTCGCATGAATGCGACCCCTACGGGTATTAATCTGCACGGGCGGCACGCACCGAACCCAGGGTCGCATGAATGCGACCCCTACGGGCATATCTGCAGGAGCGTCACGCACCGAGCCCTGTAGGGGCGGCATTTATGCCGCCCTGGCCGCGGCACGCACCGAAACCAGGGTCGCATTAATGCGACCCCTACGAATAATAATCTGCAGGGGCGGCATTTATGCCGCCCTGGTCACATTGTACGTTACTGGTCTCTGAATGTTTTTTAATCTTATCGGGTATGCCATCAAGTTCAGCACGATCGGGCCGATAGAGTGATAAAGGATCGCTGGTGGCCCAGGACGTGGCGCAACTATTGCACTGCTTTGCTAACCCCAGGAGCGCCATCATGGCCACACACGCACGTATAACGAAAAAAATGCGTACCCGTACTCAAATGCTGCTGACGGGCGCCGTCACCATTACCTGTGGCTTTGCCATCACCATTGGCGTGCTCAGCTGGCAATCCAGCAGAGAACAGAAGTCGCTGGCTGAAAACTACCTGCAGCAGATTGCGCAGAGTCAGGCGTTGCAGATTCAGCAGGAGCTGAGCTATGCGCGCGATGTTGCGCACAACCTCGGACATAGCCTGATTGCGCTGCCGGCGGCAGGCATCAGTGACCGGAAAGTGGCGGACCAGCTTCTTATCTCCGCGCTGCGTGATAATCCTGACTACCTCTCTGTTTCAGTCATATTTGAACAAAATGCGTTTGATGGCCGCGATGCGGAGTTTGCCAGCCAGTCAGGTGCGGCGCCTCAGGGGCGCTATGCTTACTTTGTCGATCGCGACGGCAGCGGCAGCTTCAGGCTGCATCCTCTGGCCTCCATACTGACGCCGGGCCAGGGCGATTACTATCTGCTGCCGCAGAAAAGCCGTAAGGATACGCTGATTGAACCCTACAGCTACGCCTACAATGGCGTACCTGTGTTGCTCACATCTGTGGCCACTCCCATCATCAGCCAGGGCAAACTCTGGGGCGTAGTGACCTCTGATATCTCACTGGCGGCGCTGCAGGCGCGCGTTAATAAGATCAGGCCCTGGGAGGGCAGTGGCTATGCGATGCTGCTCTCCAGCGGAGGCAAGGTAGTCTCCTATCCTGACCAGACACAGACCGCGAAACGCTGGCAGGGAGAGACGCACGCGTTCAGCCGGGCCGTTACTGAACAGTATGACGCCATACTGGGTGAAGCAGCGCTGATAACCTGGCAGCCCGTTACTATCGGCAGCAGTGACCAGCACTGGTACCTGGGCATCGTTGCTCCGGTGAGCAAAGTCATGGCGGCGGCACATCGTCAGCTGATACACGCGCTGATTCTGATGCTTATCAGCATCGTTACCGTAAGCGTGCTGCTGGGATGGGTATTTAGCCGCAAAGTCCTTAAGCCGGTTGGCGGCGAGCCGTCAGAAGCCACGGCTATTGCGCTGGCGGTTGCCGGAGGCAGGCTTAATAATACTATTCCGCTGGCATCGCAGGATAGCAGCAGCCTGTTCTATGCGCTGCATACGATGCAGACACAGCTGCGGGATATGGCGGGTCAGATTCAGGATGCCAGCGCGTCAGTGCGACAAGGCGCAGGTGAAATCGCCAGCGGCAACCTCGATCTCGCGTCGCGTACAGAAGAGCAGGCGGCTGCGCTGGAGCAGACCGCGGCCAGTATGGAGCAGATCACCGCCACAGTGAAACACAACGCAGCGAACGCGCATCAGGCAACCACGCTGACAGAAAACGCCACGCATATTGCCAGCCGCGGTGAAACGCTGGTGGGAGAAGTTGTGCAGACGATGGCGCAGATAGATAACAGCGCGAAAAAGATTGGCGACATCACTGCCATTATCAACAGCATTGCATTTCAGACGAATATTCTGGCACTGAACGCGGCGGTGGAAGCCGCCCGCGCAGGTGAGCAAGGACGCGGTTTTGCCGTAGTAGCCTCTGAAGTGCGTAACCTGGCACAGCGCAGCGCCGGCGCGGTAAAAGAGATTGCCGCGTTAATCGAGGAGTCCGGGCAGCATGTCAGCAACGGCGTCGGACTGGTGCAGCGGGCGGGTAAAACCATGACCGAAATGACGCAGGCGGTCAACTCAGTGCGCAGTATCATTGATGAGATTGTTATCGCCTCTGATGAACAGGCACGCGGCATCAGCCAGGTCACCATTGCGGTGAATGAGATGGATGGCGCGACGCAGCAAAACGCGGCGCTGGTTCAGCAGATGTCGGCGGCAGCAAGTTCCCTTGAGGATCAGGCGGCGCAGCTCGCGCATACGGCCGCACGCTTTACATTAAGCTAGCCGACGCGCCCGGCAGCGTGCCGGGCGCGCGAAAAGCCATTAACGCGGTTTGCGCGCGGGCATCATACGCAGCAGCGTATTGTCTTTAAACAGATAGTGATGCGCCAGCGCCGCCAGCGCGTGAAGACCGATCAACCAGTAACCCAGCGGCACCAGCGTTTCATGCCAGTCAATCAGCGTATCAGCCAGGTCCGGATCGGGCGCTGCGCTGACCGGCATCGGAATGCCAAAAATCCACCAGTCGCGGCCAAGCCAGAATCGGGAAAGAATGCCCAGCACCGGCAGGGTAATAAACAGCAGATAGATCGCCAGATGGGTAAGATGTGCCAGTCCGGTCTGCCAGTGAGCAGGCTTTGGCACAATAGCTGGCGTACGGTGACGAAACCGCATGACCAGTCGTGACAGCATCAGCAGCAGCACGCAGCTGCCGGCAGAGAAATGCGTCACCACCATGAAGAGACGCTGCCAGGAGCCGCGCGGCGCCAGGCCGCGGAACTCCATGGTGCAATAAGCGAGAACAATTAAAATAAAGGTCAGCCAGTGAAGCAAAATCTGCGCAGGGGCATATTTTGTGCTCATCATTCCATTCCATTCGGTACGAAGCGGTAGTGCTACAATAGCCGAAAGCAGAGTGAAAAAAATGCCCTTTCTGCGTCATCCTGACCTGAATGATATTACTGCAGTGCCGCAGGCTAAAACTCAGCGCCGGGCAACCTGCTGTGCATCATTACCGGACTTACCGGCTGCCGCAAGCTCATCATTGAAACGGGCGGTCAGAACGGAGTAGGTCTCCTCAGCTTTCATGCGATAGAGCTTTTCAGAGGGATGAATACAGTCAGGTGACATCAGCGACTGCCACTCTTTCATCTGCAGAATACGCTGATACTGCCGTGCCAGCGGCAGCGACTCGGCGCGTGCCAGCGCGTCGAGTTTGGTGACATAAGGCGCAACGTTCCACTTCTTTGCCCCCCCGCAAATCGGATGCGGTTCCTGTAACACGACCTGTTTACCCTCCTCGCGGGCAATAGCGATCAGCTCCGTCATCACCTTAGTATACTGGTCCGGACTGACGATATATTTGGCTTCGGTATCTTTAAAATGGAAGTGTCGCGCATCGTTAGTCGCGAAGTTCAGCAAAATTATTTTAGCGGGCGAGCGCTGCATTTCTTCACGCCAGCTTTTATTCTTTTTATAAAAGTATTTCGGGTGCAGTAAATCCATCGCCTGAGCCGAAGCGGCTCCCTTATTTACCACACGGATGCCCGGACCATACTTTTCGCCAAGCCATTTATTTATCAGGGCAATCTCATTGTCTTTGATGTTGATGTTATGTTGTTTGCCATTCTCTCTGACAGCCATTGCCCCCAGCGTGCTTGAACCACCGTAAGCTTCAATAATAAAGTTATTACTGGTATCAGGCGCGTTCGCCCATGCGCTATTTTGCAGGACAAATCCGGTAACCAATAATGAAGCAAAACGAATCAGTGAATAAGGCATAGCAAATTTCCCGCCTGGTGAGGCTCAACAATATTTAATGGATCGGTTAATGAAAGAGTGAAATGTAACCATAACAGCTGTGATACAGGTCATACAATCTTAAAGCGTGAGGAGAAAACCAAAATCAGGTTAATTCTTAAACTCTGGTAATAACGTTGTGAAATGATTTTTCTAATCAGCAGGATAGGCAGGGGTACTGTTATAATTCATGGTCCTGATATTTAGCGGCAAGCGCAGCGTATTCTGCTGATTCAGAACAACCACGCTAAACCTTTTCATCAGACGTCTCAGTCAGAATCTGACGCCGGAAAAGCGCTCAGGCCAGGAGCACGCTGACTCTTCGCTAAAAAAAGATGCTGACGGCGTAGCGTGGAGCCCGCATAACGCATTAACTCTCTAACAGTTTCAAACAGATAACGCTGCTTTACTGAACAGGTCCGTAAAAATGTTACAACTTTTACACAATAGCGAAATTCCTAATCGTTAATCATAAGAATGTATACAGAATTTTCTGGTATTACCTGACCCACGATTAACTTATATTTCGCTCACAATCCCCATCAAGGTATGCGATGTGAAAACACAATCCTTTTTGTCCAGCCGAAATATCGGTCTGGATCTGCTGCGTGCCGGGTTAATTCTGGAAGGTGTCTTGTTACATGCTTCAAGAAGTTTACCCGGTGAAAACCCCTGGTATTATACGGCGCAGCGCGATCCTGCTGAGATATTTATTGCGCTGGTAAGTATGTTTCATACGTTCAGGATGGAAGTGTTTTTCTTTTTATCGGGGATGTTTTCCGCCCTCATTATTCTTCGTAAAGGGCAGCAGTTTTTTACCGAGAATCGTCGCAAACGCGTATTAGTTCCGCTTATTTCAGCCTATTTGTTTATTCCGCCGCTGATGTATTTTATCACTGGTCAGATAAATGACAGGCCTTACTCGCTGGAAGGCTGGCTGAACAGCTACACCATGATGCACCATTTGTGGTTTCTGGTTTCGTTAAGCATCATGTCACTCGCTGTACCTGGCAGCTTTTATCAGTGGAGCGCGCGCCAGTTGGGTAAACTCTCGCTGCCCATGCTGATTGCGCTGCTGGTTGTGCTGGGTAACGCCTGTTTCGTGCTGAAATTCCTGGTCAAAGGGCGCGGTGAATTTGTTGAGCTGATCCCGATTACGGCACGTTTCCTGGTCTACTACACGGCGGGCTATGCGCTGTATATCAATCGCGAAAAGATTGCGCATTACGCGAACAGCAAACTGATGAACAACTGGCTGATTGCCGCGCTGGTGGCTGCCGTCTGGGCAGGCTGCTACTACATTGCGCATAACCATATTAGCGGTGTGGTCAAGTATGTGCCGGTAATAATGGGCAGCGTGCTTTCAGCCATGCTCTCTTACTGGATGGTATTCACCTTTGAAAAAATTCAGGTTAAAGAGAACCGCATACTGACCGCTATCGTGGATTCAGCCCTGATCATTTATCTGCTGCACTATCCGGTGGTGATCGCCTTCTCCTGGCTCATTGATGACTGGCTGCCTGCCAACTATGCCGTGCTGTATGTGCTGATTGATTGTGCCATTGGTATCGGGCTGAGCGCCGTCTGCTACTGGTTTATCAAACGCTCACGCGTGGCCTCTATGATGTTTGGCCTGAAGCCAAAAGCGAAGAAAGTGCCGGTGCCGCTCGAAGCCCGCATGTGATCCGTTTCACCCGCCAGCGCGTCAGCTGGCGGGTACGGTATTATCCCGCCCTGAACCCCATTATTCTGACGTATACCGCAAAACCCCGGTCACAATCTGGTAAATGCCTTTCTCAATGTCTACACCTTTCCTGCAATACCACCCCGCCTGCGGATGAGCCGCATGCGCATTCCGCCTGTTTAGTCGCCAGCGTGGCGATCGGGTATTTCAGGAGTCAGATATGCGTCATTCCCGTTTTACACCTTCGGCACTTGCCGGTGCCATTGCTCTGACTGCCGTTGCCGCAGCACCTGCTTACGCCTGGGATAGCCTGACTGTATTTGGCGATAGCCTGAGCGACAGCGGTAATGTGGGTCGCTTTACATATGATGGTGCACGGCATCCCCTGTATGACGACATTCTGGCAGCTGACCTCGGCCAGTCACTGCGGCCTTCATCGCAGGGCGGCAGTAACTATGCAGAGGGCGGCGCAGTCACCGTGCCGGCGCTTAACCCGGCGTTAAATACCCAGGATCAGCTTGCGCGCTGGCTGCAACTGAATAACGGTCGCGCGCAGAGCAATGGCCTTTATATTCACTGGGCAGGGGCTAATGATATTGCGGCGGCGGTGCTGGCAAATCCGCTGACCGCGCCGCAGACCGTTGCTGTCAGCGCCAGCGCGGCAACGGCACAGGTCAGAACGCTGCTGGATGCGGGAGCCGGCGCGGTGATTGTGCCCAACGTGCCCCAGCTCGGCACAACGCCGTTAATGGTTGAGACAGTCATTCAGCTGATTAGTCCGCTGGGTGATTCAGCGCTGCAGGCAGCGTTTCAGTCACTGAACGCGACGCCGGTGCTGAGTACGGCTGCCCGCGAGCAGGCTATTCAGACCGCATTCAGCCAGGCGGCGGGTGAAGTGTCGGCGATCCCTGCCGTACGCGAGGCGCTGGCGCAGCAGCTGTTTGCGCTCTGGCAGGTATTGAGTGAGCAGGTGACGGCACTCTCTGACGGCTTTAATCAGCAGGAGGAAGCGGGGCTGGCCGCGCTCAGAGGCAATATCGTGCGTGCTGATATTGCCGGCCTGCTCAGTGAAGTGATTGCCGATCCTGCGCGCTATGGTTTGACCAATACCATTGGGATGGCCTGTCCGCCAGGCACATCCGCTGCGGAGTGTACCTCTGCCACGCCAGGCTTCAGTGAGGCGCAGCGCTTTCTGTTTGCTGACCGGCTGCACCCCTCACCGGCGGTACATGCAATGATTGCGGATTACATCCGCTCGATTCTTGAGGCCCCGGCGCTGGTCTCGTCACTGACCGCCGCCCCGACGGGGCTGGCCCGTGATATGCAAAATACGCTGGAGGGACATCTGCAGCAGCAGCGTCAGCAGACGCCGGATGCCGGTGAATTTAGCGTGTTTGGAGGCTATGCGGGACAGCACGCTGACTATCGCGGTGGCGATCGGCTGACGGGCGATGCCACTCGTGCCAGCCTGACGCTGGGGATAGGGTATCAGCTGACCGATAGCTGGCAGGCGGGGTTGCTGCTGTCACGCAGCGATCAGCGCCAGCATCCTGACGAGCGTTACACCTACAAGCTGCGCGGCAATCTGGTGGCGCTCTACAGTCAGCTGACGCTGTTTGACCAGGGCTGGATCAATGCAGATGTGCACTACGGCGATCTCAGCTATGACAGCATTGAACGCCGTATTCACATCGGGCCGGCCACCCGTACAGAGCAGGGGAACAGCAGTGGTAAACTGCTTGGTTTTCGTGTGCAGAGCGGCTGGGATTTTCCGCTGACTTCCCATCTCTCTACCGGTCCGGTTGTGCGCTATGCACTCGATTACACGCGCGCCGGTGGCTACCGTGAAAACGGAGACAGCAGCACCGCCATGCGTTTTTCTGATCAGACCCGGCACACGCAGACTGGCGCAGCTGGCTGGCGCATCGACACCTCGCAGTGGCCGGTCAATCCGTGGGCGGAAGTTACCTATAATCGCCAGTTTGGTGACGCTGAGAGCAGCGTTCGCGGTGGGCTGAAATCAACCCGCACGGCTTTCACCCGCACGGTAAGCAGCGGTGATAATAACTGGCTGGAGGCGGCAGCGGGCGCCTCTGTGCCGCTGACAGAAACCGTCAGCGCGTTTACCGGCGTTTCTGCTATCAGCGGCAATAGCGATCGGCGGCAGATAACATGGAATATAGGCCTTAACGCCACGTTCTGAAGGTGAACAGGGCACCGGCTGCCGCAGATATCCGCAAAAGCGGATGCGGCTGTCCGGTACAGCCCGGTGAATAACAGGTATAATCTGCCAGATTAGCCAACAGATTCAGGATCGGAAATGTCTAAACTTACGCTACAGGAGCAGATGCTCAAAGCCGGATTAGTCTCCAGCAAAAAAATGGAAAAGGTGCAGCGTACGGCTAAAAAGTCACGCGTGCAGGCGCGTGAAGCGAAACAGGCCGTTGAAGAGAACAAAAAAGCGCAGCTTGAGCGTGATAAGCAGCTTAATGACCAGCAGCGTCAGGCGGTGCTGGAAAAAGAGTATAAGGCGCAGGTAAAGCAGCTCATTGAGATGAACCGTATTACGACTGGACGGGGTAATATCGATTTTAATTTTACCGATAACAATCTGATCAAAAAAATCACCGTTGATAAAGCCACGCAGGCGCAGCTTATCAACGGCCGTCTGGCCATTGCCCGTCTGGTTACGGAGAAAAGCGATTACGCGATTATTCCGGCCAGCGTGGCGGATAAGATCGCACAGCGCGATGCCAGCGCGATTGTGCTGAACAGCGCACTGAGTCAGGAAGCGCAGGATGAGGATGATCCGTACGCTGACTTTAAAGTGCCGGATGATCTGATGTGGTAAGCAGTCTGGCGTTCAGAACGGAGCCGGCAGCTGCAGATGCAGCGGCTGCTGGCTGACCGGATGAACAAACCGGATCGCACTGGCGTGCAGCATCAGGCGCGTCGCCTCTTCCGTGCCCGGTAACCGCCGGCCACCATAAAAGTCGCAGCCCAGAATCGGATAACCCAGCAGCTGACAGTGGAGACGCAGCTGGTGGGTACGCCCGGTTTCGGGCATCAGCATCACACGCGTGAGCGGCAGCCCGTCAGGCTGATAAACGCGTGCCGTGACCTGATAGCGCGAGCGCGCCGGTTTACCCTTAACCGGACAGACTGACATCAGCGGAAAGTGCGCGGGATCTTTTGCAATCGGCGCATCAATCACGCCTTCATCGCAGGGCAGATGCCCGCACAATAGCGCGGTATAGATTTTTTCAACCTGTCGCATACTGAACTGCGCGGAAAGCGCAGCGTTGATGGCTTTGCTCCGGGCGATGATCATCAGGCCGGATGTGCCGAAATCGAGCCGGTGCACCAGCGAGCAGCCCGGGTAGCGCTGCAGCATCCGGTAATGCACTGAATCACTGTTTTGTGGGTTTTTACCGGAGAGGCTCAGCAGACCGGCGGGCTTACCTATCACCAGCAGGTGTTCATCCTGCCAGATAATAGTAATCTTTTCATGGCACGGCGGCGCGATAAACGCGTCAAAATCAGCAGTCATAGCGCATCTGTATTGGGCTAACGGATGCTGATGATAGCGAAACCGTGTGCATCAGTCGCGGCTTTTCCAGCGCTGCTGCAGATAGCGTACTGCTTCCTGCGTCTGCGGCTGTGACAGATACCCCTCGCGGAAGAGGATCGTGCCATCAACATCCGGCAGCGACTCATTCAGCTCAATCTGCTTTTTCAGTTCGGGTACGCCTCCCTGACGCGTCCAGTCGGGCTCCATTTTAGACGCCACGCCCACTTTATAGAGCGCAACGCCAATGTAGAGACGCACCGGTGTTGGACGAACTACGTCTGCCCACCAGCGGGTCAGCACGTCATAGCGTGCTGCTGCGCGGGCAAACGGCCAGTAAAGCTGAGGGGCGATATAATCCAGCAGACCACGCTGTACCCAGAGGCGTGTATCAGCGTAAGCCTCATCGTAAGCTGCGGCACCGCGCGTATCGGAACCGGCCGGGTCGTGAGAGAGATTACGCCACACGCCAGCCGGGCTGACGCCAAACGCCACGTCGGGCCGCAGTTTTTTTACCGTGCGCGAGACCTGCTCAATCAGCTGTAGCGTGTTATTACGCCGCCAGTCAGCTTTAGTGGCGAAACCGGCGCCATATTGACGAAAAGTCGCGTTGTCATTCAAGGGAGAGGCCGCAGTTTCGGTGTAGAAATAGTCGTCAAACTGCACGCCATCCACGGCGTAGTGCGAAACCACTTCAGCCACAATACTGGTGATCCAGTCGCGCACGTCGGGAATACCCGGATCCAGTACCAGCCGGTCGCTCGCGGTGCGGATCCAGCCGGGATGCAGAACATAGACGCTGGCAGGCTGCTGTGTCAGCGTGCGCTGCAGTTCGCGCAGGGTACCGGGTTTGACGTTGGTCGAGACGCGATAGGGGTTAAACCACGCGTGCACTTTTATGCCCCGCTGATGCGCTTCTTTCAGCAGAAATGCCAGCGGATCGTAGCCAGGGTTTTCTCCGATATGGCCGGTCAGCGTATCGGACCAGGGCAGGATTTTTGAGGACCAGAGCGCGGTGCCGTCAGGCTTGACCTGGAAAAACACCGTGTTGATCCCAAGCTGCTTTAACTGGTCCAGTCTGGCGATAAGCGACGCCTGCTGCAGACGAACACGTTCAGCCGGCGCGGCCGTCACCGATGTCACCGGCGGCCAGTCGAGGCGTGAAACAGTCGTGAGCCATACGCCACGCATCGGCTCGCGCGGCGCGTCCGGGGTGAGCGTAACCGGTGGCTTTGCCACGGGTGGCAGCGGCGTCACCAGCGACTTAGGCGGTGTGCCGGCACAGCCTGCCAGCAGCAGTGCCAGCGCGCCGGTGCGCAGCAGCGCTGTCAGATGAAAACGCGATAAACAGGCTATGGTAAACTCCCTTTATAAACGGCTAAGTCTGGCGCTGCCATTTTCAGGGCGTGCGTCAGAAAGTCAACCTTAACGGATGGTGAAGTGCCACCGTCCACGCGTGAGAATAAAAAATATGCAATATGAAGATCTCTATCGCCGCATCGGACAAATTCTCTACAGCTGCGGTCCGGAAGGCGCCCGACAGCTGACGGTACAGGCTGAGCTGTTTGCTGACGAGGAGGGAGGGCAGTATCAGTTTAACTATCTGGATGAGCAGGGTGAACCTGACTGGTTTGAGCCTGATGCGCGAGCCATTAGCGATCTGACTGACGCACTGAAAGCGTTTCAGCACTATTTCGTTGAGCATGAGCTGTCGCCAGGACAGCCCGTCTGGACACACTGCGTGGTGAAAATTGATGTGCCGGAGTCGGCTCTCAGCATTGACGTTTACTGAAACCGGGCATCCCTGCCCGGAACCGTGACTCAGGAACGAACGGCTACCATTCTGGCGTGGCGGCGCGCCGCGCGTTTGCGGTGTACCAGCCGGCTGGCAGCCAGCACCAGCAGCGTCAGAATAGCGGTGGCGATGATCTCCGGGCGATGCTGCTGATTAAACAGCATCGAGCCGAGCACGCCGATGATAAATACAATGGTCGCCCAGGTGAGCCCCGGAAAGAGCCACATGCGATAGCTCAGGGTCTCGCCACGCGCCTCGCGTTTTTTGCGCAATACCAGGTGAGAGGCCGCAATCACCAGATAGACCAGCAGCGCAATCGCGCCCGAGCTGGCCAGCAGGAACTCAAAAACGGCGCTGGGTGCCACATAATTAGCAAACACCGCCAGAAACGCCGCTGCGGTTGAAAGTAATACGGCAACCCACGGTGTACCGCTGCGCGTGGTACGCGAGGCGGCAGCAGGTGCATCCTGACGACGCGACAGCGAAAACAGCATACGCGAGGCGGTATAAAGCGCTGAGTTCAGGCAGCTGCATACGGCAATCAGTACCACAATATCGACAATAAGACGCGCATGAGGAATGTTCATTATCTCCATCGCGGTCTGATAAGAACCATTCTTCATCAGCGCCGGACTGTTCCAGGGCACCAGCGAAATCACCAGGAAAATTGACAGCAGATAAAACAGGGCGATACGCCAGATCACGGAGTTAGTCGCCTGAGTAATCTGCTTTTTCGGTTCGCGCGACTCCGCTGCGGCAATCGTGACAATTTCCGTGCCCATAAAAGAGAACATTGTGGTCAGAATGGCGGCCAGCACGGCGCTGATACCGTTCGGCATAAACCCTCTGGTATCCCAGAGATGCGAGATCCCCTGCGTGTTGCTGCCGGGCAGCAGGCCAAATACCGCCAGGCTACCTGCCACCAGAAAGCCGACGATCGCGACCACCTTCAGCAGAGCAAACCAGAACTCAAACTCGCCATAGTTTTTCACGCTGAACAGATTGCTGACGGTAAGAAACGCCGTGATCGCCAGAGTATATTCCCAGACGTCCACCTGCGGAAACCAGCCGTGCAGAATAGTGCCGGCGGCGTTCGCTTCAAGCGGGATCACCAGCACCCAGAACCACCAGTAGAGCCAGCCGATAGTGAAACCGGCCCAGCGCCCCAGCGATTTGTCAGCATAGGTGGAAAAAGAGCCGGAATCAGGCGAAGCAACGGCCATCTCCGCCAGCATACGCATAATCAGCACCACCAGCGTACCGGCGGCAATATAGGCGAGCAGCACCGCCGGCCCCGCTTCGGCGATAGCGTGCCCGGAGCCCACAAACAGGCCGGCACCGATAACGCCGGCAATAGAAAGCATCCTCACGTGGCGCGGCTTCAGGCCTGGTGCCAGTACGTCGGCATTCTGAGCGGTCATAGTTTTTTCTCCGAATCGTCTCTCAGGCGACGCACCGCGCCGCCTGGCGTGAAGGTGGACAGTCTGGCCTGCAGCGGACAGGCCAGAGGTGCAGCGCGGCTTAACGCTGCGGAGTGAGCAAACCGCCCAGGATATCGAGCGCCTGGCGAAACTGCGCATCCGGAATGGTCAGCGGATAGAGGAAGCGGATGACGTTACCGAGCGGTCCGCAGGTCAGCAGCAGCAGCCCCTGTGCCATCGCCTGTTGCTGCAGCGTCTGCGCAGTCTGCGCATCAGCAAACTCTACGGCAACCATCGAACCCAGCGCGCGGATATCGGTGATAGCCGGCTGCGTGGCGCGTGCGCCCTGCAGGAATTCAGTCAGTGCGGCACCAAGCTGTACGGAGCGTTCGCAGAGCTGCTCTTCGGCAATAACATCCAGCACCGCGTGCGCTGCCGCAATAGAGAGAGGGTTACCGGCATAGGTTCCCCCCAGGCCGCCAGGGCCGGGCGCATCCATAATTTCTGCGCGGCCACTCACGGCAGAGAGCGGCATTCCCCCTGCGAGGCTCTTTGCCATGGTGATCAGGTCAGGCTCAACGCCATAGTGTTCCATGGCAAAGATTTTACCGGTACGGCCAAATCCGCTTTGTACTTCATCAGCAATCAGCAGGATCCCGTGCCGATCGGCCAGCGCGCGCAGCTGCGTCATGAATTCAGGTGGCGCGATATGAAAGCCACCTTCGCCCTGGACCGGCTCCAGCACAATCGCGGCCACATCCTGCGGAGCGATATCCTGCGTAAAGAGGTCATGCAGACTTGCCAGCGCATCCTCCGTGCTGATGCCGGTAACGCTGTTTGGGTAGCGGGCATGGAACACGGATGCAGGCATCGGACCAAAGTCGCGCTTATACGGCGCCACTTTGCCGGTCATCGCCATGGTCATAAAGGTGCGGCCATGAAACGCATTGCCGAAGGTGATAATACCGTGGCGCCGGGTGGCGGCGCGTGCAACTTTGACGGCATTCTCTACCGCTTCAGCGCCGGTGCTGAAAAACGCGGTTTTCACTTTTCCGGTAATCGGCACCAGATCGTTGATGCGCTCCGCCAGCGCAACATAGTTCTCATAAGGCGTGACCTGGAAAGCGGTATGGGTAAATTTTTCTAACTGGTCTTTGATGGCCTGCACGACGCGCGGATGACGATGACCGGTGTTCAAAACCGCGATTCCGCCGGCAAAGTCGATCCAGCTATTACCCTCAGTGTCATGCAGCGTGGCGTTCTCTGCCTGCTCAACAAACCACGGACACAGATTGCCGGTGCCGCGTGGCAGAGCATCATCTTTACGTTGTTGCAGCTGGCTGTTTTTACCTTCCATAACCTTTCCTTAGCGATAAGCTTCTTTACAAATCACGACAAACACGCTTATTTATGCCTGCAGCGGCACAGGTTGCCAGAGCCAATTCAACGAAAAAGGATGGAGCCAATTGCGGAGTTTGTATGCCGATCATGTATTGGAGCGCCTGCAGTTTGTCGCGGAAGGCACGCTGCAGCAGCGGCTGCTTATTTGCATGCAGCAGGCGATTGCTGAAGGTATTTTTCCGCGCGCCTCGCGCCTGCCCGCCACGCGCGATCTGGCCCGCGAGCTGGCGGTATCGCGCAATACGGTGCTAAACGTGTATGAAAATCTCATTGCGCAGGGTTACGTTACGGCCCGTACCGGCAGCGGTACCTGGATTGCGGAGACGCTGCCGGAGGGATGCCTGAACAGCCCGCAGCGCGTTCCTGAGTCTGCCGCTGTGCTGACCAAACCCGCTGCGCTGTCGCGGCGAGGCGCAACGCTGCTCGGACATGCCAACGCCTCGCCGTGGCAGTGGGGCGCGTTTGTACCGGGCGCGCCCGATGTGCGTCAGTTCCCGCATAAGCTGTTCAGTCAGATCCAGGCGCGACTGAACCGCGATCCGGAGATAGAACGGCTGATTTACAGTAGCAGCGGAGGCTGTCCGCAGCTGCGTCAGGCGCTGGCGGAGTATCTCAGCGTGGCGCGTTCGGTGCGGGCAGACGCCGACCAGATTATTATTACCGAGGGGGTACATCAGGCGGTGGATCTGGTGACACGCGTGCTGTGCGACGCGGGCGACCCGGTCTGGATCGAGGAGCCGGGCTACTGGGGAACGCGTAATCTGCTGCGGATTAACGGTCTTAAAATCCAGGCGAAAGCGGTAGATGAACAGGGCATTATTCCCGATCTGCCCTCGCGCAGTAAGCCGCCAAAAATGATATTTGTGACGCCGTCACATCAATATCCGCTGGGCGTGCATCTCAGCCTGGAGCGCCGCAGACAGCTGCTTGATCTGGCGCGGAAACATAAAAGCTGGCTGGTCGAAGATGACTACGACAGTGAGTTTCGTTTTTCCGGCCAGCCGTTTCCGTCGCTGCAGGGCTTTGAGGCAGATGCACCGGTTATCTATATGGGCACCTTTTCTAAAACGCTCTATCCGGCGCTGCGGCTCGGCTATCTGGTTGTCCCTAAAGCGCTGGCTCAGCCGTTGCGGCTGGCGGCGGCGGAGCTTTATCGTGGCGGTCATCTGCTGATCCAGCGTGCGCTGGCAGAGTTTATTCAGAAAGGACACTACATGGCGCATATCCGCCGCATGCGGAAGCTCTACAGCCAGCGGCGGCAGTTCCTGACCGGACTTATTGCCCGTTATCTTGGCGAAGCGTTTCTGCCGGCGGTGAACCATCAGGCGGGTCTGCATCTGGTGCTGCCGCTGCCGCAGGGGTGCGATGACGTCGCGATTGCTGCGCTGGCGCTAAAGCGCGGCGTGAAGGTGCGTGCGCTGTCGCAGTATTATATGCACCCGCAGGAGAAACGCGGTTTATTGCTGGGATATGCCTGCGTTGACGAGCGTCAGTGTCAGGATGCGTTTGGCGCGCTGAAGGGCTGTCTGCTGGAGGCGGGAGTGATAACGCGCGGAAGCGGCCCGGAAAATCCGGCATAAAAAAAGCCGGCCACCCGTGAAGGGTGCCGGCCAGATTTCAGCGGGATAATCAGGCGCTCAGCAGCTGATCGGCCGTTTTTTCCACCAGTGCCAGTAGCAGCTTAATATCATCCAGCGTGACGGTGGGATTCAGCAGCGTCAGCTTCAGACAGGTGACGCCCTGATTCTCGGTCACACCTACGTTAGCGCGGCCCGACTCCAGCAGAACATCGCCGATGCGCTGGTTAAACAGCGCAATCTGCGCAACGTCAGTGAGCTGCTGCGGACGATAACGGAACAGCACGCTTGCCAGCTGCGGCTGCATGACCAGTTCCAGACGCGGGGTGGCTTCAACATACCGTGCCACTTCCTGCGCCAGAGTGACGCCGTGGTCGATAATCGCCGCATACTGTTTCTGACCCAGCGCTTCCAGACCCATCCACAGCTTCAGCGCGTCAAAGCGGCGCGTAGTCTGCAGCGATTTAGAGACCAGGTTCGGTACGCCCGCTTCTTCATCAAACTCGGAGTTGAGGTAGGCCGCCTGATAACGCATCAGTTCATAATGACGCGCATCCTTCAGCAGAAACGCGCCGCAGCTGATGGTCTGGAAATATTGCTTATGGAAGTCCAGGGTAACGGAGTCCACCCTATCCAGACCATCCAGATAGTGACGATACTTCTCTGACAGCAGCAGCGCGCCGCCCCAGGCCGCATCCACGTGAACCCAGATATTACGTTCAGCGGCGATGGCAGCGATTTCACGCAGCGGATCGATAGCGCCTGCGTCGGTGGTTCCCGCCGTAGCAACAATCGCCAGTACCTGTTCGCCGTTCGCTTCAGCCTGCGCCAGTTTGGCCTGCAGATCGTTGACGTCCATGCGCGCAAAGTCATCGGACTTTACCTGAACCACTGACTGATAGCCGTGGCCCAGCAGCGCCATGTTCTTCTGCACCGAGAAGTGCGCGTTTTCAGAACAGAACACTTTCATCTTACGCAGATCGCCGGTGATACCATCCTGCTGCACCGAGTGGCCCTGACGGGCAAAGAACGCATCGCGAGCCAGCATCAGGCCCATCAGATTGCTCTGGGTACCGCCGCTGGTAAAGACGCCGGCGTCTCCGGCAGCGTAACCCACCTGAGCACGCAGCCATTCAATGAGTTTGACCTCAATGATGGTCGCTGAAGGGCTCTGATCCCAGGAATCCATGCTCTGGTTCGTGGCGTTGATCAGAACTTCGGCGGCCTGGCTTACCACCAGGCTCGGGCAGTGCAGGTGCGCCACACACTGCGGATGGTGCACTGACAGACTGTCTTTCAGGAAATACTCAATCGCGCGCTCAATCGCGGCCTGGTTACCCAGGCCGTCAGGATTGAAGTCAAGCGCAATGCGCTCGCGCAGTTCGGCAACCGTTTTGCCCTGATACATCTCAGGCTGCTGCAGCCACTGCACAACCGCGGCGCTGCTCTGGGCAATCGCCTGCTGATATGCCTCAATGCTCTGCGCGGAGGCGGCCAGAATCGGATTCACTTCACTCATTTACTTTTCCAGTCAAACAGGTTTGACGCCAGCGCCCAGCAGCGCCTGCTCAAATTTATCCAGGAATACGGCCAGCTCTTCGTTAGTGATAAGCAGGGACGGCAGCAGGCGCAGCACAGAACCGTGACGGCCGCCGCGCTCCAGAATCAGGCCCGCTTCGAAGCATTTCTTCTGCAGCAGCGCAGAAAGCTCGCCATCTGCCGGGAAGCTGCCCATGTGGTCAGCCGGCTCATCGGGCTTAACGATTTCAATACCAATCATCATGCCCATGCCGCGAATGTGACCGATAACCGGGAAGCGCTGCTGCATCTCTGCCAGCTGTGCTTTCAGCCACTCACCCTGTTCAGCGACTTTTGCAGCAATATTCTGCTCAGTCAGCACTTTCAGGGTAGCCAGACCGGTTGCCATCGCCAGCTGATTGCCGCGGAAGGTACCGGTATGGTGGCCCGGTGACCAGGCATCGAACTGCTTTTTAATGCCCAGCACAGCGAGTGGCAGGCCACCGCCAACCGCTTTTGACATCACGATGATGTCTGGTTCAATGCCGGCGTGTTCAAAGGCGAAGAATTTACCGGTGCGGGCAAAGCCTGCCTGAACTTCGTCCAGAATAAGCAGAATGCCGTGCTCCTGCGTGACTTTGCGGATGCGCTGCAGCCACTCAGCCGGAGCCGGGTTCACACCGCCTTCACCCTGAACCGCTTCCAGAATAACGGCTGCCGGCTTACGCACGCCGCTTTCTACGTCGTTAATCAGGTTGTCGAAGTAGTAGGTCAGCGCTTTCACGCCTGCGTCACCACCGATGCCCAGCGGGCAGCGATACTGGTGCGGGTAAGGCATAAACTGCACTTCCGGCATCATGCCGTTAACCGCTTCTTTTGGTGACAGGTTGCCGGTTACGGCGAGCGCACCGTGCGTCATGCCGTGATAGCCGCCTGAGAAACTGATAACACCGCTGCGGCCGGTAACTTTTTTCGCCAGCTTCAGTGCAGCCTCAACGGCGTCCGCCCCCGATGGGCCGGTAAACTGCAGGCAATACTCTTTGCCCTGGCCAGGCAGCAGAGAAAGCAGTGATTCAGAGAATTGATCTTTCAGCGGTGTGGTCAGATCAAGAGTATGTAACGGCAAGCCGCTGGTAATGACATTTTGGATGCTCTGCAGAACATCAGGGTGGTTATGACCAAGTGCCAGCGTCCCTGCGCCAGCCAGACAGTCAAGATATTGCTTATTCTCAACATCCGTAATCCACACGCCGCTGGCTTTAGCGATAGCTAAAGGCAATTTGCGCGGGTAACTCCTGACGTTTGATTCAAACTCAGCCTGACGGGCTAAGAATGCGTCGTTGTTTCCGTTGAATGAGCTGGCACCAAAATTATCAATACGGACTTTATCCGTCATCATATCTCTCCTTCAACCGGGGCTCGCAGTGGCTGGCCGATTGACTAATTGAACAAAAAAGTATCAGTAATGTAAAAAGCGCGGCCAATATAGAGCCTTTTTACTGACATCACAATGATTAATTTTGTGTAGAATTGTTTATTCTTTTCATATACGAATCATAACGTTGGACAGAAACTGGCCGTTGTTATTTCTCTGCTAAAACGGTCAGGTTCAAATTATTGAATGAATAAAGAGACTTATGCCCGCCAGTGAAAGCCATGGACCAAACGGGATAAGGCGGCCAGGCTGCTGAAAACGCCATAATCTGACAAAGGTCACAAAAATCAGCGCGCTGCCACTGGCCATAATCAGCAGCACTGGCAGTGACGTCAAACCAAGCCAGGCACCCAGTGCCGCCAGTAATTTGGCATCTCCCTGTCCGACACCGGACTGGTTTCTCAGCAGCTGATAACACCAGCCAGTAAAACGCATCACGCCATATCCGGCCGCAGCGCCTGTCACCGCATCATGGAGCGTGCCTGGTAATACATCAGCGCTATGCAATAACAGGCCGAGCCAGAGCAGCGGCAGCGTAATCGCATCCGGCAGCAGCAGATGCGTCATATCGATAAGGGAGAGCGCCAGCAGTGCCCATGCCAGCAGCAGTGCGGCAATGAGCCGGCTGTCAGCGGGCAACAGCACGATCAGCAGCAGGGAGAGCAGGAGTGTCGCGATCTCAGTAGCCGGATAACGGCAGCCGATCGGACTATGGCAATCGCGACACCGGCCGCGCAGCAAGAGCCAGCTCAGCACCGGAATCATGTCATACCAGCGCAGGGCGCGTTCACAATGTATGCAGCAGGATGAGGGCGTCAGCAGTGAGGTGAGCGTGGCCGCCTGTGCGATATGCCGCGGTAACCGATACACGACAACATTAATAAAGCTGCCAACGGCCAGCGTCAGCAGGGTAACCAGCAACATCACCATATCGTCTTCCTGCTCTCATCATGTCATTAGCCTGCGAGCAACCTACCTCATCCTCTGGGGTAACGGGAGTGACAATACTCATTTTCAGTAACTTGCAACGATCGTTGCGCGCCGGGTTCAGAAAAACAGCGTATCAAACCCGAATAACCGCTGCGCTTTTTGCTGCATCGCGCCCGGCACAATTATCAATCAATCCTCAACGTTGAAGAAGTTGGCTGCATAATCACCGCAAATTTAATGTTGCGTTAAGTTTTGCTGCTTATGGTGATTACGCAGGAAAAAATAGCAGGCTGGCTAATGATTTGGCAGGCCGCATCAGGAAGCGATAAACCCGGCAGCAGACAAAATGTCATGAGGTTTTTCGACTGAATGCGTTGAAAGTACGTTGAGGTTGCGCGTGATAGCTGATGCAGGCTCTGGCCCTGCATCTGTATCAGAGCATAATTGATAAGGTGGATTTATGTCTTTCTTACCCTTTTCACGCCCCGCTTTGGGCGAAGAAGAGCTGGCTGCCGTCAGGGCGGTATTTGCTTCTGGCTGGATTACCACTGGCCCGAAAAATGCCGAACTGGAGCAGGCTTTCTGTGAGCTGACCGGAAATCAGCATGCCATTGCCGTGAGTTCAGCCACCGCCGGCCTCCACGTCACGCTGCTGGCGCTGGGCATTCAGCCCGGAGATGAGGTCATTACTCCTTCACTGACCTGGGTCTCTACACTCAATATCATTACGCTGCTGGGGGCCACGCCGGTCATGGTCGATGTTGATCGCCATACGCTGATGGTGACAGCAGAACAGATTGACGCGGCGATCACGCCACGCACCCGCGCGATTATTCCGGTGCATTACGCCGGTGCGCCGGTTGATCTTGCGTCAATCTGTGCGCTGGGCGAGCGCTATGGCATCCCGGTAATCGAAGACGCTGCACACGCAATCGGCTGCCACTATGGCAGCCAGCATGTCGGACAGCGCGGCACGGCAATCTTTTCACTGCACGCCATCAAAAATATTACCTGTGCCGAAGGCGGGATTGTTGTGACGGATGATGGTGACCTGGCCGACCGGATACGCAGCCTGAAGTTTCACGGACTGGGCGTGGATGCCTGGGATCGCGATACGCACGGGCGAAAACCGCAGGCAGAAGTGATCGCGCCTGGTTTTAAATACAATCTGCCGGATATCAACGCCGCTATTGCGCTGGTCCAGCTCGGCAAACTTGCCGATATCAACCGCCGTCGCCGGACGATTGCGCAGCGTTACCTGCAGGCGCTGGCGGATACGCCTTTTCTGCCCCTGAAACAGCCTGACTGGCCACATCTGCATGCCTGGCATCTGTTTATCATCCGCGTCGATGAAGCCACCTGCGGCATCAGTCGCAATGCGCTGATGGAGGCATTGAAAGCAGAGCAGATCGGCACCGGCCTTCATTTCCGTGCGGCGCATACGCATAAATATTACCGGGAACGTTATCCGCATCTTAGCCTGCCTGACACGGAATGGAACAGCGAACGTATCTGCTCGCTCCCGCTGTTTCCCGATATGCAGGATGAGGATGTGAGCCGGGTAATCAACGCGCTGCGCACGCTGGCAGGAGGCCATCATGCTGGATGAAAAACCGATTCAGAAAATCTCTGTGGTTATTCCGGTTTATAACGAAGAGGAGAGTTTGCCCGAGCTGGTACGCCGTACCAGCGCGGTCTGCAGCACGCTGGGCCTGAACTATGAGATCCTGCTGGTGGATGACGGCAGCAGCGACCGCTCGGCGCAGATGATCGCCGATGCTGCTGACATGCCAGGAAGTCACGTAGTGGGCGTTCTGCTTAACCGAAACTATGGTCAGCACTCGGCGATAATGGCGGGCTTCGCACACGTGTCGGGCGATCTGATCATTACACTGGATGCCGATCTGCAGAACCCGCCGGAAGAGATCCCGGCACTGGTGAAGGCGGCGCAGCAGGGCTATGACGTGGTCGGCACCGTCCGCCAGAACCGGCAGGATAGCTGGTTTCGCAAACGCGCCTCACGCGCCATCAATCAGCTGATCCAGCGCGTCACCGGCAAAGCGATGGGCGATTACGGCTGCATGCTGCGCGCCTATCGCCGGCACATTGTCGACGCCATGCTCAACTGCCATGAACGCAGCACCTTTATTCCCATTCTGGCCAATACCTTTGCCCGCCGCACTATCGAACTCCCGGTCGCACACGCTGAGCGTGAATTTGGCGATTCCAAATACAGCGTCATGAAGCTCATCAATCTGATGTATGACCTGGTGACCTGTCTGACCACGACGCCGCTGCGCCTGCTCAGCATCATCGGCAGTCTGATTGCGCTGGCGGGCTTTGCCTTTTCAATACTGCTGGTGATCTTACGCCTGTTTTTTGGCGCCAGCTGGGCCGGCGACGGCCTGTTTATGCTGTTTGCGGTGCTGTTTATTTTTGTCGGTGCGCAGTTTATCGGGATGGGCCTGCTGGGCGAGTACATCGGGCGTATCTACAACGATGTACGCGCACGGCCGCGCTATTTCATTCAGCGGGTGATCCACCCGCAGCACGAAACCTCTCAGGTTCAGGAAATCAAATCATGAAAACAGTTGTTTTTGCCTATGCGGAAATGGGTTGCGCAGGAATCAATGCGCTGCTGAAAGCGGGTTTTGAGATCACAGCGATCTTTACGCACACCGACACCGCTGCAGAGAGCCATTTTTTTGATTCCGTCGCACGCCTCGCCGCTGAGCGCGGCATTCCGGTGCATGCGCCTGAAGAGGTTAATCATCCTTTATGGCTTGAACGTATCCGGGCACTGGAGCCTGATTACATTTTCTCATTTTATTACCGGGCGATGCTGAGCGACGCTATCCTGGGATGTGCGGCGCAGGGGGCGTTCAACCTGCACGGCTCGCTGCTGCCTGCCTATCGCGGTCGCGCACCGCTTAACTGGGTACTGGTTAATGGCGAAACGGAAACCGGCGTGACGCTGCATCGTATGGTGAGCCGGGCCGATGCCGGTGACATTGTCACGCAGGAGCGGGTCACTATTGATGAACAGGATGATGCGCTGACGCTGCACCGTAAGCTGGTCGCCTGTGCCACGCAGCTGCTGGAAGGTGCGCTCCCGGCGCTGAAGCGGGGTGAGGTCGTTGCCCGGCCGCAGGATGAGCGGCAGGCCACCCGCGTGGGACGCCGTACGCCGGAAGATGGACGTATCCGGTGGGAACAGAGCGCACGGCAGGTGAATAACCTGGTGCGCGCGGTCACCTGGCCGTGGCCCGGCGCATTTGCCTTTGCCGGTACGGTAAAGTTTATGGTGTGGAAAGGGCGTGTGCACACCGGCACGCCTGTTGCCAGAGCCGGGACCGTGCTCTCTGTCGATCCGCTGCAGGTCGCCTGCGGCGAGGGTGCGCTGGAGATTGTCACCGGCCAGTGTGATAACGGCGTGTTTATGAATGGCAGTCAGCTGGCGCAAAGCCTGGGACTGGTGCCCGGCGCGCTGCTTTACTCTGAGCCGGTGGCCGCTGTGAAACGCCGTACGCGGGTACTGATCCTCGGTGTGAACGGCTTTATCGGCAATCATCTGACTGAACGTCTGCTGCAGGATGATAACTTTGAGGTCTATGGGCTGGATATCGGCTCTGATGCGATAAGTCGTTTTCTCAGCGAACCACGTTTCCACTTTGTTGAGGGCGACATCAGTATCCACTCTGAATGGATTGAGTATCACATCAAGAAGTGTGACGTGGTGCTGCCGCTGGTGGCGATCGCCACGCCCATCGAGTACACCCGTAACCCGCTGCGGGTGTTTGAACTCGATTTTGAAGAGAACCTGAAAATCATTCGCGACTGCGTCAGGTATAAGAAGCGCATTATCTTCCCTTCTACGTCTGAAGTTTACGGTATGTGTACCGATCGGCATTTTGACGAGGATAGCTCCAACCTGGTCGTTGGCCCGATCAATAAACAGCGCTGGATCTACTCGGTTTCCAAACAGCTGCTCGATCGGGTGCTATGGGCCTATGGTGAAAAAGAGGGCCTGCGCTTTACGCTGTTCCGCCCCTTTAACTGGATGGGACCCCGGCTCGATAACCTTAATGCTGCACGCATTGGCAGCTCCCGCGCCATCACCCAGCTGATCCTCAATCTGGTAGAAGGATCGCCCATTAAGCTGGTGGATGGCGGGGCGCAGAAGCGCTGTTTCACCGATATCCGCGACGGGATTGAAGCGCTGTTTCGCATCATTGAAAACCGCAACGACAACTGCGACGGGCAGATCATCAATATCGGTAATCCGGAAAATGAAGCCAGTATCCGCGAGCTGGCGGAGCATCTGCTGACCAGCTTTGAACGTCATCCGCTGCGCGACCGTTTCCCGCCGTTTGCCGGATTTCGCGAAGTGGAAAGCAGCAGCTACTACGGCAAAGGGTATCAGGATGTCGAGCACCGCAAGCCGTCGATAAAAAATGCGCGCCGGCTGCTGAACTGGACACCCGACGTGGATATGGATACCACCATCGATAACACGCTGGATTTCTTTCTGCGCACCGTTGAACTGCAGGAGAAGCCATGAAAAAAGTGGGGCTGCGGGTCGATGTTGATACCTGGCGCGGCACCCGGCTGGGCGTCCCGGCGCTGCTGGAGCAATTCAGCCTGCATCAGCTGCAGGCGAGTTTTTTCTTCAGCGTCGGGCCGGATAATATGGGGCGCCATGTGTGGCGCCTGCTCAAGCCGCGCTTTTTCTGGAAAATGGTGCGCTCCCGCGCGGCGTCGCTCTATGGCTGGGATATTCTGCTGGCGGGTACCGCCTGGCCAGGGCGTCATATTGGTCGCGGCCAGGCGGACATTATTCGCGCCACCGCCGATCATCATGAAGTTGGCCTGCACGCCTGGGATCACTTTGCCTGGCAGACCTGGGCGGGCGTCTGGTCAGAACAGCGGCTGGCTCAGGAGATAAACCGGGGTAAGCAGGCGCTGGACGCGGTGACAGGTGACAGTGTCACCTGCTCGGCGGTTGCCGGCTGGCGTGCGGACAGCCGGATTATCGCCGCAAAAGAGCCCTTTCATTTCCGCTACAACAGCGACTGCCGCGGCAGCGGTCCGTTTATCCCGCTACTGCCTGACGGCACGGAAGGCACGGTACAGATCCCGGTCACGCTGCCCACCTGGGATGAAGTGGTGGGGCATCAGGTAAGCGCAGCACGCTTCAACGATTTTATTCTGGAGCGGATGCAGCATGCCGCAGGTACACCGGTCTATACCATTCATGCCGAAGTCGAAGGGATAGCTGCGCGCGACGCTTTCAGCAATCTGCTCGACCGCGCCCGGCAGGCCGGTATTCACTTCTGTCCGCTCAGTGAGCTGCTGCCTGCCGACCTTTCCATGCTGCCACGTGCCCCTGTGGTACGAGGCAGTATCGCCGGTCGGGAAGGGTGGCTGGGCTGCCAGGCTGCAAACTAAACAGGGCGTTCTGATGCGTACAGGAACAAAAACCACACTGCTTTTTATGCTCTTTGCGCTCTACTATCTGTTGCCGGTGCCGTTTCGCGACCTCTGGCAGCCCGATGAGCTGCGTTACGCGGAAATAAGCCGTGAAATGATGGTCAGCGGTAACTGGGTTGTGCCGCACTTTTTTACGTTGCGCTATTTTGAAAAACCTATCGCCGGCTACTGGATAAACAATCTGGGTCAGCTGGTGTTTGGCCACACTAATTTTGGCGTGCGCGCCGGCGCGCTGTTCAGCACCTTTGGCAGCGGCCTGCTGATTTTCTGGCTTGGATGCCGGATGTTTGCCAGTCGTAACGTCGCGCTGCTGGGCAGTGTTGTTTTTATGACCTCGCTGCTGGTTTATGGCATTGGCACTTACGCCGTGCTGGACCCGATTCTGATGCTGTGGCTGACGGGGGCAATGTGCAGCTTCTGGTATGCAGCTCAGGCACGCACATTCCGGCAACGGTTCTCCGGCTATCTGCTGCTGGGGGCGGCCTGCGGCATGGGGTTTATGACAAAAGGCTTTCTGGCACTTGCAGTCCCGGCACTGGCAATTGTGCCGTGGATGGTGTGGCAGCGTCGCGTTATGGAGCTGCTGCGCTGGGGGCCGCTGGCGCTGCTGACCGCCGTGCTGCTCAGCCTGCCGTGGGCGCTGGCGATAGCGCAGCAGGCGGGAGATTTCTGGCACTACTTTTTCTGGGTTGAGCATATTCAGCGTTTTGCTGAAGAGAATGCGCAGCACAAAGCGCCTTTCTGGTATTACCTGCCGGTGCTGGTTGCGGGCGCGCTGCCCTGGCTGGGGCTGCTGCCCGGCGCGCTGATAAGCGGCTGGCAGCAGCGCCGCCAGCAGGCAGGCATGCTCTATTTACTGTGCTGGGTCGTGCTGCCGCTGCTGTTTTTCAGTATTGCTAAAGGCAAACTGCCCACCTATATCCTGCCCTGTTTCGCCCCGCTGAGTCTGCTGATGGCACGTTATGCGCTGGGTAACAGCGCACGATTAAGCACCGCGCTGCGTCTCAACGGCTGGATAAACCTGCTGTTTGGCGCGCTGACCGCGCTGACGGTGATAAGCGTACTGGCGCCCTGGGGGCTGGCACACCGGCCGCTCTACAGCAGCGACGAGAAGCTGCGCGCCTCTCTGGCGGCGCTGGCGTTTACCGGCTGGGCGGTGGCGGCAGGTGTCAGTCTGCATACCCGGCGCTGGCAGCTGGCAGCGCTCTGCCCGCTGGCGCTGGCGCTGCTGGTGGGATTCGCCATTCCCGATCGAATACGGGACGCCAAACAGCCGCAGAACTTTGTCCGTAACATAGCGGATCAGCTTACGCACAGTCGCTATATTCTGGCAGATAACCCCGGCGTCGCCTCTGCGATTGCCTGGCAGCTTAAGCGCAGCGATATGATTTTTTATACGTCCAAAGGCGAACTGGAATATGGCCTCAGCTATGCCGATGCCCGGAAACGTTACGTTGCGGATGCAGATTTTGCCGACTGGCTGCGGATTCATCGCAGAAAGGGTGATGTCGCGCTGGTACTGATGCTGGATGCCGGACAGAAAACGCCCGATGCGGCGCTGCCGGTGCCGGATGAAATCTGGCAGCAGGGCCGGCTGGTCTGGTACGGATACCGCCACGCGCCATGAACCTGCTGCTGATTGTTCTGGTCAGCCTGCTCAGCTGTGCAGCTCAGCTGTGTCAGAAGCAGGCAGCGCTGGTGGCGTCAGACGCTCCGCGCAGGCGCATGGTGCTCTGGCTCGCGCTCAGCCTGCTGCTGCCTGGAATGGCGATGCTGCTCTGGTTGCAGGTATTGCGCAGTGTGCCGGTCAGCCAGGCGTATCCGATGCTCAGCCTTAACTTTGTGCTGGTTGCCGCAGCGGCACGCCTGATCTGGCGCGAAGCCTACACGCTGCAGCAGTGGCTGGGCACGCTGCTGATTGTCGCAGGGGTGGCTTTGATGGGGAGCCAGCTATGAAAGGCACCGGTCTGGCACTCTGCAGCGTGGTACTGGTGACGCTGGCGCAGCTGATGCTGCGCGGCGCGATGATGAGCTTTCCTGCGTTCAGCGCGCTGCTGCATGGCGGCGCGCGCCCTGCGTTAATGCTCTGCGCGGGCCTCGCCGCCTACGGGGTGTCGATGCTGTGCTGGCTTGTGGCGCTGCGCTACCAGCCGCTCAACCGGCTCTATCCGTTACTCAGTCTGAGCTATGTACTGGTCTGGCTGGCTGCTGTTGTACTGCCGTGGTTTCATGAGCCCTTTCGCTGGAGCAGTCTGGCGGGCGTGGTGCTGATTGTGGTGGGCTTACTGGTGATATCGCTGCCGCGCAGTAAAAAACCGGGCTGCTGATATGCACTCAGGCAGCACGATACAAGCTGATGTAAATCACTCAAAGAAGCAGCGGAGCCGGTCAGCCTGATGTTTTAGTATCCCTTCAGTTGCCTTCCAACCCGTACGCATCAGGACTGAATATGACCGGTAAACTAAGCAGCGACCGCCTCTGTATTAATCGCAAAATTGCCCCCGCCCTGAGCATCAGTGAATTTTTTGCGCTGGTGGCAAAGCTGGGGCTGCACAAGGTTGAACTCCGCAACGATATGAAAAGCGGCAGCGTGACCGACAATCTCGGCGGCGCACAGGTCAGCGCGCTGGCCCGTGAGCATGCCCTGACTATCGAAACCATCAATGCCGTTTATCCGTTTAATCAGCTCAGTGATGAGGTGCTGGAAAAGACCCGTAACCTGCTGAAAGACGCTGCGGAAAGCGGTGCAAAAGCGCTGGTGCTCTGTCCGCTCAACGATGGTACGCCGGTCAGCGACGCGCAGGCTATTGACGCCCTGCAAACCCTGGCGCCGCTGTTTGCGGAGCAGGGCATTCAGGGACTGGTTGAGCCGCTGGGCTTTCCGCAGAGCTCGCTGCGTTCAGCCGCGCAGGCGCAGCGGCTGATTAAACAGGCCGGGGTGCCGTTCAAAATTGTGCTGGATACCTTTCATCACCATCTCTATGAAGGCGCCGAAGCGGACTTTGCCGGACACGTCAATGTTCATGAGATTGGTCTGGTTCACCTTTCCGGCGTGACCGATACCCGTCCGGCTGCAGAGCTGACGGATGAAGAGCGCATCATGCTTAGCGCTGATGACAGACTGCAGACAAAACAGCAGGTTGCCCGCCTTGAAGAGATGGGTTACCGCGGTATCTATGCGTTTGAACCCTTCTCGTCGGTGATGGAGAACTGGAGCGCTGCAGAGATTGAGCAGCAGATCCGCAGCAGCATCGATTACCTCAACAGCTAACCGCGACCGGCTAAGGGAACAGACTATGACACTCAATATTGGCGTAATTGGTACCGGTGCAATCGGCCGTGAACATATCCGGCGCTGCAGTCAGGTGCTGCAGAACGCGCGCGTGGTAGCGCTGAATGATATCGATCGCCGTCAGTGCAAAGAAGTAGCAGCTGCGCTGCAGCTGCAGGCAGAGATCTACGACAGCGCGCACGACCTGATCAATGCGCCCGACGTACAGGCCGTGCTGGTGACCTCCTGGGGACCGACACATGAAGAGTTTGTGCTGGCCGCAATCAAAGCAGGCAAGGCTGTGTTTTGTGAAAAACCGCTGGCGGTCACAGCGCAGGGCTGCATGAATATTGTTGAAGCGGAGATGGCCGGCGGTAAAAAACGCGTGCAGGTCGGCTTTATGCGTCCGTATGACAGCGGGTATCGTGCGTTAAAGCAGGTGCTGGAGAGCGGTGAAATTGGCGCGCCGCTGATGCTGCATTGTGCACATCGCAATCCGGAAGTCGGTGACAGTTACACAACAGATATGGCGATTACCGATACGCTGATTCATGAGCTGGATGTGCTGCGCTGGTTACTGAATGACGATTACGTCAGCGCACAGGTGATCTGGCCACGCAAAACGCGCCACGCCAGTTCACATCTGAAAGATCCGCAGATTGTCCTGCTGGAAACGGCGCAGGGTACACGCATCGACGTTGAAATTTTTGTTAACTGCCAGTACGGCTATGACATTCAGTGTGAAGTGGTGGGAGAAAGCGGCATTGCCCGGCTGCCGGAACCGATGGCGGTACAGACGCGCAGTAACGCATCGCTCTCTGTGGCCATTCTGACCGACTGGAAAAAGCGCTTTATTGATGCTTACGATGTGGAGCTGCAGGCGTTCATTAACAATGTCCTTGCAGACGAGCTGACCGGGCCTTCTGCCTGGGATGGTTATGCGGCGGCGGTGGCAGCAGACGCCTGCGTCGCGGCGCAAAAGAGTGGTGACATTGTTCCGATTACCATGCCGCCCCGTCCGGCTTTTTATCAGTAATCCCGCCTAATCTGCGCGCCTGGCTTACGGGCGCGTCAGTGTCATCGCCTGATTACAGGCGCCGCAATCTTTTTTCCGCTTTGTGCTCTACATACTAGTACATGATGTGTATCATCCCGCCTTTGCTAATTTTCTGAGTCGTTTGAATGTCAGTACCTCAACTCACGTCGCGCCAGCCCTCAGTCTGGTGGGGCGCTATGATCATCTGTGGCACCGTCGTGGGTGCCGGCATGTTTACGCTACCCGTTGTTATGGCAGGAAGCTGGTTTGGCTGGGGCGTGCTGCTGCTGTTTATCAGCTGGGGCGCTATGCTGCTCTCCGGCCTGCTGTTTATGCGGGTCAGCCTGCATTATGCAGCCGGGGAAGGCTATGACACCCTTGTACGCGATCTGCTGGGACGCGGCTGGGCGATACTTAACGGTTTAAGCATCCTGTTTGTACTGGGGATTCTGACTTACGCCTATATTTCCGCCAGCGGTCCGGTCTATCAGCACTCCCTCAGTCAGCTGGGCGTACCGCTCACAACGGCCGGTGCAAAAATTGCGCTGACGCTGCTGGTTGCAGTGGTGGTGTTGCTTGGTACGCGTGGCGTGAGCCGGCTGATGACCTTCTGCGTGGTGGCAAAAATTGCACTGCTTATTTTGTTATTTGGCGGACTGCTGATGCAGGTTGACAGCGGCTCGCTGCTGCAGCCAGCGCCAGAAGGCAGCGCGTACTGGCCCTATGCGTTTGGCGTGCTGCCGTTCTGCCTGGCGTCTTTCGGGTATCACGGTAACATCACCGGTCTGGTCAGCTATTACCAGCGCGACCGTCGCAGGATCGCGCGTGCCCTGCTGCTCGGGACGCTGATATCGCTGGCGCTCTACCTGTTCTGGATCGTCAGTACGATGGGTAATCTGCCGCGCAGCGCGTTTCCGGCTATTGTTGCGCAGGGCGGTGACATCGCCGCGCTGATGGCGGCCTTAGGTACTCATCTGCAGGTGCCGGCATTAAGCCTGATGTTGTCGCTCTTCTCTCATTTTGCGGTTATCGCGTCGTTTCTTGGCGTCACGGCAGGATTGTTCGACTTTGTTGCCGACCGGATGGGATGGGGAGATACACCCGGAGCACGGGTAAAAACGGCGCTGCTGACGTTTCTGCCGCCGCTGCTGGCCTCCATTCTCTGGCCACACGGGTTCGTGGCGGCTATTGGTTACGCCGGTCTGTTTGCAACCCTGTGGGCAGTTCTGATCCCGGCCTTGCTGGCGTGGCGGGCAGGGCAGCGCTTCACCACGCATGAAAAATCGCCGCTGGCGATTACGCTGGTGGTGCTGTTTGGTGTGCTGAACATCGCCGCGTGGCTGCTGAGCTGGCTGGACTGGCTGCCGTTATTTGGCGCGAGCTGAAATGAGAACGCGCTGGTCTGAAGCCAGCGCGTTTTGAATATCAGTTACCGCGATAGGTTGAGTAACCATACTGGCTCAGCAACAGCGGGATATGGTAATGCTGATCGGTTTTTTCCAGGTTAAATATCACCGGAATTTCCGGAAAGAAAGTCTGCTGATTAACCGACTTATAGTACTCCCCGGTTTTGAACACCACACGATAAATACCTGACTGCGCCATTTTATCTTTTGGATAAAGTGCCGGGATCCGCCCCTGCGCATCCGTGGTGGCTTCTGCCAGCTTTGTCCAGTTATCGCCTGCTTTCTGATCCAGCTCCACTTTTACACCCGCAGTAGGGATACCGGTTTGCAGATTAAGCACGTGCACGCTGACCGGATTTTTCATGGTATCAGCGGCGGCGACGCCAGCAGTGCAAAGTAATACAGCAGAAAGCAGAAGGTGTTGAGGTTTCATTTCATCGTCCTTTAATGTGAATGCGTGAAATGAAGCATAAAGGTTAAAGGCCGGAGCGCCTTACTCTGGCCGCAATCTGTGAAATTTCCCAGAAAGCAGCGGCAGGCAGGCAGGCAGCCTGCCGCTACGGATTATTTACCGTTCTGTACCAGGGTGCCTTTCAGGCCGTGCGGCTCTGAACGCAAATATTGCGGCGGGGCTTTGACGGTGGCGCCCAGTTCAGCGGCGGCGTGCCACGGCCAGTGCGGATCCCAGAGCATACCGCGTGCCAGCGCGATCAGGTCCGTATCGCCGGTATGCAGGGCCTGTTCTGCCTGCTGTGGATCGGTTATCAGTCCGACGCCAATTACCGGGATATCCACTACTTTACGGATATCGCGTGCAAACGAGAGCTGGTAGCCTGGGCCGATATCGATCTCCTGATCGGGTGACAGCCCGCCGCTTGAGACATGAATATACGCACAGCCTGCGGCGGCCAGCTGCTGGCTGAACGCAATAGACTGCTCATTATCCCAGCCACCGGTTACCCAGTCAGTGGCTGAAATACGCACGCCCACCGGCACTGAGTCAGGCAGGGCATCACGTATCGCCTGAAAGACCTCCAGCGGATAGCGCATGCGGTTTTCCAGCGATCCGCCATACTCATCATCGCGCTTATTACTGAGCGGTGAAAGAAACTGATGCAGCAGATAACCATGAGCGGCATGCAGTTCAACCAGTTCAATTCCGATGCGCACCGCGCGCTGTGCGCTATCAACAAAGGCCTGCTTCAGACGCATCAGTTCTTCTTTACTCAGGGCATGTGGCGCCTGTTCACCCGACTGATAAGCCTCGGCGGAAGGTGCCACCGTCTGCCAGCCTCCCTGTTGCGCAGAGATCTGCTCGCCGCCTTCCCAGGGTACGGCACAGGAGGCTTTGCGCCCTGCGTGACCCAGCTGAATACCTATCGGCAATGTGGCCCATGGACGGATATCCTTCAGCACGCTGGCCAGCGCAGCTTCGGTCTCATCGTCCCATAATCCCAGATCGCCCGGTGATATGCGGCCGATATCCTCAACGGCTGTTGCTTCGATAATCAGCAGGCCGGCACCGGAGAGGGCGAGCTGCCCCAGATGGATACGGTGCCAGGCAGTGGCTTTACCCGCCTCAGCGGAGTACTGACACATCGGCGCAATAATAATGCGGTTCTCCAGCGAGAGCTGTCCCAGTTTTGTGGCGCTAAATAACAGACTCATCTTAACCTCATGTTTTCAGGGGATCTCAGGTGAAGTAAGTGTAGATGGTCATCAGCAAACGGAGGTTACGCGATGCAGGGATTCTGTTTCTAAGCGTTAAAGCGGGAAAAACTACATCATAGTTACAACATTCTTATGCTATTTAACTATTTTACATGAGACCACAGCAGTCGCATCGCCTGACAGGACCACCGATGGGCGCTGAATGAAGGCTCACATCTGAACGAGCAGAGATAACGATATACAGCTGCATCCTGCGGATCCGGCCAGAAGCGCTGGCCATAATGACACCGGGCGCGGATGGCAGGGCAATGCTGGTTTACTCCTGACAGCAATCCGGTCTTTTATGTTGCTTGCAATAAGTAGTATTGGAAAAAACCGGCAAAGCGTTCGCTATAACCGCTTGTCATCTTAAGAGCAATGTTTTTGCCCCTTACATAGTCAGCAATATCAATATTTACAGGGGTATGGCCAAAGATAATTAAGTAACCTTTTGTGTTAAGCAGCGTAATCAGCTTATCAATAACAGGGGCTGTCTGATCGTGTCTTATCACTTCATGATTAGCAAAGCGGCAAAAAATGATGTCGAACCTGGTACGGTCACTGGTTTGCATAAAGTCGCTGTGTGCAACATGCGGAAGCTGCTGCCTGGCTTTTGTAACCATTTTTTCAGCACGATCTGCAGCAAAATAGTTTAGCCGGGGAAGTTGCTCTTTTAATGAGGCAAGAAATGCTCCGGTAGAGCAGGCGGGGTCAAACACACGGCACCCTGGAAAAGCGATACCCTGAAGCAATTTCAGAGTATGTACCCGGAAATGCGCTTCCTGCCTGTCCAGCTTCTCCGGCGTATCAGCCATCTGGTTCCAGAATGATTCCGGGCATATAGCCTCATTACCCTGGCCATCCAGCGGCGGCCACGGAAAGTGAATATTATAATCCGGGCAGGCGGGGAGTAATTTTTCACGCCACGCCGGATCGTCCGGCACTCTGATGCCAAGGATTATTTCATCTTTAGTTTCATCCAGCGACATGAGTATGCCGCGTATCATCCCGGGAAGAATGATGCTATAGGCAGTGTCATGAATGAATGGCGTCCGTATGCCGGCAAAAAGTGATTCCTTTGTTGTCATGATAAAAATATCATGCCGCTCGCGATTCGGAACCCGAATGTAGATTATTTTACGCATGTCTGATCCTGATAATTCCGGCAGGGAATAACGACGTTACCCAACGTGACCAGGGCGAATCGCTCCATACCAGGCATGACAGCGCAGGCCAGTGACACGCCGGCAGGATCGCTGTCTATCTCTTTAAGCCATACAGGCAGCCCGGCCATTTCGCACGTGGTTATCAGAAAGTGCAGGTGTTCTTGCAAATCAAGTTCAGCTCGCTTTTCAGGCAGCGTAACATCCTCAGCAGCGAGACTGCTAAAATCGGCAATAAGAGATCGGTACAGTTTTTCATGCGTTTGCAGGTGCTGTTTGTGTTTTTCCAGCTCCTGATTAAAGGACGTAAAATTGTCGGCCAGTTTATGCAGCTGTACCAGTTCTTTTATAGCCCGGGCAGCGGCGTGATCGGCATAAACTGAACAGCCCGCTCCATAAATAGTTATCCCGTTACGCGGCTTACCCTTGCAGTACGCGATATAAACCGGAGGCAGTGCCGGCTCTGAGGCATCGATAATCTGCACGTCATCATCTAAAGCTGATTGAGCATCGTATAAAACACTCTGTAATGTAGGGGGTAATGAGTCAGTATTAACCGTGCGAATTTCTTTTTGTGTACCGTAGAAAAATGTTCTTGCCAGGAGAGTGCCTGTGCAGTGCCTTTCTATTACTTCGCCTATTGCGTGTATAGCTGCTTCAGTAAAACCATACCCTGCAGCGATGCCTGCATTGCTGGTATAACGGCGTGCTGCGTTATAATGGGTAGTGTCTCCCGGAAAAATATGGCTGAAATAGTCGCAATCGGTTAAGAAAAGCGGCCAGAGTAACGGTGCAAGGCGGTTTTTATTTGGAAATTCAACCGCGGCAATCATGGCGGGTGATGATTTCGCAAGAATCGTTAAGGGCAACATTCCACGAAGTTCCGGTTGCTGAATTATTGATTCAAATGGGTATAATTTGCCTGCCTCTCTGAGCGCCGGAAAGCTTCGATAATGCTCATAAGCTTCATAGAGTGCACCCACCCTGGCTTCCTCTGCATAGCCTTTACCGCACCCCGGCACTGGTTTTGTGCCATCCCCTCTGTTTAACAGAGTAACCATCACTGAGAGAGTATCACCAAAGTTGTCATTTTTTATCTGTATGCCCTGCCGGGTAAAATAATCTTCTATTGCCTTTTTTGACCGCGAGAGGGTGACAGATCGTTCAGGTAAAATAGCCATGAAAAATATCTCTATTAAAGCGGCACATAAATGTGCCGCTGAAATGTCAGTCTTCAGATTTACGTTCATCATCCGTCTGTGAAACGGATGCTAACACTTCCTGTTCTTCAATAGTGAGCACAGCTTTGTTTGCATTTTCACTATTGCTGTTGCTGATGCCTGAGTTTAAATACCCCATAATCATATTCCTTTATTAATAAACCGCCGATTGCGGTATGAATATATTTAATTTATGAGAATTTTAAATTCAAATCGCAAATAATAGAAATGTGCACCAGATCAAAGTATGTTTATTGAAGGTTTTTGCTATTTTATTAGTGTTTCTTGCGCATATATTGATCGGAAATTGTCTGATTACCGAAAAGTTAAATCATCTCTTATAAAGACGTTTTCTGACTGGTTGATAGTTAAGGGAATATTAGAAGCTGTAATTACGCTGGTATCCGTACATTTTATTAAAAAGTTTCCTGATTAAGTTGCATAAATCAATCATCTCTAAGTCTGATGCAGGGAAATATATTGGGATAAAATCTGTTGTTTTGCCTTTCTTACCAAAAAAAAGACGGCCCGGAGGCCGTCAAACGCCCCAGTGGTGGTTAAACACCGGGGCAGCGAGGTCACACAATGATGAAGAGGTTAGCCTTTGACGCCGCCTGCTGTCAGGCCGCTGACCAGCCAGCGCTGTGCCAGCAGGAACACCAGCGTGATGGGAATGGCAGACAATACCGCGGCGGCGGCAAAGTCGCCCCAGAGGTAATTCTGCGGGTTTAAATATTGCTGCATGCCAACAGCCAGCGTATAGCTGTTAACGTCCCGTAACAGTAACGAGGCAACCGGCACTTCGGTCACTGCGGCGATAAAGGCCAGAATAAACACCACGGCCAGAATCGGCACTGACAGCGGCAGCAGCACCAGACGAAACGCCTGCCACGGTGTGGCACCATCCAGCGCAGCCGCTTCTTCCAGCGAGCCGTCAATCGTTTCAAAATAGCCCTTGATGGTCCAGACATGCAGCGCAATGCCCCCCAGATAGGCAAAGATTACGCCGCCGTGCGTATTGAGTCCGAGGAAGGGGACATATTGTCCCAGCCGGTCAAACAGCGCATACAGCGCCACCAGCGACAGCACCGCCGGGAACATCTGAAAGATCAGCATCCCTTTCAGCAAGGTTGCGCGGCCGGCAAAACGCATGCGGGCAAAAGCGTAGGCGCAGGTGGTGGATAACGTGACAATACCCAGCGCGCTAATCGCCGCGATTTTCACTGAATTCCACAGCCAAAGCAGTACCGGGAAGGGCGGCGGCGTAACGCTGCCATCTGCATGGGTAACGCTGAAGCCCAGTGCCAGTTTCCAGTGCTCCCAGGAGATCTGATCCGGGATTAGCGATCCGGTTGCAAAATTGCCGGAACGCAGTGAAATAGCGACCACCATCAGCAGCGGAAACAGGATGCCGGCAATAAAAACCAGCAGCAGCAGATGCGTCAGCAGCAAACGAAGCTTTTGCGATTTGGGTTGAACCATTGCCATAATTTTTCCTCAGTCAAACTTCATGCGCACAGCTTTCAGGTTAATGACGGCGAGCGCCCCGACCAGCATAAAAATCAGCGTCGCAATAGCCGCAGCCAGGCCAAAATCCTGTCCGCCGCCGCCCTCAAACGCAATACGCCAGGTATAGTTAACCAGCAGATCGGTATAGCCAGCAGGCGTAGTAGTACCGATGCGATCCGGCCCGCCGTTAGTCAGCAGCTGCACCAGAACAAAGTTATTAAAATTGAAGGCAAAGCTGGCGATCATCAGCGGCATAAGCGGCTTAAGCAGCAGCGGCAGCGTAATGCGGAAAAAATTCTGCAGCGGACCTGCGCCATCCATCGCCGATGCTTCATAGAGATCGTCCGGAATGGCTTTCAGCAGCCCCATACACAAAATCATCATGTAGGGATAGCCAAGCCAGGTGTTCACAATCACCAGCATGGTACGCGCCAGCGCTGGATCGCTGAACCAGGCAGGCTGGACGCCAAACAGCGCATTGAGCATGACGTTAACTTCGCCAAAACTCTGGTTAAACAGGCCCTTAAAAATAAGGATGGAGATAAAAGCCGGTACGGCGTAAGGCAAGATCAGCATCACGCGGTAGATAGCCTTACCGCGCAGCGCTTCCCACTGCACCAGACAGGCCAGCACCATGCCCACTGCAACGGTCAGGATCACCGTGACCAGAGAGAAGATCAGCGTCCAGCCGAAAATGGCGAGAAACGGTTTCTGGATCCCTTCATCGGTAAAAACGCGCGCAAAATTCTTCCAGCCTGCGTTGACCGTAAAGCCCGGGCTAAGTTGTTCACTGTTCCAGCTGCCGTCGGCAGCTATCTGCTGGTAAAAACCCGTATCGGGATTAGCCTGATAGCGTTCGCCGGTTTGCTGATTTTTCAGCACACCCTGGCGCTCTGCAACATATAGCGGGCGGGTACCCGAGAACTGGCGTAACGAGCTCATCACCAGTTCACGCCCATCCGGCAACCGGGCACGGATCTGGCTCAGCGCCTGGCGGTGCGTGGTGATCACTTTCAGCGTGGCGCGCTGCGTGGCGGGCAGTGACGCCTGCTGCAGCGTCAGGGTCTGCGCGGCACCCAAATCAAACGGTGTGGAAACGTAGCGCTCACCGCTGCTGCTGTCGCTGAGCACCAGCTGCCAGCGCCGATCGGCCGGATAGAGTGCAAAATTCAGTCCTGCACCATCCTGATACTGCCTGCCAAGCAGCACCTGCTGCGCGCGTTCCTGCGAAAGCTGATTGGTACTGCTGTAATTGGTAAACGCGATAGCGATAGTACAGGCCAGTGGAAACAGCACAAAAATAGCCATGCCGGCCAGCCCCGGATAGACATAGCGCCACGCATAAGCGCGGCGGTTAGCATAAATCCAGATGCCGGTCGCACTGACGATCAGTGTCATGAGCGCAAACAGATATTCACCCTGCGCATACATCAGCACCAGCAGATAGCCGACTAACAGACAGCAGCCGCCAACCAGTGCGCCTTTCAGCATCCGGCTGTACCGTTCCGTTTTTCCTGACATGATTCGGAATTCCTCAACAGCTGATAAAAAGCCGGCCAGCGCCGGCTTCAGAGAAGGTTCACTTGTTCAGACGGGCCTGCGCATCTTTCAGCGCGGCGTCGACGCTCTGACGTCCTTTCAGCGCATTGAGTGTGGCGGTGCGCATGGCATACCAGAAAGCGGACATCTGCGGAATGTTTGGCATGATATCGCCATTCTGCGCATTGCTCATGGTGGCGGCGATACGCGGATCTTTCTCCAGAATGGCCTGATACGATTTCAGCGCCACGGCACCCAGCGGCTTATCTTTATTAACCGCTTCGAGTCCGTTATCCGTCAGCAGGTAGTTTTCCAGAAACTCTTTTGCCAGCTCTTTGTTAGGGCTGGCGGCATTAATACCGGCGCTCAGTACACCGACAAAGGTTTTAGACGGTTTGCCATTAAGCGTGGGCAGCGTGGTCACCCCGTAGTTGATACCGCTCTTGTCGATGTTGCTCCACGCCCACGGGCCATTAACGGTCATTGCCGTCTGCCCTTTATTAAACGCCGCCTCTGCTATCGAATAGTCAGTATCCGCATTCAGCACGTTGGCTTTGACCTGATCCACAAGGAACTGCATGCCCGCTTTCGCCCCTGCGTTATCCACGCCGGTATCTTTGATATCAAATCCACTCTGGGTAGGTTTGAAGGCGTAGGCACCGCCTGCCGCCAGCAGTGGCCAGGTAAAGTAGGGCTCCTGCAGGTTAAACATAATGGCGCTCTTGCCTTTGGCCCGCAGCTGCTTATCCAGATCGGCGATGGCTTCCCAGCTTTTTGGCGGCTCAGCGACCAGATCTTTGTTATAGATGAGCGAAAGCGATTCTACGGATACCGGGTAACCAATCAGCTTGCCGTTGTAGCGCACCGCATCCCAGGTAAAGGGAAACAGTTTATCCTGCACATTTTTATCGGGTGAAATTTCTGCCAGCAGGCCGGACTGTGCGTAGCCGCCAAAACGGTCGTGGGCCCAGAAAATGATATCGGGGCCATCACCGGTGGCGGCCACCTGCGGATACTTCTCCTCCATCTTATCCGGATGTTCCACGGTGACTTTGATGCCGGTCTCCTGCTCAAATTTTTTGCCAACCTCGGCCAGTCCGTTGTAGCCCTTGTCACCGTTGATCCAGATAACCAGTTTTCCCTCTTCGATTTTTGCCATTGCCGAAGCAGAGAACAGCACAGCGGAGAGCGCGGAGAGAGCGAATAAGCGCGAGACGGTTTTCATTGTCATAAGTCCATCCTGTAAACGAAAGCGGAAAGTAGCGTCCCGTTTATTGTCAGGTTCTGCCGTCGTGTTTCATCCTCCTGCTCTCTACGCCTGCGGGCATAAGTGCGTGATCGTGCCCGCAAAAACCGCGGTTTTTATGGGCTGGCGCACACTTTCCCACGCACTTTTCTGCGTCAGACTTCACAAAAATTTCTTCAGTGCGCAGCTGAGCGTCAGAGTTTATTCGTTCTCCTCCTCCTGACTCATCCCCCTTACATTCCTGTTCTGGTGGAGGATGTCAGCGACGCTTGCGGCTTTCATGATGAGCCACAGAATCGGCCAGTGGCCATAGCAGCCAGCAGGGTACGTTGAGAGGAAAAGTATTATGGCGAGCGTTGCGTTACGTCATGTCTCCAAAACATGGGGTGAAACCGAAGTTTCAAAAGATATCAATCTTGAGATTGCCGAAGGTGAATTTGTGGTGTTTGTCGGGCCATCCGGCTGTGGTAAATCGACCCTGCTGCGGATGATCGCCGGGCTTGAAACCATTACCAAAGGCGATCTGCTGATTGGCGGCAAGCGCATGAATGAGGTGCCGCCAGCCGAACGCGGTATCGGCATGGTGTTTCAGTCATATGCCCTCTATCCGCATCTGGACGTTGCCGAAAACATGTCCTTTGGCCTGAAGCTGGCCGGCGTCAGGCGTGCTGAGATCCAGCAGCGTGTAAATCAGGTAGCCGAAGTGCTGCAGCTGGCGCATCTGCTGGACAGACGTCCTAAAGCGCTTTCCGGTGGCCAGCGTCAGCGCGTGGCGATTGGCCGGACACTGGTGGCTGAACCGCGCGTTTTCCTGCTGGACGAGCCGTTATCCAACCTCGATGCCGCGCTGCGCGTCCAGATGCGCATCGAGATTTCGCGGCTGCATAAGCGGCTGAAGCGCACCATGATCTACGTTACCCACGATCAGGTAGAGGCGATGACGCTCGCTGACAAAATTGTGGTGCTCGAAGCAGGGCGCATTGCACAGGTTGGCAAACCGCTGGAACTTTATCATTACCCCGCCAATCGCTTTGTCGCCGGATTTATCGGTTCCCCCCGCATGAATTTTCTTCCGGTAAAAGTCACCGCCACTGCGATCGATCAGGTTCAGGTGCGGCTGCCCAATAATCAGCTGGTCTGGCTCCCGGTTGAAAGCACCGGTGTGCAGATTGGCAGCAACATGTCACTGGGTATCCGGCCTGAACATCTGCTCTCCAGCGACATCGCCGATGTCACGCTGGAGGGTGAAGTGCAGGTGGTTGAACAGCTCGGCAATGAAACGCAAATCCACATTCAAATCCCCGCCATCCGTCAAAACCTGGTCTATCGCCAGGAGGACGTGGTGCTGGCAGAAGAGGGCGCCCTGATGGGCATCGGCCTGCCGCCGGAACGCTGTCATCTGTTTCGTGAAGATGGCAGCGCCTGTCGCAGGCTGCATCAGGAGCCTGGTGTGTACCCTGCAAAACAATAAAAGCAATGATCTCAGGAGATAAATAAATGATAACTCTGCGCAAACTCCCCGTGGCGATCGCTATCGCTGCGGGTACCCTGTCCGCCTCCTCTATGGCGGTGGACTTCACCGGTTACGCCCGTTCCGGCATTGGCTGGACCGGCAGCGGCGGTGAACAACAGTGCTTCCAGGCAACCGGCGCACAAAGTAAGTACCGTCTGGGTAACGAATGTGAAACCTACGCCGAGCTTAAGCTGGGACAGGAAGTCTGGAAGGAGGGCGATAAGAGTTTCTATTTTGACACCAACGTTGCCTACTCCGTATCGCAGCAGAATGACTGGGAGGCAACTTCACCTGCCTTCCGCGAAGCCAACGTTAAAGGCAAAAACCTGATTGATGCTTTGCCGGGCTCTACTATCTGGGCCGGTAAGCGCTTTTATCAGCGTCACGACGTGCATATGATCGACTTCTACTACTGGGATATCTCCGGTCCCGGCGCAGGCCTGGAAGATGTTGACCTCGGCTTCGGCAAACTCTCTTTCGCCGCCACGCGCTCATCAGAAGCGGGCGGCTCCTACACCTTCTCCAGCGATCGCATCCGCGACTACGCAACCAGCACCGCGAACGACGTCTTTGATGTGCGCCTGGCGGGTCTGGAAACCAACCCGGATGGCGTGCTGGAACTCGGCGTCGACTATGGCCGTGCTAACGCGCGCGACGGGTATCGTCTGGAGGATGGCGCGTCCAAAGATGGCTGGCTCTTCACCGCCGAACATACGCAGAGCATGCTGAAAGGCTACAACAAGTTTGTACTGCAGTACGCAACGGACGCGCTGACCTCGCAGGGCAAAGGGCTGCCGCAGGGCACAAATATCAATAACGACGGCAAAATGTACCGCGTGCTGGATCACGGTGCCATATCGCTGGCCGAGCGCTGGGACCTGATGTACGTCGCGATGTATCAGAACACCGACCTCGATAATAATCGCGGCAACGAGTGGTACACCGTGGGCGTGCGCCCGATGTACAAATGGACGCCTATCATGAGCACGCTGCTGGAGCTGGGCTACGACAATGTGAAGTCGCAGCAGGTCGGCGATCGCAACGGGCAGTACAAAATTACCCTGGCCCAGCAGTGGCAGGCGGGCGACAGCATCTGGTCCCGTCCGGCGCTGCGCCTGTTTGCAACCTATGCCAAATGGGATGAGAAGTGGGGCTACAGCAAAAATGCGGATGGCAACCTGACCACGCTGGCCGCTGCTGACAGCACCGGTAACGGCCTGTTCACCAACAGCCGGGGCGACAATGACGAGTGGAGCTTTGGCGCACAGATGGAAATCTGGTGGTAAGCCTCAGCGTTACCCTGTAACAGAATGGCCGCACCCGTCGGTGCGGCTCACCGATTAGGCAGCGCCGGCCATTGCCTGGTGCCGGCGCTGCCTCCCGCTATCAGAGATAAAACGATGAAAAAAACGCTTACCGCGCTCTGCCTGAGCGCTGCGCTGCTGACCAGCGCCACGCTGCCCGCTGTTGCTGCTATTAATCTGGTGCCGCAGGATCTCTCCACCGCACCCGCCGTTTCGCCCGATAGCCTGCAGCGCCTGAACTGGCAACCTGCTGATACATCGCGTGCGGTGACAACCCTGCTGAGCGAAAGCGACAGCGGAAAGGCTCTGCCGGGTATCCGTGGTCCGGTAGCGGCGTATAGCCTGCCCGCTAACCAGGGTGAACTGACCGTCACGCTGAGCAGCGAGGTCGCTGACAACCGCGTGTTCGCGCCTAATGTTCTGGTACTTGATGAAAATCTGCGCCCAGCGGCCTGGTTCCCGTCGCAGTTCTTTGCTTATCAGCAGCCGGGCGTCATGAGCGCCGATCGTCTTGAAGGCGTGATGAAGCTGACCCCGGTACCGGGACAGCAGAAAATTTATCTGCTGGTCTTTACCACCGACAACGATCTGACACAGACCACCACGCTGGTCGACCCGGCCAAAGCCTACGCGAAAGGCACCGGCCATGCGGTCCCTGATATTCCCGATCCGGTTGCCACACACAGCCAGACCGGCAGGCTGAAGCTGAACGTCTCCACCAGTTCCGCATCCTCAATTCTGGTCGGCCCGCTGTTTGGTTCATCAGCGCCAGCGCCGGTTATGGTTGGTAATACCCAGCCGCCAGCGCCTGCTGCCGTGCGTCCCGCCTCTGCCGTGAAACCGGCGCCGCTGGAAAACGACACCGAAAGTTACTTCAATCAGAATATCCGTCAGGCGGTCAGCCAGGGCAACATTGATAAAGCGCTGAAACTTCTGAATGAGGCCGAGCGTCTGGGATCAACCTCCGCGCGGCAAACGTTTATCAGCAGTGTAAAAGGCAAGGGGTGAAACCGCCCCGCAGTGCTGAGTTGCAGCACCTGGTGCGCTACGGCGCACCTTTTTTATTGCAGAAAACGCCCCGGTCCGGGGCGTCTGATTAAGGGCGCTGCTGACGTATGCGGCTGACCTCCTGCAGCAGATGTGTAATCCCCTCATCCGCAAACATCGCCTCCAGTGACAGCCTGAGCTTGCGGCGCCAGTTCGGGTAACTATCAACCGTACCGGGCACGTTGACCGGCTGCTCCATATCGAGCCACTCCTCCGGCTGCAGACCAAGCAGCGCGCTGTTGCTGGCGGCCACCAGGCGGTGAACTGCCCGGTTTATCGCGCGGCGCATGGGCGCCCGCCCGCGCTGTCGCGGATAGCGGTGCGCCAGCGCGCCCTGCTGCTGCAGCGTATGCAGCAGCGCCTTTTTCGCCGCTGCGCGCTCGCGGTACAGACCCGCCAGAATCGCTTTATCCGGATAGAGTCCCAGTTTACTGCCGAGGGTTAAGTCATCACTCTGCCACCAGCCGCGCAGCGTGGGCATATCATGGGTGGTGACCACCGCCATTGCCTGCCGTGGCCAGGCTTCAGGCATCCGAAATGCGCGCTTTCCGGTCTGCTCAAAGTAGAGCACTTTATAGGAGTAGACGCCGCTGTCGCGCAGCTTAGCGACAATCGCTTCCGGCACGGTGCCCAGATCCTCACCAATCACCATACAGCGATGGCGCTGGCTCTCCAGCGCGAGAATGGCCAGCAGTGCATCCACCGGATAATGCACGTAGGCGCCCTTAGCGGCACTCTCATACTGCGGGATCCACCAGAGGCGCAGCAGCGCCATCACGTGATCGATACGCAGCGCACCACAGTCGCGCATGTTGGCCCGCAGCAGCTCGATCCACGGCGTAAACGCGCGCATCGTCAGGATCTGTGGATCCATCGGCGGCAGCCCCCAGTTTTGCCCCAGCGGACCCAGAATATCGGGTGGCGCGCCGACGCTGGCCTGAAGACAATAGAGATCGCGTTCGCGCCAGGTCTCCGCACCATCCTGAGCCACCCCTACCGCCAGATCGCGGTAGAGGCCGACCGGCATCTGTTGCGCACAGCATACGGCCCAGCACGCCGCGAACTGAGAGGCGGCCAGCCACTGCAGCCAGAGGTAAAAACGCACCTCGTCGCTGTGTTCAATGCGAAATGCCAGCACGGCAGCGCTGTCAGGGTGCTGATACGCTTCCGGCCAGCTTTTCCAGCCGAAGAGGGCGGGGTTTTTAGCGCGCTGATGCGCCTGCAAGGCATCGAACAGCGCCTGACTCAGCAGGCTCTGCCCGCCCGCTTTCACAAACGCATCAAATTCCTGCATGACCGGCTCATCCGGCGCACGTCGCCTGAACTGCCGCCAGGCGAGACGTAAGCCCTCCAGCTTTAACGCGGTAACAGCCGGATAATCCACCCACTCGCTGTCACGCGCGGCCGCAAGCCGCTGCTGCGTATCAGGCTGCTGCCACCACGCCTGCGCCGCATCACCGAGCCTGAAATCCTCCACGCTATTGATATCGATATAGAGCACGTTCAGCCAGCGGCGTGAAGAGGGGCTGTAAGGGCTGGCACCGTCAGGATTGGCCGGAAAGAGAGCGTGCAGCGGATTGAGTCCGATAAACGCACCGCCGCGCTGTGCGATCTCTGCTGCCATCCGGCGCAGATCGCCAAAATCGCCGATGCCCCAGTTATGCTGCGATCGCACCGTATAGAGCTGCACACAGCAGCCCCAGAGTTTGTCACCGGCCAGCAGTGCAGGAGGTTCGTAGCAGCGCGACGGCGCAATAATCAGGCTGCAGTGCGACAGCAGCACCGGCTGCGTCAGGGTCAGCTGGTGATAGCCTTCCGGCAGCGCCGGCAGCGTCAGCGTTTCATCAGGCTGACACTCACCTGACCAGCGCTCACCCGCTTCACTGGTCAGCTCCCATGTTGCCGCTGTGCTCAGCACCGGCTGTAATACGGCGGCTTCTCCGTGATGAAAAATCGCGACCGGGGGCAGCGCTGACGGCGTGGCAACTGGCGGCTGTATAACTGAGTGCAGCCATTGTGCGGTAGCTGCGGGAATACGCCGCGGTTTGCCGTGAGCGTCAATATATTCCGGCGCAATCAGCGTATCCGGGTTAAGGGTTGTCATTGTCATGTTTAGCGCGCCGCCTGCCAGATACGTTGCTGATAATCACGGATAGCGCGATCGGCGCTGAACATGCCGCAGCGTGCGGTATTCAGGATCGCCGCGCGGGTCCAGGCTTCGCTGTCAGCCCAGCGTTTTTCTGCATCCTGCTGTGCATTAAGATAGTGACGGAAATCGGCCAGTACCAGATAGGGATCGCCACCCTCCGCCCCGAGACTTTTTACCAGCGCGTCAAACGCAGTGCGATCGCCGTTGCTAAAGGTGCCATCTTCCAGCGCGGTCAGCACCTGATGCAGCTGTTTATCTTTCCTGCGCCACACCGCCGGGGCGTAGCCCGCTTTTTTCAGCGCGCTGACCTGTTCCACGGTATGGCCAAATATAAAGATATTTTCCTCACCCACCTCGCGGGCAATCTCCACATTAGCGCCATCCAGCGTACCAATGGTCAGGGCACCGTTCAGCGCCAGCTTCATATTGCCGGTGCCTGACGCTTCTTTACCGGCCGCAGAGATCTGCTCAGAGAGATCGGCCGCCGGGATCAGCCTCTCTGCTACAGAGACGTTATAGTCCGGGATGAACACCACTTTGAGCCGGTCGCCAACACGCGGATCGGCATTTACCGTCATGGCGACTTTATTGATGGCATAGATAATATTTTTTGCCAGCGCGTAACCAGGGGCGGCTTTTGCACCAAACAGCATCACGCGTGGCGTGACATTGGCCTGCGGATCGCTCACCAGCGTTTGCCACAGCGCAATGATATGCAGCAGCATCAGATGCTGACGCTTGTACTCATGCAGTCGTTTTATCTGTACATCAAACAGCGCGTCCGGATTGATCACAATGCCGGTTTTTTGCAGTACCCACTGCGCCAGATCGCGCTTGTTCTGCTGTTTGATGGCGCGATATTCCGCACGAAATGCCGCGTCTTCTGCCAGTGGCTCCAGCGCGCGCAGGGCGTCAAGGTCGGTCAGCCAGGGTGTATCCAGCCTGCGGTTGATAAGCGCAGCCAGTGCCGGATTGCACTGGTTGATCCAGCGCCGCGGCGTGACGCCGTTGGTCACATTGTGGAATTTTGCCGGCCAGAGTGCGTGATATTCCGGGAAGAGATCTTCTGTTACCAGTTTCGAGTGCAGGGCAGCCACGCCGTTAACGGCAAAGCAGGTCACCACACAGAGATTGGCCATACGCACCTGATGATTATGCACCACCGCCAGTCTGGCCCAGAGGGCGGCATTGCCGGGCCACTGCGCCTCAACCTGCTGCTTAAGCGCCGCATTGATCGTATTGATGATCATCATGTGGCGCGGCAGCAGGGTACGGAACAGCGTCAGGTCCCAGCACTCCAGCGCCTCCGGCATCAGCGTATGATTGGTATAGGCGAAGGTGCGCTGCGTCAGCTGCCAGGCGCGATCCCAGCTAAAGTCGTATTCATCCAGCAGCAGGCGCATCAGTTCCGGAATCGCCAGCGTGGGGTGGGTATCATTGAGCTGAATGACTTCGTGCCCGGCCAGCGTTTCAATAGGGTGACCCGCCTGCTGATGGCGGCGCAGGATATCCGCCAGCGAACAGGCGCACTGGAAATATTGCTGCATCAGGCGCAGTTTTTTACCCGCCTGATGGTTATCGTTGGGGTAGAGCACTTTGGTCAGTTTCTCTGCATCGATGCCCTGCTTCTCCGCCCGTAAAAAATCGCCGTTATTGAAACGCTGCAGATCAAACGGCTGTGCATGGCTCGCCTGCCACAGGCGCAGCGGCTGAACCACCCCGTTCTGATAACCGACTACCGGCAAATCCCAGGCTTCGCCCTGCAGCTGAAATGCCGGGATCCAGCGGGTTTTTTCCTGCCCGGTTTCCACCTTGCCGCCCAGATTGACCGTTACCGTCAGCGCTGCATTATGACGGAACCAGGGGTAACGATTTCGCCCCCAGTCATCCGGCTGCTCCTGCTGCGCGCCGTCGGTAAAATGCTGACGAAACAGCCCGTATTGATAGTTAAGGCCGTAACCGATAGCGGGCTGGCCGGTGGTTGCCATCGCATCAAGGAAACAGGCAGCCAGACGCCCCAGCCCTCCGTTTCCCAGCGCCGGATCGGTCTCCTGTTCCAGCACATCGCTTAGCGACTGCCCCTGCTGCTGCAGCAGGTCATTCAGCGCCGGATACCAGCCGAGATTAAGCAGGTTATTTCCGGTCAGCCGGCCGGTGAGAAACTCCATCGAAATATAGTTAACGTGGCGCTGCGGTCCCGTCGCCGGTTTTGCCGGCAATTCGGCCAGCAGTTCGGCCAGCGCACCGCTCAGCGCGTGCCACCACTGCTGCCGGCTCATGGCCTGCGCGTTCTGCAGGCCAAAGCGCTGCCACTGTCGCGTGAGTGCAGCAGAAAAACGGTCGGAATCAAAAGGTAACTGGGTCATGGCTTAAGCATCCGTCAAGGGAAGAGGTCAGTATGTAGTTTGCCTGCGCCGGTTGCGCCACTCCTCCTCCCCGGCACGATTCCGGCAGGAGGAGTGGGAGGGAGGAGAGGGTAAGGAAACTCCGAAAGCGTGACAGGAGTGTGATACTCCTCGCTTTTGTTAAGCCGCGCTGCTGAGTTCGCTTGCATTAGATGCGCGTATGGATAACGTGTATGTCGAATAATTACGAAGCGTAAAATAATACTGCGCAGACGTTAACGGAGGAGCGTGCGTCGATGTTGATCCCGTCAAAACTGAGTCGTCCTGTGCGCCATGACACTATGGTGATCCGTAGCCGTCTGCTGCAGAAACTGAATGCCGCTGCCGTTTACCGGTTGGTGTTAATTACCAGTCCGGCAGGGTACGGTAAAACCACGCTGATTTCGCAGTGGGCGGCAGAAAAGCGCGATCTCGGCTGGTATTCGCTGGATGAGGGGGATAACCAGCCAGAACGGTTTGCTGACTACCTGATTGCAGCGCTGCAGCAGGCCACTCAGGGCAGCTGCAGTCGCAGTGAATCACTGGCGCAGAAGCGACACTACGTGAATCTGAACGCGCTGTTCTCACAGCTGTTTATTGAGCTGGCCGACTATCAGCGCCCGGGCTGGCTGGTGATTGACGATTATCATCATATTACGAATCCGGTTATTCATGAGGCGATGCGCTTTTTTCTGAAGCATCAGCCAGAAAATCTGACGCTGGTTGTACTGTCACGCGGTCTGCCACAGCTGGGCATCGCCAACCTGCGCGTACGTGAACAGCTGCTGGAGCTGAGCAGTCAGCAGCTGGCCTTTACGCATGATGAGGCGAAACAATTTTTTGATACCCGCCTGCAGGCTCCTCTGCCCAGTGAAGAGAGCGGCCAGCTATGTGACGATGTGGCAGGCTGGGCAACCGCACTGCAGCTTATTGCTATTTCAGCCCGGCAGGGAGCAGGCTCTGCTCAGGACTCTGCACGCCGTTTATCAGGTATCAACGCCAGCCATCTCACCGATTATCTGGTAGAAGAGGTTCTGGATACTGTCGATGCTGATACCCGCCAGTTCCTGCTGAAGAGTGCGCTTCTGCGATCGATGAATGATGCCCTGGTGACCTGTGTCACGGGTGAAGATAATGGCCGCATGCGGCTGGAGGAGATTGAGCGGCAGGGGCTGTTTTTGCAACGCATGGATAATGCGGGTGAGTGGTTCAGCTACCATCCGCTGTTCGGCACTTTTCTGCGCCAGCGCTGTCAGTGGGAACTCAGCGCCGAGCTGCCGGCCCTGCACCGTGCTGCGGCGCGCGGCTGGATGATACAGGGCTTTCCGGGTGAGGCTATCCACCATGCCCTGGCGTCGGGTGATACTGAGATGCTGCGCGACGTGCTGCTGGAGCACGCCTGGACGCTGTTCAATCAAAGTGAACTGGCGCTGCTGGAGTCTTCACTGCGGGTGCTGCCGTGGCCGCTACTGCTGGAAAATCCAGAGCTGGTGCTGCTGCAGGCGTGGCTGATGCAGAGCCAGCATCGCTTTTCTGAAGTCAACAGTTTGCTGGCGCAGTTTGAGCAGCAGCGCTGCAGCGAGATGGATGCGTCCCTGCAGGGCGAGCTGCATGCGATACGTGCTCAGGTAGCGATTAACGATGGCAATGCGGAGGAGGCCGCGCAGCTGGCCCGCCTCGCTCTGCAGCTGCTGCCGGCCTCGAAAAGCTATAGCCGCATTGTCGCGACCTCTGTCCACGGTGAGGTCATGCATTGCAAAGGTGAGCTGGCTGATTCGCTGGCGCTGATGCGTCAGACAGAGCAGATGGCGCGGCATGAAGAGACCTGGCACTACGTGTTATGGAGCCTGATCCAGCAGAGTGAAATTTTGTTTGCTCAGGGATTTTTGCAATCGGCCTGGGAAATACAGGAGAAAGCGTTTCGTCTGGTCCAGGAACAGCATCTCGCCCAGTTCCCGCTGCATGAATTTCTGTTGCGTATCCGGGCGCAGTTATTCTGGGCCTGGGGCCGTCTTGATGACGCTGAACAGGCGGCGCGTGAGGGGATGCAGGTACTGCGCGGCTTTCCGCCGCAGCAGCAGATCCAGTGTCTGGGGCTACTGATCCAGTGCTCACTGGCGCGGGGCAATCTGGATAATGCCCGGACACACATTACCCGGCTGGAGAACCTGCTCAATAACGGTATATTGCATATCGACTGGAGCGCCAACGCGGACAAAGCGCGTATCCTTTACTGGCAGCTGACCGGTGATACTGCCAGCGCCAGCCAGTGGCTGCGCATCACCTCGCGGCCAGCCAGCGCCAACAATCACTTTCTGCAGGAGCAGTGGCGCAATGTGGCACGGGCGCAGCTGCTGGCGGGCGATCTGATTCAGGCGGAGGTTATTCTGGATGAACTCAATGAGAATGCGCAGACGCTTCAGCTCACCAGCGATTTTAACAGCAACCTGCTGCTGCTTAATCAGCTTTACTGGCAGACTCACCGCAAACCTGATGCCCAGCGGGTGCTGATTGCTGCCCTGAAACTGGCACGCAGTACAGGCTTTATCAGCCAGTTTGTTATTGAGGGCGAAATAATGGCGCAGCAGCTGCGGCAGCTGTTACAGCTTTCGGTGCTGGAAGAGATAGATGAACATCGCGCCCGCCGTATTCTGCACGAAATTAACAAATATCACCGTCATAAGTTTGCTCATTTTGATGAAGGCTTTGTCAGCCGTTTACTCAATCATCCTGATGTCCCGGAGCTGGTACGCACCAGTCCGCTGACGCAGCGTGAATGGCAGGTGCTGGGCCTGATCTATTCCGGCTACAGTAATGAGCAGATTGCCGGCGAACTTGATGTAGCAGCCACCACCATTAAAACCCATATCCGTAACCTCTATCAGAAACTGGGTGTTACGCATCGCAATGAAGCGATGCACGAGGCGCGATCGATGCTCAGGCTGATGGGATATGTGTAAAAACGATTAAGCAATACGCAATCTCACATTACACGCTATACCTTATCAGTACGCTTTTTTACCAATACTGAGGTGAAGCATGAGTTCAGTTGCATCCGCTACAGAGCAGGCTGGCGATCTCTCCGCGTTTATCGGAACCCACTTTGTTTATACCTATGACAACGGCTGGAAATATGAGTGGTATGCCCGCAACGCAACAACCTGCGACTATCGCATTCATCAGGGACTGGTAGGGGGACGCTGGGTTACTCATCAAAAAATGCATGCGGTGCAATTTGCACCCGGCATTTATAAAGTTGACTGGCATGAACCCACCGGCACCTGCGTAAGCCTGCTCTTTGACCTTGATCGTCAACTTATTCACGGTACGATTTTTTTCCCGCAGTGGATCGCCGGAGAAGGGCAGCACCCGGAAAAAACCATCTGTTATCAGAATGAATTTATTGAAGATATGCAGCGTTTTCGCGATGAAGGTCCCGCTTATCCTTATATCATTATCCCGGAATTTGCGCAGGTCACTTACATGAAAAATGAGGGGCCGGATAATGATGCCGTCATTAACATGGCACCCGGGCAAATGCCGGCAGATTACTTTGATAACAAATAACGCCAGGCACCGACATTACCGCTCTTGAGTGACAACGTCACATACCGCGGACAATGTCGGTTTTCTATATAAATTTTCATTTTCTGACATTATTAACTATTAAAAGCAGTTGGTTACAGGCATCCTCCCCAGACTTCGCTATTCTGAATAGTGCGCTACGCTAACATTGTGTTGCATTTACGCTGCGAGGAAAGAGAAGGATGCTGCTGAGAAAAAAGAAGATACGTTCGCACAGCGAAGATCGCCTGCTGGCGCTTACGCTGGCGACTACTGCAGGTATACTTAACGCCATGGCATTCGGTGCTTTTGGCTTTTTCCCTTCCCATATGACCGGTAATACCTCCCAAATATCTGCTGAAGTTTCAGGTTCCGATCTGCAGGATCTGCTGTTTCTGGCCGGGTTAATCCTGGCATTTGTTACCGGCTCAATGATCGCCCGCCTGACGGTTGCCTGGGGGCTCAGGCGCAATATCAGGACCATTTTTTGTCAGGTACTGTTCACTGAAGGTCTGCTTCTGCTGCTGACATCAGTCGTGGAGATCCTGTGGTACTCAGAACGGAACAACGGTGAAATTCTGGTGACGCTTGGCCTGCTGATGGGGATCCATAACTCCACGTCAACCCAGCTCTCTTCCGGTCGTGTACGCTCTACGCATGTAACCGGTACGCTGACCGATGCCGGTATTGCGCTGGGCTCTTTTCTGCGGGCAACGTTCAGCAGCAGTGAAGCGGGCGAGCGTCATCTGCATCGCAAACTTCTTTATACCCACCTTGTCACGATTTTCTCTTTTCTGACCGGGTGCGTGGCGGGCTATCTGCTGTTCCGGCGCTTTGGCTTTGACGCGATGGCGATGCTGGGCATCGCGCTTTCACTGATTGCAGCAGGCGGTATCGCCCGCACGCTGCACCTTACCGGCGTGCGCTTTTGGTAACAGAGCAGATTATGCAGCGCTCCGGCGCTGCTGTTTGCTGATAAAACCGGCAACGCTGGGTGAATTCTGCAGGGACACAGTGCTGCCAGCACACGCAGAATTCACGTAGCGTCGCCGTTTTTTTAGACATCACCATTCACGCTGTCTGCAATCATTCCGGCACCGGTTTTTTTTAGGTTCATATAAGTCCCATTATATGAAGTTATAGTGGCATAAGATGATTGTGCAATAACAGGCGCTGTTCTCGCTGAACACTACGCGGAAGAGTATTCAAACGTGATCGGTAAGGTATCGGGACACACACGCCGCGCGCGAATGATTTTCCCTGCAGCGTTCATCCGCAGGCAGGTTGCAACTGAAGAAAGATATCGTGTTCCACATATATCGTTCTGCTTAAGCTCTTGCCTTCAGTGAAACGGCGCGCGTGATAACGGAGTGTAATGAGCAATTAACACCAGCTGCTCACGTTGCCCACAGGCTTCAGTTGACACCCTGCAGCGGATCAGGCTTGAAGCTGGTATTCAGAACCGAGAGGTCAACAGTTTTGGCTGCCCGCTCTAAATCATAAGCGGCCTGAATGCGCAGCCACATCGCAGGCGTACTGCCAATTACGGCCGATAATTTGATCGCCATCTCTGGCGTTACCGCTGTTGCTCCCGATACTATTCTTGAAGCGGTGGAGGGGGCTACAGCTAAAGCACGCGCCAGCTCTCTGATACCGATCTCAAGATCTTCCATAATATCGGCAATGATTTCACCCGCGTGCGGGGGGTTGTGCATAGTCATTAATGATAATCCTCATAATTCAGAAGACGCCTTATTTAACATAATCATGATTATGCGCACTTAAACGCGTGTAAGGCACAGCGCATATTCGCGTGCGCCTTACACCTTGCCGGATAAGTTTATCTGCACCAGACTATTTTGCCGTCAGCATGCCATGCGGATCCAGCACATACTTCGCGGCTACGCCTGCGTCAAACTGAGCGTATCCCTGAGCCGCTTCTTCAAGCGGGATCACTTTGGCATTAACGATTTTCGCAATCGGCAGACGATCGTGCAGGATGGCGTTCATCAGCTGCCGGTTGTAACGCACCACCGGCGTCTGGCCGGTATGGAACGACTGCGCTTTAGACCAGCCGAGGCCGAACTTCAGGCTTAGCGAGCCTTCCTGTGCTGATTTATCGTGCGCACCCGGATCTTCCGTCACATACAGGCCCGGAATACCGATATTACCGGCAACGCGGGTGATCTCCATCATCTGATTCAGCACCACCGCCGGCTGCTCTTTACCGGAATGGCCGCGCGCTTCAAACCCGACGGCGTCAATAGCCGAATCCACTTCCGGCGTGCCGGTGATCTGGGCAACCATCTCTCCCAGCCGGTCATGCTGGCTCAGGTCGATCGGCACAAAGCCCATTTTCCTGGCGTGTTCCAGACGCTCTTTGTTGAAGTCACCTACCATCACTACCGCCGCACCGAGGATCTGTGCTGATGCCGCTGCGGCCAGGCCGACCGGACCGGCGCCTGCGACATAGGTGGTTGAGCCGACGCCCACACCCGCGTTGATCGCACCGTGAAAGCCGGTCGGTAAAATGTCTGACAGCATGGTCAGATCCAGAATTTTCGCCAGCGCCTGATCGCGATCGGGGAATTTCAGCAGATTGAAGTCCGCATACGGCACCATGACATATTTCGCCTGACCGCCTACCCAGCCGCCCATATCAACATAGCCGAACGCGCCGCCCGCCCGCGCCGGATTCACTGTCAGGCAGACACCGGTATCGAGTTCACGACAGCACCGGCAGCGTCCGCAGGCAACGTTAAACGGCACCGAGACAATGTCACCGACGTTAAGCATCTCAACGTCAGCGCCTTTTTCGATAATTTCACCGGTAATTTCATGGCCGAGCACCATACCCGCAGGCGCGGTAGTGCGTCCGCGCACCATATGCTGATCTGAGCCGCAGATATTGGTGGAGAGCACTTTCAGGATCACGGCATGGCCAATCTTTTTTCCGGCCGGATTAGCAAAGACCGGATCGGCAATATCCTGTACCTCGACTTTACCTGGCCCCTGATACACCACACCGCGGTTGGAATTTGCGCCCATAAAATCTCCATTATATGTTGATATACGTATTAACTGCCGGACACTTACGAAACCGTAAGATAATAAAGAGTGATGACGCGTTAAATCTAATACGCAATACTGCGTAATTAAACAGGGAATGGATTATGCGTGCCAGAGTTGTGACTGGCTTCATGAATGCAACAAGCAGCCATACAGAAAAAATCAATAATTACATAAAGATACGGATATTAATTTTAATATACCCGCGTTATGTCGCAAAATGGCAATACAATGTCGCACGGTGATACGCTATTAACTGAAACAGTTATTCTGGCAGGGAATTATCGTTATCTCTCCTGCCACTTTCTTTCTTATATTTGAATACAGGATAGCGTAATGAATGGCACGCATTATTTACTGCGCGGCGGTTTCTCAAACCACGGCGTGATCAGTAAATGCGGGATAGCGAGCGCGGCCAGCGCGGCAAACAGTGAACGCACGCCGGCGGTATCGGTGGGATGCATCATAAACATGATCAGTACCGCCAGCAAAATAGCCGCCGTCAGCACCGGCCAGACGGCACGCAGGTAGTCAGCGTAATGTCTGAACCCCAGCAAATCGCGCCGTTCGCGGGTCTGCGGTAGCGCATGCAGGATCAAAAAGCCCACGGAAAAGCCAACAAAAGGCGGCAGAAGCAGCAATGCCAGCGTCCCGGCCAGCAGACGCCTGTCGCGCCGCAGAATGCCTGTCAGCAACAGCGCTGCGGCGGTCAGGCCGCCCGCTATAGCCAGACCCGCGGTCACGCTATCCGGCATGGCAGATGCCAGCCCGGCCTGATGTAAAATCGTTCTGTACGCTGTCAGATGCAGCGCGGCAGGCGTTGCAATCAGACTGATGCCGCGCGCCAGCCGTTCAGCCAGAGAGCCGTGCGGCGCATCTTCCAGCGCAAAATGGATGGCAGAGGCCAGCAGAAAGCCCGGCAGCGCGATTGCCGGACGCCAGTGCCACCAGAACAGGCACAGCACAATCACTACGCCGTAACCCGCCAGAAAAGCGCACTGCTGTTCGCGCCTGACAATCTCAAGATCGCTTGCACCGTGCGCCATGCCGATAATGCCAATGGCCACGACGGCAAACAGCAGCTGAACCGGCAGCGGGCTGAAAGAGGCAGCCAGAGCTGCCCCCCAGAGTGTCAGCCAGCCGGTATGCTGCCGCAGGATCATACCCGCACGGCACCATCGCGTTTTGCGTAGCGCAACGCTTTTTCCAGATTCGCCGCCGCGTAAAAGGCGTAGAAAACTTTAGCGATAATATCGAGGATCAGAAATGCCCAGATTGAAGCAGGGTCAGAAATGATCTTCAGCCCTTCCGGCCCGATCAGAAATACCACCGGATAGATAAACCAGACCACCGTCAGCAGCGCCACGTTTTTGTTGTAGGCGCCTGCCAGTGCGCTGCCCCGCTCCGCCGCCATCGTACGCAGCGGTCCCCACAGCAGATAGATCACGCCGAGGAATGCAGCGCAGGACCAGAGATACCAGACCCATTTTCCTGCTGCGGTTTCCGCCAGCGAGGAGACAAGACCGGTCACAATCATCATCACATCCAGCACGATAATAGCGGTCAGAAAGCCGCCCATCTCGCCTGGCTTGCCATGCTCATGAAAGGCCAGCATAACCAGCCCCGCCAGCAGAATCGGCGTGGTCACAGACCAGTCAGCATAACGCGCCATATAGACCGTCGTGCCGCTGTCCAGGGTGAGGTTGCCATAGCCAAACGCCATTGCCAGATACGCCGTAGCGGCAATAAAAGGCACTGATGCATGCATCAGGGTGTGGTGACGGGAGGGAAACGTTTTACTGCCGGTGGCATAAATCGCCAGTGATGCAAGCGCCATCACTGAAAATCCAATGAGAAATGCAGTCTGGTCCATGTTGATTGCTCCTGTACAGCGGCGTCATTATCACGCCCGCTGCGCTGCCATAGAAAATTAAAAGGTAATGTTATATTCCGGGAGAGAATACGCTTAAAGTATATGGCGCTATTTGTATTGTGCCATTATTCAAAACCATGATGGTCTTCAGGAGAAACAACTGGCAAAAAGTTTCGTCCTCAGCGGGACATTATTTGTTTTTAATCAGGCATAAAATGTAATTCTTTATGTAAAGAAGAGTATGCAAAATAGACATTTGCGGTCTAATGAAACAGAAAGTTAATTAATTTATTTTAAAATCAATAAGATAAATAGATGTTGCTGCACCAGCCTGATGTAGTGCACAAAAGGGATTGATGCAGGAAATTTATTTACCTGCATCTCTGATTTTCATTTTCTGCTATCAAAGCAATAACGCTGCTTTAGCGTGCAATAAACCTTTCTGGGAAATCGGGAGAGAGGTGCTTAACGTCGTCGTAACGGCCAAAGAGACGATAGCGGTTTCGGGCAATAAGATTATATATCGCGTTACTTACCGGGTCAGGAAAATAACGCAGCAGCGCAAAGATACGCCAGCGACTGTGAAGGCTTTTCATCACGCGACAGATTGCCTGAGCACGCAGCCAGTGTCCGCTTTCACCGATCAGTACGATCGTCCGGATATCGTCAACCGGCATCCTGACATGGCGCAGTAACGTTTTACCCTCCTCACTTTGCACGGTGGCAAAGCGTACCCGCCGGTCCAGTTGGTGCCGCAGCAGGAATGCCACCCAGCCGTTACAGAGTTTACACATGCCGTCGTAAAGTACTGCCTGTTCACCAGGCCTGAGATAAGGGATTGTCATGATCACGCTCAGAGAGTGAAGCGGCGGCGTCTTCCTGACGCCGCCAGCCTGCATTAATCGAGCAACTTCTCCAGGGAAAGCGGCAGATCGCGAATGCGCTTGCCGGTTGCGTGATAAACAGCATTACTGATAGCCGCAGCCATACCCACAATACCCAGCTCGCCCACGGCTTTTCCGCCCATCAGCGTGGCGTGGTGATCCGGCTCGCCCACGTCGATAGTGATAATCTCCGGTACGTCAGCGTTAACCGCAATCAGATAATCGGCGAGATTATTGTTCACGATGCGGGCGTTACGCGGATCAACCGCCCCGCCTTCCAGCAGCGCCTGACCGAGCCCCATCACCATTCCGCCAATCCACTGGCTGCGCGCCAGTTTCGGATTATAAAGCCGCCCGCTGTCAAAGGCGGACACCATACGCCTGACGCGCACCGTACCGAAATCTTCATCCACGCGCACTTCAACAAACTGCGCGCCCCAGCTGTGTGAAGAAAACTCTTCCGGTGTGGTCATCCGCGACATCGAGTGCACCGCTTTATCCCGCTCTTCTGCGCTTTCGCCCGGCTTAAAGGTGCCGTCCGTTACCGCCAGTGTCTCTTCACCGCTCAGCCGCACCAGATCGCCCAGCGACACCGCACGCTCCGGCTGACCTTTCAGGCACACGCCTCCCGCGCAGAGCGTCAGCTGTTCAGCGTCGGTCTGCGGGAACGGCGCATCTGAAGAAGCGCCTGCCAGCGCGTAGAGCCGGTCACGCAGCGCCACCGCCGTCTTATGCACGGCACCGGTCAGGTTGCCGGCCAGCTGCGAACCGCCCGCCACGCCGGCACGCGGCAGCCGGGTATCACCCAGTTCAACTTTAATGCGGGTAGAGTCAAGACAGAGCACTTCTGCCGCTGTCTGCGCCAGAATGGTGTAGGTTCCGGTGCCGATATCAGCACCTGCACTCTGCACCACCAGCTCACCCTGACTGTTGAGGATCAGGCGCGCCTCAGCCGGGGCTTTGTTTACCGGATAGGTTGCCGTTGCCATGCCCCAGCCAATCAGCTCACGGCCTTCGCGCATTGAGCGCGGTGCCATAGTGCGATCTTTCCAGCCAAACGCTTCAGCCGCCGCGCTGTAAGCCTCTTTCAGACGACGCGTACTCCACGGCAGGTTTTCCTGCGGATCCTGTTCTGCATAGTTGCGCAGGCGCAGCTCCAGCGGATCGATACCCAGCGCGTAGGCCATCTCATCCATCGCCACCTCCAGCCCGAACGCGCTCGGGTTCTCACCGGGTGCACGCATCCAGCCCGGCGTGACAGTATTGATAGCAGCAACGTAATGACGCGAATAGACATTCGGCACATCATAGATACGCCCGGTGACTTTGTTGGTGCCTTCGGCGAACGTGTCAATGAGTGAGGTATCGCTCAAACCTTCATGCAGGATGGCCAGTAGTTTCCCGTCCTGTGCGGCGCCCATCTCTATAGTCTGCTGCGTAGCCGGACGACCGCCAAGTCCGGTAAAGGTCTGCGGACGCGACAGCGCCACTTTCACCGGACGCGTCAGCGCGCGCGAGGCAACGCAGGCCAGCGCTACATGGGTGTAGGGCACGGGTTTAGATCCAAAGCCGCCGCCAACATAGGGTGAAATTACCCTAACCTGCTGCTGTTCGATACCCAGCCACTCGGCTATTTCAGTCTGTGCTCCCATGACCCACTGGCTTGGCTCCCATACCGTGAGCGCATTATCCTGCCATGATGCGATGCAGGCATGCGGTTCCATCGGCATGTTGTATTCACGCGGTGTGGCGTAGCAGCTTTTGATTTTCACTTCTGCCTGCGCCATCGCCTGGTGCGCATCGCCCATTTCAACAGTGGCGCTCTCCTGGCGCTCCGCTGCCGGATCATCCATCCAGACCAGCGGCTTCTCTTCCTCATAGCGCACTTTTACCAGGCTGGCAGCCCAGGTCGCCTGTTCAAACGTTTCTGCCACCACCAGCCCGATGTTCTGGCCGTTATGAATGATTTTGTCATCCTGCAGCGGTGTATAGGTGGACTGCGCCGCGCCGCCGTCAGCAATGGCGGTAGGCTTGTTGATCTTCAGCGGATTCAGATGGGTATAAATCGCGACAACGCCAGGCTGCCGTTCCGCTTCTGCGGTGTCAATATCTGTCATCCGGCCGCTGGCAATAGTGGACTGCACCACCACGCCATACAGCATATTCTCAGGCTGATATTCCGCTGCATAGCGGGCGGCGCCGGTGACTTTCACCACGCCATCGCCCCGATCGCGTCCGGCACCGAGTGCCTGATAGTTTTGTTCCTGCTTATCCATAAAATGTCCCCGGTTACGCCTTGCCGCCAGCCTGAAGTAGTGCACGTGCAATCACGCGCGGTGTCAGCACTTTTTTATGCTGATTCTGCGGCAGGGTTTTCGCATCCTGCACAATACGCTCTGCGGCACGACGCAGCGTTTGTTCATCAAATAGCTGTCCGCGCAGCGCCCCTTCCACCTGCTGTGCCCGCCAGGGCTTCGTCGCCACGCCGCCCACGGCAATGCGCACGTCGCGGATCCGGTCACCCTCCAGCTCAATGCCAACGGCGGCGCTGGCAGCCGCAAATTCATACGAGCTGCGATCGCGCACCTTCAGGTAATGCGAATGTTTCAGCGCGGCGGTAAGCGGCAGTTCCACCGCGATGATCATTTCATCGCTGGCGAGATCGTGCTCCAGATGGGGCGTATCACCGGGCAGGAGATAGAACTGGTCAATCGGAATGCGACGCTCGCGCTGCGCAGCATTGCGCACGATGACCACGGCATCAAAAGCGGTCAGTGCAACAGCCAGGTCGCCCGGATAAACCGCAATACAGCTGTCACTGGTACCCAGAATAGCGTGGTTGCCGTTGATGCCCTCGAGCGCGGCACAGCCCGATCCCGGATTGCGCTTGTTACAGGCGCTGAACGTATGCGGATCGCGGAAATAAACGCAGCGGGTACGCTGCAGCAGATTGCCGCCAATCGTAGCCATGTTCCGCAGCTGCGGCGACGCCGCCTGCCACAGACTGTGATAAATCGCCGGCGCATCACGCTGACACTCTGCATGATGCTCCAGTTCGCTCATGCGCGTCAGCGCGCCGATACGCAGGCTGTCATGGCTGAACGCAATTTCACGCATCTCCTGCAGGCCGCTGATATCCACCAGCGCGGCCGGCTGCTCAACGTCGCATTTCATTAAATCTATCTGCGTGGTGCCACCCGCCAGAAACCGGCTGCTGGCATCCTTCTTCTGCTGCAGCGCCTGTTCCGGGCTGCTCGCCGCAAGGTAGTCAAACGGATTCATCGCGCCTCCGAACTGAGATCGGCGGCGGCCTGCTGAATGGCGTCGACGATATTAGGGTAAGCTCCGCAGCGACAAAGATTACCGCTCATATATTCACGGATCTCATCGGCAGAACCGGCATGCCCCTCCGCAATGCAGGCGGCGGCAGACATGATCTGTCCCGGCGTGCAGTAGCCGCACTGGAAAGCATCATGTTCCAGAAAACGCGCCTGAACCGGATGAAGCGTGCCATCAGGACGCGCCAGTCCCTCAATAGTAGTGACCTGCTGTCCGTTAGCCTGAACGGCCAGCGTCAGGCAGCTCAGAACCCGCTTGCCATTAATATGAACGGTGCAGGCGCCACACTGGCCCTGGTCACAGCCCTTTTTTGTACCGGTCAGCGTCAGGTGTTCACGCAGCGCGTCCAGCAGCGTCACGCGCGGGTCTACGCTGAGTTCAATGGGCTGCCCATTGACCTCGAGATGCAGTTGTATGTTTTCTGACATAGCTCATTTCCAATAGTGAAAGAATCGATCGGGATGCGCGTTTAAGATGTCGTAGTAGAGTGCGCACCCGCTAAGTCTAGACGCTGAGGGCATTTCGGAAGGCGTTGTCAAAAAAAAGAACAAACTTTGTGGGGGATTACCGTAAAAAAGCCATAGCGCAACGGGCTATGGCTTCCGGAACGGGATTAACGGCGCGCTGCGAGACCGTTTTTGTGGCGCACAATGTCCGCCATAATTGATAGCGCGATTTCAGCCGGTGTTTTGCTGCCAATATCCAGCCCGACCGGCGCGTGAATGCGCGCCAGCTGCTCAGACGTCAGCCCGGCTATCTCCGCCAGACGCGATAGCCGCCGGCTGCTGTTGCGCTTCGATCCCATCGCGCCGAGATAAAATGCCGGCAGCAGCACGGCCTCCATCATCGTCAGGTCATCAATGCGCGGATCGTGGGTCAGGGACAGGATTGCCGTTGCATTGTGGCACCCTTCCCGTTCCAGATAGCGGGCCGGAAAACAGCGTATGATCCGCACGCCTGTCTGTAAGTCCGCGCCCATATTTTCCAGCACCTCATCGCGATGCTCGCAGACCAGCGTCTCAAACCCCAGCGCCTGCGCAAAGTTGGCGCAGTAAACGCCTACGCTGGAGAGACCGGCGATAATCAGACGCGGCGGCGCAGAGAGCGTCAGCGTAACCCGGTCGCCTGCGATCTGCGCGGCAGTCTGCTGCGTATAGGGCAGCGTCTCCACGCCGGCGCAGGCGTGCGGTAGCTGCAGCGTTTTACTGATGGCTTCGGCCCGTACCAGCGCATCGTGCATCTGACGCAGATAGTGAATGGATGCCGCGCCCTGCGGCAGCTTTTCTACCAGAATATCCAGCACGCCGCCGCACGGCAGTGCCCGATCGGGCGTCAGCCCGCCGTCACCGTAGCGCACCACGGCACTCGCCTCTCTGAAGGCGTTTTCCGCAATTCGCTGGCGGAAATCCTCCTCCACACAGCCGCCGGAGAGCGAACCGCAAAAATGCCCGTCGGCGCGGATCGCCATCATGGCGCCCGGCGGCCGCGGTGAAGAACCAAAAGTGCTCAGTACGGTACAAAGCCATACCGGATGTGCTTCTGCCCAGTGCTGCGCGGTTTCGAGAACCTGCACATCAAGGTGATACATGAATTGCTCCGTTGTAATGTCCCTTTTTTACTGGCAGGGATCTGAATCTCCCTATGAGTAAATGTCACATTTGGCGTTTCGTCTAATCGGCCCGGAATTTTCCCGCCCGTAACATTTACCGTCCCGGTTCGCTGCGTCACAATAGCGGGATCGTAAACGCAACCCTCACAGGAGTGATATGAAACCTCTGTTTGTCTACGGCACGCTGCAGCCCGGGCACGATAATGCTCATATTCTGGAGCAGATAGGTGGCGAGTGGCTGGCCGGCAGCGTTAATGGCACCTATTACGCGCGCGGCTGGGGCGCGGCCGCTGACTTTCCTGGCGTGGTGCTGTGCCAGGATGGCGCGCGCGTACCCGGCTATCTGTTTTTCTCGCCCCATCTCGACGTGCACTGGCCAATGCTCGATGCATTTGAAGAGGGCTATGATCGCGTGCCGGTCGCTGTGACCACCGATCGGGGTGAGCAGATCACCGCCTGGGTCTATCAGCTGCAGCCTGCAACAGAGTAGCTATCCTTATCCCGTCAGCTGATGAGGAGAAACCATGATTACGCTCTGTACTGCCTGCGGCACCTCTTATGCCGCGCCGGCCCCCCGGCACTGCCCCATCTGCGAAGATGAACGCCAGTTTATTCCGCCAGGCGGACAGCGGTGGATAACGCAGACTGATTTGCGCGCCGCGCACACCAACCGGTGGCAGCAGCATCTGCCCGGCCTGCTTTCACTGCAGAGTCTGCCGGCATTTGGCATCAATCAGCGCGCCTTTCTGCTTTGCACTCCGCACGGCAATATTCTCTGGGACTGCATCGCCCATCTGGATGACGCCACGGAAACGCTGATCCGCGCGCTGGGAGGATTGCAGGCGATAGCCATCTCTCATCCCCACTACTACACCACTATGCAGGACTGGGCCGCCGCATTCAGCGCACCGATCTGGCTGCACGCCAGCGACAAAGCGTGGATTATGCGCGACAGCCCGTGGATCCGTTTATGGCAGGAGGAGGAGCATGCCCTGCTGCCAGGCATCACGCTGCTGCGTCTTGGCGGCCATTTTGCCGGTGGCACGGTGCTGCACTGGCAGCGTGATTCGGGGGTAATGCTGAGTGGCGATATTTTGCAGGTAACGCCAGGCGCGGATGCCGTCTCGTTTATGTGGAGCTATCCCAACATGCTGCCGCTCTCCGCACAGGCGGTGCGCAACATGATGCAGCCGTTACGGGATCGCAGTTTCACGCAGCTCTACGGCGCTTTTGACGGACGCGAAATTCTGCAGGATGCCGATGCGATCGTGGCGCGCTCTGCGCAGCGCTATCTCAGCTGCCTGAAGTAGAGCATAAGTTATGCTGTAAAAGCATAAGCGCCCTGCCCAATATGGATGTACAGACGTCTGGACGTATATTATAGTCCGGGGCTGACAAGAATAAGGATGCTGCAAACATGAAAAAACGTTTACTGACCGCGCTGCTGGCCGCTTCTGTGACGCTGCTGAGCGCCTGCGATAACAATAACGACGAAAAAATCAAAGTTGCGATTAACAGTGGGCCGGATGAACAGCTCTGGCAGACAGTGAAGCAGGTCGCGCATGACAAATATAAGCTGGACGTTGAGGTGATTGCGTTTAACGATTACGTGCAGCCCAACGAAGCTCTTTACAATAAAGATGTGGATGCAAATGCCTTCCAGAGCCTGCCCTACCTTGAGATGCAGTCAAAAGAGCGCGGGTATAAATTTGCCGTCATCACCAATACCTTTGTGTTTCCGATTGCCGGCTATTCCCGCAAAATCAAAAGTTTGAATGAACTGCCGGATGGCGCGACGATCACCCTGTCAAATGAAGCCACCACGCTGGGTCGCAGCCTGCTGCTGCTGCAGGCGCAGGGGCTGATCACGGTTAAACCTGAAGCGGGTCTGCTGCCCACCACGCTGGATATCACCGCCAATCCGAAAAAGCTGAAGTTTGTTGAGGTGGATACACCGCAGCTGGCGCGTACGCTGGACGATCCGCAGGTTTATCTTTCGATTATTAATAATAATTTTGCGGCGCTGGTGAACCTCTCCGCGTCACGCGACGGCATGTTTATGGAAGGTAAAGCATCACCTTACGTGAATGCCATCGTGGCACGTGAAGATAATAAAGAGAGCGCGAACGTGCAAAAGCTGAAAGAGGCATTCCGCTCGCAGCCGGTGCTGGACAAAGCCAACGAGATCTACAAAGGCGATATTATCAAAGGCTGGTAAGCGTCCTGCACGCTCCGGACAGTGACCGGGTGTGCCGGAGGTGCAGCGGCATGCGCAATTACCCGGTCCATCCGTTATGTCTGCAGCGGCAACCTGTTCGGGTTACCGCTGCAGATTTTCCGGATTTAAGCATAAAAATGTATTACCGGCGTTGTGCATCATTTCACATTTATCCGCAATCATCTCTGCCGCATAAATTGATACCAATGACTTACAGCCGTTCCAGGCTTTAATTGAGTGCAGAAATTAAACTGCAGCTGAAACAGCGTGCTGGCCGGTTAACAATATCAACAGCAGGGTTATCGCGCTTAATTATCAACCTCTCTGTTTTTTTATTTGGCTAAATATTTACGATTGTAACTTTCGTTATCCGATTCACAACTGCTGTAAAACCCGCTAAGTTTGACTTAAGTGTGGCCATTCCTGACTTCTCTTGTCACAACCACGCACCCTTATTTTACATTTAAAACTATCCCAGACTGTGAGTTCTCATCCACTTAACACGGTGATCGCGTTGTGTCGCCGGGTACACTTTTACCGGAGGATGTATGCGATTCACCCTGAATCCCATTGCGTTAGGGATCGTGGCTGTACAGACCGCGCTCTCTGTTCCACTTGCCAGCCAGGCCGTTACGCTCACTCCTTACAATCCCCGCAACAACGATCAACAAACCGGCGCGCTGATTGTTAACAGCGGCAGTCAGACCCTGACCGGTAATCAGGCGTTTGAAGCAGGCACTGATGGCGCAACAAATACCACGCTCGGGCAGGTAAACATTGTCTCCGGTGCAGCGTTTATCGATCGGGCGAGACTGGATACCGGCCCGCAAAACGTTGCCATTACCGTGCCGGATCTCACCACCGGCGGCAATACGACCTTTCAGGTGTTTGATTCAGCCAGCCTTGTAGCACAGACGCCCGTTAGCAGCAGTACCGTGGTGCCGGATCTGCAAAACGTGAATAACAATCAATATATCAACGCGCGCGTAGCGGATGTGACCGGCAGCGGCAGCGTGCTGGATGTCAGCATCGGGCAACTCACTGCCAGCAGCAGTGCCAGTACCAATGCCTGGACCATGGCGGCAAAAAGCACCACGCTGTTTCAGGCGAGTAATGGCGGGGTCATTAACTGGAACAGCAACAACCGTGTCGCATTCACCGGTTCAGCGGCAGAGGTCGGCGGTGGTGGCGCAACTGACAGTCTGAGCGTGCAAAACCTCGCCACTTACACTGGCAGCTTCAGCGTACAAACGCTGGATGGCAAAACCACCTCTTTTAGCGTAACCAATGCCAGCCAGCTGCAGCGCTACAACACCTGGCTGGTGAGTCAGCTGCAGAGTGGCAACCTCGCCACCGCCCGTTACCTTAGCGAATTTAACAAAGCCGTTACCCTCACCGATGAGGAAATAGTTTACAGCGTCAGCGCCACGCCGCCGGATGAGGTCACGCAGCCCCTGGGTAACCGTGTCGTGATCAACGCTGAGGGTATTGGCTCACAAATTACTATTGCCGCAGACAAAACGCTGGAGGCGACCGGCGCGAACGGCGGTGCCGTGCGGGTTGCGTCCGGTGCCAGCGCCACCGTGGATGGCAAACTGGCCAGCCGGGGTACGGCGCTCGCGCTGGACGATGCCAGCGCGACTAACAGCAGCAGCGGAGTCATCAACGGCGGCTTTCTTAACCGGATCGACGGCACCGGCGTGGGCGCGGCCAGCAGCAACGCGACGGCGGTCACGGTGCAAAACAACGGCAACTTTATCAATAATGGCGTGCTGAACCTCGGCACCACCGGCAGCAATCTGACCAGTGGCGTGGCAGGTATCCGGCTGGATGCCAGCGCGCAGGCGAGTAACAGCGGGAATATTAACGTTGGCGTTAATGGTTCCGCCGCACGCGGCACCACCTCTGGCGTTCTGCTCACAGCCGATAGCAGCCGCTTTACCAACACCAGTGCGGGCACCCTTTACATCGGACGCGGCCCGCAAAACAGCCTGAGCGATAACGTAGCGGAAACCGCGATGAATCAGAGCGGTCTGACCAGCGGTATTGCCGTGCTGGCGAACGGCAGCGCGATCAGTGAAGGCCGCATCGTGCTCGGTTCACGCGTGCAGAATGCGGCCGGCATGTCAGTCAGCGGCGCGAACAACGCCACGCTCATCAACAGCGGCACCATTGATATTAACGGCAGCGCGGCGCGCGTGCCGCGCGAAAACACCGGCATGCTGGTCAGCAACAGCAGCGGCACGCTGGAGAATCGTGGCACCATCAATCTCAACGGGGTTAACGGCACCGGCCTTAAAGTACTGGCTGGCAATGGCAGTACGGCGGCGGCAAGCTCTGCCGGCACAATCAATGTGGCGGGCGGTGCCGATCCCGCCAGCGGCACACGCAATTTTGGCGTATGGGCAGAGGGACAGGGTAGCGGCACAGTACTGGCCAGCGTGGATGGTCGCATCAATCTGACAGGCAACGGGGCGATAGGCGTACACGCACGCGGTAATGCCACCATTAATGTTACGCAGGATGCGATCCCGGTATTCAGCACCGGCAGCCAGCAAATCGGCTTCTTTGCCTATGGTCCGAATGCGCTGATCAACGTAGCGGATAATAATGCTTTTGACGTCACCACCCGTAATTCCACCCTGTTTCGTATCGAACAGGGCGCCGGTTTTGATGGTTCAGATACCACGCTCACTGCTTCCGGCGCGGGAAGCGTGGCGATCAACGGCACCGGCGCTGATGGCACCACGGTTAACACCCGCAATGCCACGCTGAACGTCAGCGGTAGCGGTGCGGCTGGCGTAAACATCGAAGGCGGTGCCCTGGGCAATATCGATGCCGCAACCACCATCAATCTCATCGGCAGCAATGCTATCGGGGCGATCGCCGACGGACAAAAACATACGCTGACCGGTGCCAGCAGCCGCGCTCCGGTTGCCGGCACCCGGCTGATTTCAGCGGCAGAGCTGGATTCAGCGCAGGACACTATTACAGGCTATCTGGCGCGTAATCGCGCCCGGCTCACCAACAGTGGCAATATCACGTTCAGCGGCGCCAGCACCACAGGGATACGCGTGGAGAGCGGTGCCAGCGGCAGCAACAGCGGCAATATCAGTATCAGCGAAGGCGGCAGCGGCATTGTGGTCAACAGCGTGGGCAGCCCCTTTGCCACCACCGTCAGCAACAGCGGTAACATTGAGGTAAATGGCGGCAGCATCCGTAACCGTACGCGCGGCGTAACGGCCAGTGGCGCACAGGCTGTCGCAAATCTTGACGCCGGCACGCTTACTCTTAATGGTATTGGTGCAATGGGTGCCGAAGCGCTCAGCGGTGCGCAGGTTAATATCGCTGCGGGATCAACGCCGGTTTTCAATAACAGCAATCAGATCGCTTACCGCGCAGCGGGTAGCGGCTCCCGTATCAGTTCGGCAAGTCGTACGCTGGACATCACGACTGCGGGCTCCACCGGCTACCGCATTGACGACGGTGCTGCGCTCGGTTTCAGCGCCGCCAGTACGCTCACCGCCAGTGCGGCAAACGCCACCGGCGTCATTGTTTCCGGTAATGGCAGCAGCCTGAACAGCACTAACGCCAGTTTTACCGCCAGCGGCACGGGCAGCACGGCGGTTCGCGTTGAAGGGGGTGCGGCAGCCACGCTGGACAGCAGCAGCACGCTTAACCTGAGCGGTAATAATGCCGTCGGCATCCTGGTGAACACGATGCGCAGCGACCTCAGTAATGCGCTGGATGGCAGCGCTGCCGCGACCCGGGTAACCAGCAACGCCAGCATCCGTGGGGCCGGCAGCGGCGCTACCGGCGTCGACATTACCAACGGCGCGACCCTGATCAACAACGGTGCGCTTAGTCTGACCGGAAATAACAGCATCGGCATCCGCTCCCGTGCCGGCAGTACGTTAACCAATAACGGTGTGGTAACAGTGACCAGCGGCACCGGTCTGGATGTTTCCGGCCGCGGCAGCACGCTGGCGCAGGGCGGCGTCATCAATGTTGAAAACGGCGTGGCTGGCGTACGTATCAGCGAGGGCGCCCGGCTGGCGCTGAACGGTCGCACTACAGCGATTACCGCGCGCGGCACTGCACACGGGATTTTACTTGACCAGGGCGCCGCGGCACTCAGTGCCGCAGATGCCAGCATCAATGTCTCCGGCAGCGGCAACGGCATTGAGAACCGTGCAGAACTCAGCAATGTCAGCCTCAGCAACCTGACGCTTAACGTCGGCAACGGCAGCGGCATTCGCACCGGTGTGGCATTCGATCCCGCCTCCACCGTTACGGCAAACGTCAGGGGTAGCGGCAACGGCCTTAACATTGCTAACGCCGACGGCAGCACTACGCGCGGCGATCTGACGCTGGGTCCAGGCTACGTGTTTAACGTCAGCGGCGCAGGCGGTAGCGGTATTCGTGCCAATACCACGGGTGATATTTTCACCGCTGCCAGCGTAAACATTGATGATCCCGCTGGCGGATCGGCGCTGATCTCCGGTACGGCCGGCACCATTGTGAATACCGGGACGCTCCGCTCTGCCAGCCTGCGCGCGCCGGTAGTGGATCTCCGCGGGGGGAAAACGGTGTTTGAAAACGTCGGCACCATTATTACCGACACGCCACAAACTCAGGCAGTTGCCGGCAGCAACGCCGACGACGTCATCTTGCTGACAGAAGGCGACGTGCGCGGCGATATCAATCCCGGCGGCGGGTCCGACACGTTTCGCTGGAGCGGCGGCAGGCTTAACGGCAGTCTGACGATGGGCAATGGTAACAACAACCTGGCGGACATCAGCGGCGTCAGTCTCAGCACCACTTACCATCTCACCAGCGGCAGCGGAAGCGGTAACAGCCTGACATTCAGCCAGATTGACGGGCGTGGCGGTAGCTTTAGCGCCGACGATCGCCGCAAAGGGGTAAACCTTGGCACGGGCTGGAGCACGATCAACTTTGCAGATACGCGCTGGACGCTGACCGATAATCTGCAGCTGGCGCGCAGCACAATTAATATTGATAAGGCGTCCACCTTATATGCGGGTAACAATGTACACCCGCTGCTGGCAGGCGGTACGGCAGGGTCGCTGGTGGTTAATAACAGCGGCACGCTGGATCTTACTAACGGCGCTGGTTCACCGGGTAATACGCTGGCGATCAACGGATCGCTGGCGTCTGCGGGGGGTCAGGCGAACCTGATCACCCGACTGAACCGGGGTGGTGCGCTGAGTAACCAGTTTACCGATCGCATCAGCGTAACCGGCAATGCCAGCGGCACCACGCTGCTGAATGTACAGCCGGATGCTGCCAGCAGCGGTACGCTGACCGATCTTAATCGCAACGGTGGCGTAGAGGGCAATGAAGGTATTTCGCTGGCGCAGGTGGGCGGTAACGCGGCTGCCGGCAGTTTTGCACTGGCGGACGGCTATCTTGGGGCCGGGCCGTGGCAGTATCGGTTGTATACTTTCGCGCCGGGCAGCAGCGATCCGGCGCAACGCCTGGTCAGCGGCAGCGGGAATAACTACTGGGATTATCGCCTGGCAAACTATCTTGTGTGCGAGAACAGCAGCAGCTGCCAGCCTGCGCTGATTACCGATGCTTTTGGCAGCGAGCAAGCTTATAACGCACGTCCGGCCGTGGTACCACAGGTGCCTGCTTATGTATCGGCGCCCACCGGCCTCGCCTATTACACCACCGGCATTATCGATGACCTGCATAAACGTCTGGGTGAGCTGCGCCACGGACAGCAGCGCGCTGACGGCAATGGCGGCGAGATGTTTCTGCGCTATATCGGCTCAAACCTGAAATACCAGAGCGATCGCAGCTTCCGTGATTATGGTTATGATTTTGATCTCAATTACAGTGCGGTGCAGCTGGGTGGCAATGTGCTGCGGCTTGATGGCGCAAGCGACTCCCTGCGCGGCGGCGTGGCATATACGCGTGGCAATACGCGTCTGCGCCCCAAAGCGGCAGATGGCTATAGCAGCACCACTTTTGACAGTGATAGCCTGGCGCTCTACAGCACCTGGCAGCGTGATAACGGCTTCTATCTGGATGGCGTGCTGTCATTTGACTGGCACCGCGGTGAAACCGATATCGCGCGGCAAAAACAGGTGGCGAAGCTGAAAGGACGCGGCTGGACTGCCTCACTGGAGAGCGGCTATCCGTTTACGCTGGGTGACGGCTATCAGCTGGAACCGCAGGCGCAGCTGCTGTATATGCAGCTTAACATGAATGACTTCACCGATAAGGATGGCAGCAAGGTTCGCTACGGTGATTATGACCAGACGATTGGCCGGCTGGGTGCGCGTCTCAATCGCACCTGGAGTGATGACAATCATCGCCAGTATACGCCTTATCTGCGCGCAAATTATTACAAAGGCTGGGGCGGCGCAGCCACTACCTCGGTCGCTGCTGCAGATAATCCGGCGCTGGGGGCCACGTTTACCAGCGGGCATGTTGGCCAGATGTGGGAAGCGGGTGCAGGCGGCACGGTAACGCTGCACAACGACGTTTCGCTCTATGCTGAAGCCGATTACCGTAAAGCGATCGAGGGTAACGGCGCTAAAGGATGGCGCTACAACGCTGGCGTGCGCTGGGAGTTCTGAACCAGCCCTATATACGGGACGCCGGACAGTCCGTCCCGTGTAAGCACGCTCCGGCACCTGTTGTAATAAAAGAGATGACGTGCTCCGCCAGCGCTTCAGGCTGACGCAGTCTGAAGCCTGTTTTTCTGGCTGATAAACGCGCAGCGGTATAAAAATCGCGTAAAAATTTGCGCTCACGGCGTAAAAATGGTGTGTGAATAGTCGCCACCCTCTCCCTGCCTGTGCAGAAAACCGCTATCTTCGCCGGTATTACTCCGGCGCTGAAGAGATATAGCGCCCTTCTGTTAACCTGAGCAGGAACCCCATGAAACACCCGCACAAAGCCTCGCTGCCTGCCGGCATGCTGGCCGCTGCCGGTATCGTCTTTGGTGATATCGGCACCAGCCCGCTTTATACCCTGAAAGAGTGTCTGTCGATTCTGCCCGACGGCAGTGTCTCACCGGCTGCCGTCATGGGCTTTTTATCGCTGATCTTCTGGGCGCTGACGTTGATCGTTACGCTGAAGTATGTCTGTTTCGTTATGCGCGCGGATGATGACGGAGAGGGGGGCATCCTGACGCTGATGGCGCTGGCCCGACGCGGCGTCAGCAGCAAAGCGGGACACGTTGTCATACTGGCGGGCCTGATTGGCGGCGCGTTCTTTTATGGCGACGGCGTGATCACCCCGGCGATTTCGGTGCTTTCCGCCATTGAGGGCATAGAGGTCATCTCACCGGCGCTGAAACCGTTTATTGTACCGCTGGCGCTGGTTATTCTGACGCTGCTGTTTGTCATTCAGCGTCAGGGCACCGACAAGGTCAGCCGCATATTCGGGCCGGTGATGTTTATCTGGTTTGCCGCCATTGCGCTGCTCGGGGTGCGCGGCATTTTGCTTCATCCGCAGGTGCTCCAGGCGCTGAGCCCGCACTATGCGCTCGGTTTTCTGCTCAGCCACCCTGCGCTGGCGCTGGCGGCGCTTGGCATGGTAGTGCTGGCCGTCACCGGTGCCGAGGCGCTCTATGCTGACATGGGGCATCTGGGTAAAACCCCTATCCGCCTCGCCTGGCTGGTTGTCGCCATGCCCGCGCTGGTAATCAACTATTTTGGTCAGGGCGCACTGGTCATTGCGGATAGCACCGCGCTCAGCAATCCCTTTTATCTGCTGGCACCGGCGTGGGGGCAAATCCCGCTGATCGTGCTCTCTACGCTGGCAACGGTTATCGCCGCGCAGGCAGTTATCTCGGGTGTCTATACGCTGACGCATCAGGCGATACGGCAGGGTTTTCTGCCGCCGATGCGCATTATCTTCACGTCGCATACCGAGTCAGGTCAGATCTACATTCCGGTAGTGAACTGGCTGCTGTTTACCGCAGTGATGCTGATAGTAATAACCTTCCGTGAGTCGTCGGCGCTCTCCTCTGCTTATGGCATTGTCGTAACCGGAACGATGGTGATCACCGCCGGACTGGCAGGTGTGGTGGCGCGGCGCAACTGGCACTGGCCGCTGCCGCTGGCCGGGCTGTTCTTACTCATCATGCTGAGTATTGATGTGCCGCTGTTTATCGCCAACCTGATGAAGCTGCTCTCCGGCGGCTGGATCCCGGCGCTGCTGGCGCTGACCATGATGGCGCTGATGCTGACCTGGAGCAGCGAACGCAACCGGCTGATCCGGCGCCTCGACAGCAGTCAGGCCAGCCTGCTGGCGCTGGTCAGCTCGCTGGAAAAAAGCCCGCCCAGCCGCGTGGAGGGTACCGCCGTGTTTCTGGCGCGTAAAGAGTTTGAGATCCCGCAGGCGCTGCTGCATAACCTTAAGCATAACCGCGTGCTGCACCGGCGCGTTGTGCTGCTGCATATCCGCACTATCGATACGCCGCGCGTGCATAATCAGCAGCGTATTACGCTGACGCCGCTCTCTGCTTCCTTCTGGCAGGTGACTGCGGCCTATGGCTGGCGTGAAACGCCGTCGATGACAGAGATCCTGCATCTGTGCGGACTGGAGGGTTTTGGCTGCTCGGTTAATGAAGCGTCGTTTTTCACCTCCCACGATACGCTGGTGATGAAGCAGCGTCATGGTCTGGCGCGCCTGCGCGGCGGTATCTTTCACTTTTGCCAGCGTAACGCGCTGCGGGCGCATGAACAGTTTCATATTCCGCCAAACCGCGTCATTGAGCTGGGTGGACAGCGCGAGTTTTAACCCGTGAACGCATTAGCATGCGGCGTAAACCTGTAAGCAGATGCAACCAGGTTACTGCTGAAGTGACAAAGTTGTGGCAGAACTTTTCTTAACAAGATATTAGCAATTAAAGCTAAACCAGACGGCGCGGCAGGGTGTTTAGTCACCTTGTCGCCCGCGCTTTTTTAAACCGGGCAGAAAAATGCATAACGGATCCCCATCGTGCAATTATCTCAGGAGCAGGCTTATGAAAGCGTTAATCAATGATGTTATCTCAATCTTCACTCCGCAGGATGTCCAGCCGGTACTGGTTCGTGCCGATCTGACACCCCAGCAGATCGCTTCACTGCGCCCTACCAGCGTGACCAGCGTAAGCTGGGCAACCTCAATGGATGAGTTAACCGATGCGGTGGTCAAAAAGACGCTGGCAGCAGGCGCAGCGGGATATCACATCAGCGATGTGGAATCGCATGAACCGGCACATGACGGGCATCCGGTACTGGCAGCGAAAGCAACGCTCTATCATATCGGTGATGACATTGCGCTGAATGGCTAACGCTGACGTCTCTGCGCCTGCTGAATAACTGGCGGGCGCCTGACGCAAATTACCCGCAGTTTTATTTGCTTTACGTTCACCCTGTGGTTATAAAGAATAACCGCGCAACAGAAGCGGTTATCCTGCTGATATTTACCCTACTCTTCCCGCCTTATTTGCTGCTTATTTAGCCTGAATATTGTTATGTAACTTAATTAACCGGTGTAAATACTTAAATAACTAAAAACAGGTTAATCTTTCCGTAACAATATTTTAATTTGCCATCCGAATTTTTAACGTTCATCTGCACTGAATATAGAACAGGACTGGCATGAATCAGACCAAAAAAATTGTGTCCGCGCTTTCGCTGACCGCACTGCTTGTTTCTTCAGCGGTTCACGCTGAAAATGCACCAGAAAAAACCGACGTGCTGCTGATTGGCGGCGGGATCATGAGTGCCTCTCTGGGCACCTGGCTGCAGGAGCTGCAACCGGGCTGGAAACAGCTGATGGTTGAGCGTCTTGACGGCGTGGCGATGGAATCGTCCAATGGCTGGAACAATGCCGGTACCGGTCACTCTGCTAACATGGAGCTGAACTACACGCCAGAGCGTGCAGACGGTTCAATCGACGTTAGCAAAGCGCTGGAAATCAATGAGTCATTCATGATCACCCGCCAGTTCCTGACCAGCCAGGTTGAGCGCGGTGTGCTGCACGACCCGCGTTCCTTCATCAATTCTACGCCACATATGAGCTTCGTCTGGGGTGATAAAAACGTTGAGTATCTGACTAAACGCTATGCGGCGCTGCAGAAAACTACCCTGTTCCAGGGCATGAAATTCTCAACCGATCACAAGCAGATTGAGCAGTGGGCACCGCTGGTGATGGAAGGCCGCGATCCGGCGCAGAAAGTTGCTGCGACCTGGACGCCGGTCGGTACTGACGTCAACTACGGTGAAATTACCCGTCAGCTGATCGGCAGCCTGAAAAAAGATCAGAACTTCACGCTGGAGACCTCGTCTGAAGTCACCGACTTCAAACGTAACGGTGATAACTCCTGGCACGTCACGATTAAAGATGTGAAGAGCGGTAAAGATCGCAGCGTTGATGCGAAATATGTCTTTATCGGTGCCGGCGGCGCGGCCATCAAGCTGCTGCAGAAAACCGGCATTCCGGAAGCGGACAACTACGGCGGCTTCCCGGTAGGCGGCTCATTCCTGATGACCGAAAACCCGGCGATCACCAGCCGTCACCTGCAGAAAGTGTATGGTCAGGCTTCCGTGGGCGCACCGCCGATGTCGGTTCCGCATATCGATGCGCGTAACCTCGACGGTAAAAAAGTGGTGCTGTTCGGGCCGTTCGCGACCTTCTCAACCAAGTACCTGAAAAATGGTTCGCTGTTTGATCTGCTGAGCGCAACCACCACCAGCAACGTTATGCCGATGACGCACGTGGGTATCGATAACTTTGACCTGGTGAAATATCTGATTGGTCAGGTCATGCTGACGGATGATGATCGCTTTGCCGCGCTGAAAGAGTACTATCCGAACGCGCACAAAGAGGACTGGAAACTGATTCAGGCGGGTCAGCGCGTACAGATCATCAAGAAAGATGCGGATAAAGGCGGCGTGCTGAAACTCGGTACAGAAATTGTTACCGATCAGCAGAAAACCGTTGCGGCCCTGCTGGGTGCGTCACCGGGTGCGTCAACCGCTGCGCCTATCACCCTGAACGTGATGAAATCGCTGTTCCCGCAGCAGTTTGCTTCACCGGAGTGGCAGGAAAAAATCCGTTCTATCGTTCCGAGCTTTGGCCAGAAGCTGAATGGTAATACCGCGCTGACGCAGCAGGTATGGGATAACACCGCTTCTGTACTGCAGCTGACCAAACCACCGGTCATTACTATGAGCGAGCCGCAGGCCGCGCCGATGCAGGCGAAGCCGCGTGAAGAATCTGCTAAACAGGATATGGCGCTGTAATCGCGGGCAGCCCTGAACCTGCAAGCCGGACACTGTCCGGCTTTTTTTATGCCGGTAACCCGTCAGCAGAGCGCGCAAAATAGCTGTTCAGCAGCCGCCAGAGATAGTGTGCAGCAGGCGTCATGCGGTGATCGGCGCTGTGCAGCAGCTGACACTGGCTGTCGCGCGCGATGCGATGATCAAGCGGCACTGCAACCAGCCGATCGTGATCGAGAATACTTTTCAGCGTTTGCGGCGTCATAAACGCCACGCCCTGCCCGGCCAGCGCCAGTGAAATTGCGCTGGTAAACAGGTTACAGCTGCAGGCAGGCGTAAAAATCAGTCCTTCACTCCTGAACATGGCATTGAGGTAGCGCTGCAATCCAAACTGTTCATCCATACCAATAAGACGATGCGCGGCCAGCTGTGACAATGTCACCTTCTCCAGGGTGGCCAGGGGATGCGAGGGCGGGACGACCGCGCAGATAGGGCCGCGCCTGAAGCTGTTACAGCGCAGTCCGGGCGGACCTGAGGGGCCAAAACTGACCGCCATATCCACCTCCCCTTTGGCCAGCAGCGTCAGCGTGGTTTGCATATCTCCCGACTGAATATTGACGAACACCGCCGGATAAGCCTGCGAAAACTCGGCTATAACATGGCGGATCACTTCATCCGCCATTCCCTGGCCCACGCGCAGCGTGACGCTGCCACCGCGCATATGACGCATATCCTGCAGCTGCCGCTCCAGCTGCCGGCGGCGCTGGCTGGTCAGCGCATAATCCTCTGCCAGCAGTTTACCGGCGTCGGTCAGAACGACATTTCTGCCACGTCGTTCCAGCAGCGGCAGCTGCAGTGCGCGCTCAAGCTGCGCCAGCTGGCGGCTAATCGCAGAAGCGTTTACCCCCAGTGCGTCTGCAGCGCGGCGAATACCGCCATGCATCCCGACCTCATATAAGTAGCTTATCGATTTTTCCGGATAGCTGGATAACGTCATACTTTGCGCTTATCTGTTGACCTGAGAGCAACAATAATAGCCAGCGCGGCTTATTTTTCTACCGTGTTTTTTCTGCGCATACTGCCAGTGCAAACCCGACAGACAGGAAAAATATAAAATGAAAGCGATCGCCCTTTATCTGGAACAGCACGCCGCAGACATTCTGGCGGATATTAAAAAACTGGTAGCGGCTGAATCACCCTCTGACGATAAGTCTGCCGTCGACGCCTGCGGTGAGGTGCTGCAGCAGCTGTTTCAGCAGCGTCTCAACGTACGGGCTGAAATAACACCGCAGCAGCACTACGGCAATCACCTGAAATTTTCGCTGGGCGGACAAACGCCGCAGAGCACCATTATTGGTCATTTCGATACCGTCTGGGATAGAGGTGAACTTACGCTGCGTGAAGAAGCGGGACGCTTATACGGTCCCGGCATTCTTGATATGAAAGCGGGACTGGTACAGGCGATTTGGGCGGTACGCGCGCTGCAGCAGCTTAACCTGCCCGGCTGGCAGCAGGTGGTGTTTCTCTGCAACAGTGATGAAGAGCTGGGCAGCCCCAGCTCACAGCAGTGGATTGAAACGCATGCGCAGGGCTCCGCGCAGGTCTTTGTTGTGGAGCCCGCAGTGGCCGGCAGCGGCGCGCTGAAGGTTGCCCGCAAAGGCACCGGCCGCTATGACCTTACGCTGACCGGCCTGGCCGCGCACGCCGGCAATAATCCGGAAGAAGGCGCCAGCGCGGTTCAGGAGATGGCGCAGCAGATCCTGGCGCTGCACGCGCTTAACGCGCCTGACCGTGGCACTACGGTCAACGTCGGCGTTGCCAGCGGCGGCAGCCGGGCGAACGTTGTGGCGGATCGCGCCCGTCTTGAAGTGGATACGCGCGTCACCTCAGAAGAGGAAGCGGCGCGCCTGCATGCGGCGATCATGCAGCTACAGTCGCACGATCCGCGTGTGACCCTGCACATCAGCGGTGAACAAAGCCGTCCGCCTATGCGCCAGAGCGCGGCATCACGCGCCTTGTTTACCCGCGCGGTGCACATTGGTCATCAGCTGGGACTGACGCTGGAGGGTGCCTCCGTTGGCGGCGGCAGCGACGGCAACTTTACCGCGGCGCTCGGGCTGCCCACGCTGGATGGACTGGGGGCCACCGGTGCCGGGATCCATGCACGTCATGAGCATATTATTGTCGCGGAGGTGGTGCAGCGTACCGCGCTGCTGGCTGGCCTGCTGAGCGGAGAGACGCCATGACACAGATACCGCTGGAAAAACCGGACACCGCTGTGCGCCAGCGGGAGGGCCTCAGCCCCTACCTGCTGCTGTTCATTATTCTGGTGCTGGCCGCCGTGTCGACCTGGCTTATCCCGGCAGGCGTCTACGATTATGAAACGCGTGACGGCATTAAGTTTGCCGTCAAAGAGAGTCTGCATGCGGTGCCGCAGAGTGGCGTGCTGCCGCTGGAGATCTTTATGGCGATTGCCGCAGGCATGGTCAAACAGGCACCGATTATCTTTCTGATCCTGTTTACCGGCGGCGTACTGGCGGTGATTGAGAAAACCGGTGCGATAGCCACCGCTCTGCAGGCGCTGTCGCGCAGCAGCACGCTGAGCGATACGCGCATCATCATTATTTTCGCCGCGATTTTCTACCTGCTGGGCACCACCGGCGTGGTTGTTAATGCGGTGGTCGCCTTTGTGCCAATCGGACTGCTGGTGGGGCGTTCACTCGGACTCTCCCCTATGCTTGGGGCCTCACTGGTCTACCTGACCTGCGCCGCTGGCTACAATGTTGCCATTTTAAATCCGGCCACCACCGGGCTGACACAGCATCTGGCGCAGCTGCCGCTGTTCTCCGGCATGCTGCTGCGCGCCCTGACCTGCCTGCTGTTTGTGGTCAGCGCCGCGCTTTACCTGATCCACGCGGTGCGCCGGGCGCGTAAAAACGGTGAGTACCGGCCAGCGATGCGTGCCGAAGCAGAGAGTAGTGCACCGGTGACCGGGCGCCATAAGCTGATTCTGGCGACAACAGCGCTGGCGCTGCTGCTCTTTATTGCCGGTACGGTGCGCTATCACTGGGGCACCCGTGAGATGTCAGCGATGTTTATTCTGCTGACCATAGTGGTCGGGCTGCTGGGCCGCCTGTCCGGATCGGACATTGCCAATACCTTTCTGGCAGGCTGCGCCACGCTGGTTAAAGGGGCGTTTATCGTGGGTATGGCAGCCGCTATTTCGCTGGTGCTGCAGCAGGGTAATGTACTCGACCCCATTGTCGGGTTTCTTTCCGGCCTGCTGGAGCCGGTGCCCGCCTGGCTGGCCACCATTGGCATGTTTATCAGCGCAGCGCTGATCCACTTTGGTATCTCATCCGGTTCAGGGGAGTCTGCGCTTTTGATCCCGATTTTCTCACCGCTGGGCGATAACCTTGGCCTGACGCGTCAGGTAATGGTGCAGTCGGTGCTGCTGGGTGAAGGGATCGTTAACTGTATGAGCCCGACCTCCGGCGTGCTGATGGCGGTTCTGGCTACAGCTGGCGTCTCTTTCGGTCAGTGGCTGCGCTTTGTTGCCCCGGTCATCGCCATCTGGTTTGTGATCTGTGTAGTGATGCTGCTGATTGGTGTGGCTATCGACTGGGGTCCCTTCTGACCGTGCCCTGCTCAGGCAGCGCCCGCTTTATTCAGGGGCTGCCTCTTTCTTTCCCGGAGATGATCTGTTTATCGACTGCAGTACTATTTTTAACGGGTTCGTATTGTTCTGGATCAATATTTTTATTCTTATAAAACGTTGAATGTAAAAAAATTATAATCACTTCATAAAATACTACCCCGCTAACTAAATAATTACAGCAACGCTAAAAATAGCTATCAAGCTTCCGTTAGCCGTGACGATAGTAAATTGACGGCAGAGCATGAAGTCCGCACGGCTCTGGCCAGCATTTCAATATCTCACTAAAGGTGAATGTTATGGGCCTTGCTCACTCCCTCTCAAATATTAAAATCGGAAAGAAACTGGGAGCCGGTTTTATTATTGTGATTGCCGCCTCACTGGCAATAACTGTTATAGCATTTGATTGTTTTCGCAGTATTAAAGATAACTCAGCCCGGCGTACAGTCACGGTTGAGATGGTGAATACGCTCAGCAAAGCGCGGCTGAATCGCACCCTGTATCAGTACACAAAAGATGAGCAGTTTGCCGTGCGGAACGTTGAAGCGCTGAAAGAACTCGCTTCACTTTACCAGCGTCTGGGTACGTTCAGCTGGGACGCAGAGGGTCTGCAGAAAGTGAATCAGCTGGGCGAACTAATGCGCAGCTATCGGGACCAGCGCGAAAAATTTGTCGCTGCCGCCAAAGAGACCACCGGCACCTTCAGTGCAATTACGCCCGCCACGCTGATCAAGCTGGCGCATCAGCTGGAATCGCTGAACCGCGGCCTGACGCCAGAGACCGCGCCGCCGGTTATGCAGCTCACCGCCACGCTCTACGATACCGCGAATATTGAAGAGAACTTCCTGAAAAATCCGGGTGAAACCAGCAGAGATGCCATCACGGATAAATTTATTACCATCACCACCCTTACCGAGCTGCTCGGGAGTTTTAATCAGGGAGATATCACGACCGCAACCCAGGCTGTGCTGGCCACCATTAATCAGCAGCGCCCCGCCCTGATACCGTATATGAACGCCTTCAGCACCGAAAAAAGCGAATCCACGAGCCTGACAGCAGCGGCGGAACGACTGAACGCAGGCGTGGCTGAGATGTTCAGTTATCAGTCGCAGCTTTCTGCCTCGTTTATTAAAGGCGCCGAGTGGCGTATCGCTATTGCTGCCCTGATCTGTGTGGTGCTGAGCCTGCTGATTGCCTGGCGCATTACGCGCAACATTACCCACCCGCTGCGTGAAACGCTCAGCGCGGCACAGCGTATTGCCGCCGGCGATCTGACCATCTCACTGAATACCACCCGGGGTGACGAACTGGGCCAGCTGATGCAGGCGGTCGACACCATGAACCATAGCCTGCAGACCATTATTGCTAACGTGCGCAGTGGCGTCAGCAGCGTGGCGCGCGCCTCCGCAGAGATTGCTGCCGGAAATACCGATCTCTCGTCCCGTACCGAACAGCAGAGTGCCGCCGTGGTGCAGACTGCCGCGAGTATGGAACAGCTGACCTCAACCGTGAAGCAGAATGCTGAAAACGCCCATCACGCCAGCCAGCTGGCGACCGACGCTTCCGGCAATGCGGGCCGCGGCGGCGAGATTATCCGTGACGTGATCACCACCATGAGCGGCATCAGCCAGAGCTCCGGTAAAATTGGTGAAATCATCAATGTCATTAACAGCATCTCGTTCCAGACCAATATCCTGGCGCTGAACGCGGCGGTTGAGGCGGCGCGGGCCGGAGAACAGGGACGCGGCTTTGCGGTGGTGGCGGGCGAGGTCAGGAATCTGGCGCAGCGCAGCTCCGTGGCGGCAAAAGAGATTGAGACGCTGATCCGTGAATCACTGGATCGCGTTAACGACGGCTCCGCGCTGGTGGATCGCGCCGGCACCACAATGAACGATATTGTGCAGTCGGTGACGCAGGTCCGCGACATTATGGGTGAGATTGCGGCCGCGTCTGACGAACAAAACCGGGGCATTTCGCAGATTGCGCAGGCGATGTCGGAAATGGATACCACTACTCAGCAGAATGCTGCTCTGGTTGAAGAGTCCTCGGCCGCCGCGAGTTCGCTGGAATCTCAGGCGATTGAACTGGAGAAAACCGTGGCTATCTTCCGTTTGTCAGCAGAACAGGAAAATGCGGCGCGGGTTGCACCGAAGCCTGCCCTCGCACCATCAATGGTTAAACCCAAACCTGTCGCCACGGCCGACGCCAGCTGGGAAAGCTTTTAATCGGCTCTGCGCAGACAAAAGCCCGTAAGCGGATGAAAAGCTTACGGGCTTTATTTTTGGCCTGCGTCAGCCGGAACGCCGGCAGAATGTGATTAGATCAGAAATCGTAACCCACGGTCGCCACAATTGAGCGCTCGGCGCCCCAGTAGCAGTAGCCTGTACCGTAACAGGCGGAGACATATTCGCGATCGGTAAGGTTATTGGCATTGACCTGGACATAAGCGCCTTTCAGCTGACTGTTCCAGGCACCGAGATCGGCGCGTACCGAGGCGTCAAACAGGGTAACCGAAGGCAGCCGGCGGGTGTTTTCATTGTCAGCCCACTGCTTGCCGATATAGCGCACGCCGGCACCCACGCTCAGGCCGTAGTCAAACTGATATTTACTCCAGAGCGAAGCCATAGCGTTGGGGGTAACATACGGCGTATGGCCATCATTACCATCCACTGAATCTTTATACCGCACGTGGCTGAGCGTGTAGTTGGCGATGGTGCTGAGGCGCGGCGTCAGCTGAGTGTGCGCTTCCAGCTCCAGCCCCTGCGAATGCACCTTACCGGCAGGAACAAAGTAAGATCCCTGCACGATACGGTTGCCGACATCTTTCTGCGTAAGATCGTATACCGCAGCGGTGTAGAGATCGGATGTACCCGGCGGCTGGTATTTCACGCCCGCTTCATACTGCTCAGCGGTAGTGGGTTTCAGCAGGTTGCCGTTCTGGCCCGAGAGCGACTGCGGCGTAATAGCCTGGCTGTAACTCACATAAGGTGAGATGCCGTTATCGAAGGCATAAAGCAGTGCTGCACGCCCGCCCACGTGGTCATCCTGACGCCGGTTTTTGGTTGCCTGATCGTAGTTCTCGGTCTGCGACACAATGCGATCGTAGCGACCCGACAGATCAAGATGCCACTTATCCCAGAGCATCTCATCCTGCAGATAAACGCCGGTCTGATAGTAGTAGCGCTGCGAGCGCTCGAAGGTGTACACGTCGTTGGCGCCCACGGAGGCGCCGGTCCGCGCATTCAGCTGGCTGGCGTTACCGCTTGCATCATGCAGATCGTTTTTATACTGGTGATACTCCGCGCCCAGCACCACTTTATGCTCTACCGCGCCGGTGGCAAAATCCGCCTCCAGCTGATTATCAATGGCGTACGCTTTCAGCGATGAACGCGAACCGGAGTAGTAGCGGTTCAGCAGATCCGAATTATTCCCTGTCCAGCCGATTTGATACACCTGATCGAGATCGACGTTTGAGTGAGAGTAGCTGGCATTAGAGCGGAACGCCCAGGTGTCATTAAAGCGGTGCGCAAATTCGGCGCTGTAGATCTGCTCGCGGCGCTTGAACTGGTCGAGTGAACTCTGCCCGTCGTAGAAACCGTTGCTTAGCTTATAGCCGTTGTGTTCGGTGATGCTGCCCTCACCCGGCACCGCGCTGTGGTAGCCGCCTGAGGGATCTTTCTGCAGATACGCGCGCAGCAGCAGCGAAGTATCTTCCGACGGCTGCCAGAGCAGCGAGGGTGAAATCGCATATTTCTCTTCCCGCGTGTGATCGTACTGCGTATCGCTGTTGCGGGTAATACCGGTAAGGCGGAACGCCAGCTGATCGTTCAGCGCATCGGTGTAGTCAAACGCGGCTGAGCTGGTATTGTTGTTACCCGCCGAGAGACGGAAATGCCCTTCCTGCCGGAACTGCGGACGTTTTGACGTCTCCATCACCAGCCCGCCCGGCACCGTCTGACCATACAGGGCAGAAGAAGGGCCTTTAATCACATCAATGCGCTCAAGGAACCAGGGATCAACCTGCAGCACGTTATAGCTGCCGGGATCGCTCATCAGCCGCAGGCCATCCAGAAAAACATTATCAACATCGCCACCGTGGAAGCCGCGCAGCGAAACGGTGTCGTAACGCGACGCCGCACCGGCGAAGTTTGTAAAGGCACCCGCGGTGTAATTCAGCGCCTGATTAACGTTCATCGCGCCCTGATCTTCCATCTGCTGACGCGTAACCACTGATACTGCCTGCCCGGTGGTAACCAGCGGGCGATCGGTTTTAGTCGCGCCCTGGCTGGTTTTTGCCGTATAGCCTGAGGTGGGAGTGGTGGCCGTTTCAGCCGGCTGAGCGGTGACAACCAGGGTTTCAGCCGCATAAAGCAGCGGTGATGCAGTTAACGCGACGGAGCAAAGCAGTACAGAACGCTTCAGAGTAAAAGGCACTCGCATGGTTAATTCCCTTAAAAACACGCAGTTCTCTCCGGTACAGCCGGAGAGCCGATGGACGCCAGAGGCAATGGTAATGCTAATATTAATGAGAATTATTATCTTTTTGACGGGAACATTTCAAGATGTGTATGCGGTAAAATTTCTGCCTGAAACCAGCTGAAAAGTGAGGAATGGCTGGAAAGCGAGCCGCAGCTCGCGTCAGAGGTGAGGCTCAGGCCTGCTGCAGAGTCAGCTGCCGCCGCCGGTTTTCACGCAGGAATGCGCGGATCAGCCCCAGCCAGAGCAATCCGCAGATCAGATTAATCAGGCTAAAACCGGTACTGTAAAAACTGAAATAGGCGTATTTTGCGGCTTCAATGCCGAGTGCGAAAATCAGAATGGTCACCATGCCCACCATCGCTGCCACGCTGCCCTTGCCCGCCTGACTGGAAAACAGCGTCATACGATAAAGTCCGGCATTAACCAGCCCGGTGCCAAAGCCATACAGGCTCAGGCCAGCGGTCAGCCATAAATAGCTGTGCCGATCGGCCATGGTCGCTACGGCCGCCAGCGCCAGACCGGCGACCACCGGCCAGGCTCCCAGCTGCAGCGGTCGCTGGATCGGCAGCCGGCTGCTGAGGCGACCCAGCGTAACATTCCCCGCGATCATCGCCAGAAACACCGGCAGCTGCAGCAGCGCATAATCCATACGGCTGAGACCGGCATCATGCATCAGAATAACCGGCGACAGCGCTACCCAGGCGAGACAGGGAATAGTCACCAGGCCGATTGCCAGTGAACCGCGCATAACCTGGCGATCGCGCAGCAGCTGATAGTAGCCTCTGCCCAGCGCGCTGAGTGAAATCGAGCGGGTACGATCGCCTGCGGTTTCCGGCATGGTGCGCCACAAACCCAGCAGGGCCAGCGCCGTCACCCCGCCGAACAGCCAGAACAGGGTACGCCAGTCGCTGACGGTCAGAAAAGCGGCGCCGGCCAGCGGTCCCGCCAGGGGGGCCAGCAGAGCGACGTTTGCCATCAGCGCCATGATCTTTATGCTCAGCGCTTCACTGAACGCTTCCTGAATAGCGGCATAGCCTACCGAGCCGATGAAACAGAGACTGACCCCCTGCAGAAAACGCAGCAGCACAAACTGCTCAATGCTCTGAACCCAGTGGGTGGCAATGCAGGTCAGCATAAAAAAGGCTACGCCGCTGAGCAATACCGGACGCCGTCCGATACGATCGGAAAGCGGCCCCAGCAGCCACTGCAGCATCATGCCGCCGATAAGGTAGGCGGTCAGTGAGGCGGAGACCCATTCAGGCCCGGCTCCAAACTCTTCTGTGACCAGCAGCATACCGGGCTGGATCATGTCATGCGCGATATAGGTAGCGAATTCAAACAGTACCAGTGAGAGCGGAAAAATTATGCGGCGGCGCGTAAGCTGCGACACCGGTTCATACAGGGCCATTACCGATCCTTATCCGTTTCAAAATACTAAAAAACGCGGTCGCCGGCGCGACCGCGTCACTTATGTCAGTCAGTGAGCGCTCTGTCAGCGCCAGCGGGCAATCGGATTATCCAGCGTACCGGCAAACTTCAGATTTTCAGCCGGGTCGGTGAGGTTGATCATCTGCTGATTATTTGCCAGCTGCAGCCGGTTAAGGCAGGAGCGGGTAAACGCCGGGGTAAACATATCAAAACGTGCAAATTTAGCCGCCAGCTCCGGATGCGCCTGCTGATACTCTTTCACGCACTGCGCCACCGCCTGCCAGAACTGATCCTGCGACAGCGTGCCGGAATCGTGCAGAATGGCGCTGATAAAACGGAAAATGCAGTCAAAGACGTCAGTAAAAATCGACAGCAACTTGAGATCGTCCGGCACATCCACCGCCAGCCGGGTGACCTTTTCCGGCAGCTGCGCGTCCGGGTTCATGACGGCGATCTCTTCGCCAATGTCTTTCATATAGGCGCTGACCGGCACATTGTTTTCCAGCAGCATGATCAGGTTTTCGCCGTGTGGCATAAAGGCTAAATCGTACTGGTAGAAGCAGTGCAGCAGCGGACTGAGATAGCAGTCCAGGTATCGCGCCACCCACTCTTTTGCCGGCAGACCGGAGTCTGCAATCAGCGCCGGCAGCAGCGCCTGCTGGTGGTGATCGACGTGCAGAAAAGCGGCCATGGTCATCAGGCGCTGCCCCGGCTGCAGGCTGGCCGCCGGATTATCACGCCACAGGGCAGCAAACATCTTCTTATAAGCAGAATCACCGCTGATGGCCTGCTCGTAGTAGCGATTATGGTAGCCCACCGCCGCAACCTCCCGCAGAATGCGGAAATCGCAGCGCTGCAGCCACGCGTCGCCGCTGACCAGCTGTTCCAGCCATTCATTAATGGCGGGCGTGGTAGCCATATAATAGGGGGACAGGCCGCGCATAAAGCCCATGTTAAGTACCGACAGCGCGGTTTTGACGTAGCGCTTTGCGGGCTGACTGCGGTTAAAGAAGGTGCGAATCGATTGCTGCGCCTGATAGCGATCGTCGCCCTCGCCGAGCCAGACAATATCCTGATGAGCAATATCGGCCGCGAACACCGTCAGCAGTTTGTTTTGCCACTGCCACGGATGCACCGGCATCAGGATATACTCATCCGCATTCAGCCCGCGCGCGCTGAGCTGCTCTGTAAACCGGGCCAGGGTCTCTGCACCCAGCTCATCACGCATCAGCTGCTCGTAACTCAGCGTGCTCAGACTGGAAAAATGGGCGTTGCGCTGATGCACTGCCACCCAGATAAGCTGTACCGGGGCGGCAGCCTCTGGCGCAAAAGCGAGATAATCGCGGGCGTCGAAACCGATACGGCCATTATTGGCGACAAAACAGGGATGCCCCTCGGTCATTGCCGCTTCTGTGGTCTGAAAATCAGCGTGCACCAGGGCCTGCGCATCCGGGTTCTGCTTCTGCAGCTTATAGACGCTGCTGCTGAGCGTGCTGCTGATCTCTTCCATATAGGTCGCCAGCAGCGCCTGCGGAATGCCGATTTGCTGATTAAACTCCACGATAAACTGCAGCGCATCCAGCGTCAGCGGACGACCATTTTCCTGCTTCTGCAGTGACGCGGCGTCAATATTCCAGTGGTCCAGCGCCAGACGTTCTGCGCGGAACTGATAAGTTGCTTCGCCGCCCGGTACGGCCAGCGTATAGCAGCCGTCGCCGTTTTCAGCGGGCGTAACCAGCTTTTCGTGGGCAAACTCGCTGATCGCTTTGCGGATCAGCATCCGGTTTGCCTGTGCCCAGTTATCACCGGTAAGGTGGGATCCTGTCAGCAGCGCAGAGGGTGTGTTCATGGTCAAAATATCCTGCTCAAGAGCCTGTTGATAATCTTCGCGCTGGCAAAAGGCCAGCCAGGCGGTTTTATGTCCGAGATCGAGTGTGTGCTGATAGTGAAAGCCGGCCCGTTTGTTCAGCCGGTGAATTTTCTCATTGCGTACGTCAGGCTCCACCACCACGCGTCCGACCTGCGGCAGACTAAACAGGTAATCCATCGCGACGGTAAAGACCTGCCAGCTGAACTGCCGGATCGGCGTGCTGGCGGGCGCAATCAGAATATGCATCCCGTAATCATCGGGCGCGGCCGGATAAAACCGTCCGATTTCATCCTCGCTGGCGCGATAACACTCCATCAGAAACACCGGCGTTCCTTCGCAGCAGCCAATCAGGGCGGCATGCGGGTGAGTTGCGATCAACCCGTTATAAAAAGCAGCAACCTGTTCCGGCGTGTCATTCTGCATGCCCCAGAAGCGGGCGTAATCGCGCGTTACCCAGCTGTGGATCAGGACGGCATCGGCGGCCTGCATCGGGCGCAGGCTGAAGGTACCCGCCGGTCGCTGAACGCTGTAAATTATTTCTGTGCTCATGTCAGCGCTCCGTCTGTGCCGGGAAAGTCTGAAACGCGATCTGCTGCTCTACCGGATAGACTTCGCGTCCGGTAATTTCGCGCAAAATAACCGAGTTGCGGTAGCAGGCCATGCCGAGGTCCGGTGTCACAAACCCGTGCGTATGCAGCTCTGCGTTTTGTACAAAAATCTGGTTGTGATGATCGATGCTGTAATTACGCTGCACATCGTAACGACCCTGCTCGTCCCAGCGTAGCCGCTGACTGATGCCTTCAATAAACATCGGCGGCCGGTAGTGATAGCCGGTCGCCATCACCAGCCCTTCGGTACGGCGGGTGAAGGCGCACTCCTGCTCCTGCTGCCAGAGCGAAAGTTCAAACTCTCCTGCCGGCAGCCAGCGCAGATCGGTCAGCGCTGAGTGAGTAAAGAGATTGACGTTAAGCGGGCCATCGAGCTGTTTGACGTACATCAGATCATAGATATCGTTAATCAGGCTGCTGTTGATGCCTTTATAGAGATTTTTATGATTTGCATTGAGCCGGTCGCGCTTTGCCGGCGGCAGCGCATGGAAATAGTCGACCCACTCCGGCGACGTCATCTCCAGTGTCAGCTTGGTGTACTCCAGCGGATAGAAGCGCGGCGCCCGGGTGATCCAGTTCAGCTGATAATTAAACCGATCGATATCGCTGAGCAGGTCATAGTAAATTTCAGCCGCGCTTTGACCGCTGCCCAGCACGGTGATGGAGCGTTTCTGCTGCAGCTCTGCTTTATTTTTCAGGTAGTCGCTGGAGTGCGTAATACGCTGACGATGCGGCTGAGTGCACTCCGGCAGCCAGGCCACCGGGCCGGTGCCGAGGATCAGATGACGCGTCAGCCACTCTTCGGTTGCGCCGCTCTGACGATTCACCGCCTGTACGCGGTAAACCGCCTGCTCAGCATCGTAACTCACATACTCAACGTGACGATTCCAGCGCAGGTTACTGAGACGTTCACAGGCCCACTGGCAATACTGGTTATACTCTTTACGCATCAGGAAAAAGTCTTCCCGGATGTAAAATGAGTAGAGCTTTCCTCTCTCTTTCATATAGTTCAGCAAACTATAAGGGCTGGTAGGATCCGCCAGCGTCACCAGATCGGCCATAAACGGCGTCTGCAGGTGGGCGCTCTCCAGCATCATGCCGGTATGCCAGTCAAAGCCCGCATTCTGATCGAGAAATACGCCGTTGAGTCCCTCTACCGGTTCGCTAAGACAGGCCAGTCCGAGGTTGAACGGGCCAATTCCGATGCCTATAAAATCGTAAACGGTGTTATTCATAACAAAGCTCTCACTGATTAACCGCATGGAGCGCGGTCGTGCGCAGCTGCTCGCGCCCGTAATGCGCAATCAGGTTAATAACCTCTTCCAGATCTGCAGCGGTGGTCGCAGGATTTAATAAGGTGAACTTCAGATACTGGCGGCCATCGACTTTGGTGCCTGCCACAATGGCGTTGCCGGAACGGAACAGCGCTTTGCGGATCGCGGCGTTGATATCGTCGAGCTGCGGGCCGCTGAGCGACTGGCGCGGCACAAAGCGAAATATTTGCGTGGTGAGTTCAGGCGCGTGCAGCACTTCTATTGCCGGATGTTCGCGCAGAAGCTGATGCGCGAGCTGTGCAAGGTCAATCAGCGTATCAAAGGCTTCACCCAGTGCGGCCGGGCCCATGACGCGCAGCGTCAGCCACATCTTCAGCGCATCAAAGCGACGCGTGGTCTGAATACTTTTATTAACCAGGTTTGGCGTCCCTTCCTGCTGCGCGCTCAGCGGATTGAGATAGTCAGCATGGTGCGTAACATGCTTCAGATGATCTTTATTACGCACAAAGAATGCCCCACAGCTCACCGTCTGAAAGAACGATTTGTGGTAGTCAACGGTGACTGAATCTGCCTGTTCAATACCGCGCAGACGCTGGCGATGCTGTTCTGAAACCAGCAGACCGCAGCCATAAGCGGCATCAACGTGCATCCACAGTCCATTGCGCTGACACAGCGCGGCGATATCTTTTAGCGGATCGATGCTGCCAAAATCGGTCGTACCGCTGGTCGCCACCACTGCAATCGGGATCAGCCCCTCTTCACGGCAGCGCTGAATTTCCTGTTCCAGCAGATCGGCATCCATACGATAATCTGCGTCATGGTCAACCGGCACAACGGCATCGTAGCCCAGACCGAGGATCGCCATCGATTTCTGAATACTGAAATGGCTTAATTTGGAGGTAAATACGCGCCACTTTCCGGCGGTCTCAGGCAGGCCACGATATTTAATCAGATGCCCCGGATGATGCGTTTCGCACCAGCTGTCGCGGGCCAGCAGCATCGCCATCAAATTAGACTGTGTCCCGCCACTGGTAAAAATACCGTCAGCGGTAGCGGGCAGGCCAATACGTCCCAGCGTCCAGTCGATAACTTTTTGCTCAATCAGCGTGCCGCCAGCGCTCTGATCCCAGGTATCAACCGAGCTGTTCACTGCGGCCATTACCTGCTCTGCCATCAGTGACGGCAGGACAACCGGGCAATTCAGGTGCGCAACATATTTAGGATGATGAAACCAGACTGCATCGCGCAGATAAAGCTGAGCCAGCTCGGCCAGTGCAGCTTCGTTATTGCCCAGCGGCGAATCAAGATCCACACTGCGGAACTCGTTTGCCAGCTCGTGCGGCAGAATACCGCTGAACGGCTTTTCAACGCCCTGCACCGTATGAGTCAGGAGCTTAAGCACCTCCTGCGTCTGTCCGGCCCATGCATCAAGCTGACGATCGTTAAAAAGCCAGCTCTCCGGCGCGCCAGACTGCGGCTCAGAGGTAATGTTTGGTAATGATTGCGCAGATGAATGTGTAAACATAATCCTTTCCCGTTACTAAAATTCTTGAGTACCTGCTGATCAGTCAGTCAACAGGTGTCATAGGCTCTGCTGCTCCAGCGAAAATATAAAAAATATAAAGCATTAAAATCAGTCACATATGTCTTGCATCGACCTGTAACGACAGACTTCTATTCCTCTGCCTTAAAATTTGAATGAGATTATAAATAATAATTATTATCATTCAATAGCCTATTTTCAGTTAGTTTTACATCAGCGTTGCTGAAGATTGCATTTGTGATCTTCATCACAAATCATGATGATGCGTTAAGAGAAGAGCGAATGAAGCGTGGGTTTTAACCCGTTCCGGCTATGTCCGGACAGCGAAAACCAGTGCGGGCAGTGCTGAACGAGGTATTAAACGAGGTATTGAAGGCAATGTAATATAAGTGTTGCTAAACCGGATCAGGTGTGGCTTAATAGCGTCATCGGTTTGGAATACAGACCTTATGAAGCAGTTTTAGTAAAGCAGTCCTCAGTTCAAGTGTTATCCACAGATACCCCTTCTTCATGAGCCTCCTCCTAAGTGCCCAATAAGTAACGCTCTGATACAGGCCACCATCGCCATAGTTTATGGCTCATCAATTAAGGAAGTATCTATGTCTAACAAAATGACTGGTTTAGTAAAATGGTTCAACGCAGATAAAGGTTTCGGCTTTATCACTCCTGAAGATGGCAGCAAAGATGTATTCGTACACTTCTCTGCAATCCAGAGTGATAACTTCAAAACCCTGGACGAAGGCCAGAAGGTCTCTTTCACCATCGAGAATGGTGCTAAAGGTCCAGCTGCTGCTAACGTTACCGCACTGTAAGTTGCGCTGACGATCGGCAGCGCTTACGATAGCGATGAAGACAGTAGTCTGAGCAGTTAAATGCTGCTGATAAAAAAACCCGCCGCGTGCGGGTTTTTTTGTGCCCGTAACCGGGTGAAAAAAGAGCCCGACACCCGGCTGGGCGTATCGGGTTGGCATAAGCGCCAGTGAAATTCGCGACTTAGAAAAGTACGCGGATCCAGTATAACACAGCTTATCTGCCGCCTCGTTTTACTTACCTGTAACTGTATATGGCAGCCCGCTGCTACTTTTTCTTACTGATAAGCGATTTCAGATCGGCGAACGGATTATAGGTCGCTGCACCTACCTCATCCTGCGCATCTTCTCCAGCCACTACCCGCGTACCGTACTGATCGGCTTCGGTATATTTTGAGTGTTCATGGTCGTGACAGTAAAGGCAAAGCAGCTCCCAGTTACTGCCATCTTCCGGATTATTGGTGTGATCGTGATCGATATGGTGAACCGTCAACTCGCGCAAATTTGAGTAGACGAACTCCCGGGCGCAGCGCCCACATACCCACGGATAGATTTTAAGCGCTTTTTCACGGTAGCCGCTCTCCAGCCGTGAGTAATTTTTCGGAATAACTGCCATTAGCCTGTGCCTGTACGTAACGTGATTATTTCAACGATCAGCAGGCTAGCCCGATTGTCATTTGATAGCAAGCAGCAGGTTATCCGGTTGGGTCAGCTTAAATCATGCAGCGCTTTATCAACGGGCGGCCCCAGCCAGAAATCACTGAACGTCACCTCAAGCCCTCCCCGCTCCGGGGTACAGGCCATGATCCCTGCAAAACGCGAGGGTGCCGCAGGCCAGTGGCATAGACGCAGCAGCGGCCAGACATTGCCATCTGCTGAGTATTGAATGCGCAGCGCCTCATTGCGCAGCGTGACGCGCAGCCAGAAATTACGGGCATCGCCCGGAAAGAGACCGGTTGACCAGTCGGAAAATTGCCGTGTTACGACACAGCCGATAGCGGGACGCTCATCATTAAACTCAATGCCCGCTTTTACCCACTGCTGCTCATTTTCGCCTATAAAGATGCCTGCCTGATCGTAAAGCGTTGTGAAATCTGCCTCCACCCTCACCTGCAGCGTGAAATCCTCTGTGACGTCAAACCCAAAGGCGTGACCGCTATGGCGCTCAAAACCATACCAGGTGCGCTGCCAGAAATCGGTGCGGGCGGCAGTCGTCAGCTGTAATCTGTTTTGACTGAATAAACACGCCTGCGGTGGATTAAGCCAGCGTCCGTTTGCCGCTTCCTGTAACGTCATCGCGTTCATTATCGATACCTGCCACGTTATAAAGAGAATGGTTGTATAGCATCAGTCAGGCTGCCCTGGCCAGACGCCGCATGCCACTCTGTGACCAGCTCCCGGATCACATCTGCCGCCGGTAGTTCACGTGCCAGAGGCGCCCCTTCCCCCGCCCAGTAGGCACCAAATCCGGTTTCACCCTGCGCAAGCGCGGCCTTAGCCAGCGCTTTACTCATTGAATAGGCCAGCGGATAAGCAGGGATCTCTGTCCGGGGAATAGCGTGTGCGATCTTGCAGAATGTGTTGCGCAGACAGCGCGCCTCACGACCGGAAATCGCCGCAGTCATGGTGGTGCCCGTCACAGCCGCATCCTGGAGCGCCTGACGCCAGGCTGGCGTGGTAGCGGATTCAGGGCAGAGAAGAAAAGCGGTGCCGGATTGCACGCCGCTGGCCCCCAGGGCCAGCATCGCGCTGATTGCCGCACCGTTCATGATCCCGCCTGCTGCAATCACCGGCAACGCAACCCGCGCGTTTATTGCCTGTATCAGCGTCAGCGTAGAGAGCTGATGATCGTCTCCCTCCGCGGCAAAACTGCCGCGATGACCCCCGGCTTCATAACCCTGCGCCACAATCATATCGATCCCCTGCTGCGCTATCTCTTCCGCTTCCGCCACGCTGGTAGCCGTTGCCAGCGTAACAATCCGGCATGCTTTCAGCCGGCGCAGGGTATCCGCCGGCGGTAAACCAAAGTGAAAACTCACTACGGCCGGACGCGTTTCTTCAATCACCTGCAGCATCGCTTCATGGCCGCAGAAAGTGGGATAGATCTCCTCCAGGTGTACAGGCGCCTGCGCGCCCAGGGCAGCAAAACGATCGGCGAAACGTGCTATCCATGCCTGTTCGACCGCTTCATGGCGTATAGCGGGCGAATGGCAGAACAGATTGACGTTAAAAGGCTGGCGGGTAAGCGCCTGGGTCTGACGTATCAGACGCGCGGCCTCTTCCGGAGAGGAGGCGCCCAGACCCAGCGAACCAAGCGCACCGGCATTGCTGACTGCAGCCGCCAGTTCCGGTGTCGAAACGCCTGCCATAGGAGCCTGAATAATCGGATAGCGCAGAGGGAGTTTTTTACACAGCGGTGTCGTCATCACAAAGCTCTCCGTTGGTGGCAGCCAGTCTGGCTTATCCATTTTGTACAGCACAGGTAACCTATATTTAAATTACCCCTTTAACAAGAAGCCTGGCGTTTTTTGCGGCAGCGCTGGAGCACCTGACAGAGCGGCATACTCACTCTCCTCAGGCGTCTGCCGGTAAAATTACCTCAATGCATTTTAATTAGAATTTTTACTCATTTTTTGTTTTTTGCCGTCGATAACATAGATTCAGCATCACCTTAATTGCCAGCACCAGGAACCTGAACTGATTAAAAATGCCCCCTGACTGATGCCCGTTTTCGCTTAACGGCTGCCGGTGCTCAGGACAACATGGAAAGTGAGGGGAAAACATACAGCGCGACACACGCTCTTTGCTGGATGAAATTACGCGACCCTTTTTGAAGCAGTCGCGCTACTTAACTGCACACTATCTGACAGAGGTCATCTATGTTTGGGGTGAACACTTCACGCCTGACGCTGCCGTTCAGTCACAGCGCTGGCGTTCATCGTGATATCAATGCTATCAGACAGCATGTTGCCTGGATTGAATTTACGCCGGACGGTGAAATTGTTGATGCTAACGCGTTATTTCTGACACTGACGGGTTATCAGCTGCAGGAGATCCAGGGCCAGCATCATCGTCTCTTCTGTTCACCGGTTTACAGCCAGACAGCAAGCTATCGCCGTTTCTGGCAGACGCTGGCGCAGGGAGAGTCGATCACCGGCATTTTTGAGCGCTTTAATCGTCAGCAGCAGCGCTTTTATCTGAGCGCCACCTACTTTCCGGTCAGCGATGATAAAGGCCGGGTGTATAAAGTGATCAAAGTCGCCAGTGATATCACCGCGCGCCATCAGGAACTGGAACACAAAGAGGCGATCATCACTGCACTTGATCGCTCCATGGCGGTGATTGAGTTTACGCCTGAAGGTGAAATTCTCAGCGCCAACGCCAATTTTCTGCAGCATATGGGGTATGGCAGCGAAGAGATTATCGGCCAGCATCACCGCCTCTTCTGCTATGACGATTTTTATCATCTTCATCCCGATTTCTGGCAAAAAATTGCCCGCGGGCAACATTTTGTCGGCCGTTTTGAGCGTAAAACCGCCAGCGGTGAGCGCATCTGGCTGGAGGCGAGTTATAACCCGGTCGTGGATGCGGATGGCCGGGTCTACAAAGTGATCAAAATCGCTTCTGACATCACTGCGCGCGTGGAAGCAGCTAAGCGGGTAGCGGATATCGCCCTGACCACATCAGGCGAAACCTCACAGATCACCGACAATGCCAACGACGTGCTGGATGAAACGGTGCGCAATTCAGGTCTGGTGGCTCAGCGGGTTAATGCAGCAACCGAAATTGGCATGCAGCTTAATGCGTCTGCCAGAAACATTGGCGAGGTGGTTAACAGCATTAATCTTATCGCATCGCAAACGAATATTCTGGCGCTGAATGCTGCTATTGAGTCAGCGCGTGCAGGTGAAGCAGGCCGCGGCTTCAGCGTCGTTGCTGCTGAAGTGCGGCGGCTGGCCGCTTCCACTGCCAGCGCTACCCGGCAAATCACCGACGTTGTGCAACAGAACAGCTTGCTGATAAAAGAGATGTATCAGCAGCTGGATGAAGTGCGGGAATTTGTGATGGCGGAACAGGAGAAAATCGGCATGCTGTCACGCAGTCTGCGCGAGATTAACAGCGGCGTTCACGAATTTGTTAACGTTATTCACCGCCTTGATGTCTGAAACGGGCGGGAGGCTGTCGCTTCCCGCTCACTGTCAAACGTCGCTGCCCGTGGCCGGTGTGGCCGGCAGCCGTTTTTTCTGCAGCGCGCGGCGCAGCGCCGGCTCTGCGTACCGGGTGATCAGGTAAGCTACGCCCGACAGCACAATAACCATAACCGGCGGCAATATCATCATGACAGTGTCACTTTTAATAATGTGATTCACCTTAATCAGCATCGCTATCATCAAATTTTCATGGATCAGATAGAGGGCATAACTGATGAAACCTGTAGCGGTAAACAGTCGCAGTGACAGGACATGCTGGATCCGCGTCATTCTGAAGCTGGCAATAAAAAACAGCAGCACTGCTACCAGCGGTATCAGCGCAACTGCCCCGCTGTTCTTAACGTAGTAGCTAAAATTAATCAGCAGCGCGAGCGCAACCAGCAGATAGTGGTAGCGTCTGTCGCGCCCGTGCAAGCGTTCATAGACCAGGCAACCCACCATAAACCAGGCGTAATGAATAAATCCCAGTTTGGAGATAATGTCCACCAGCAGCGGATAACCGAGTGACTTAACCACTGAAGCAGCAGAGAGTAACAGCATCGGCAAAATCAGCGCCGGCAGACAAAATTTACGTCCCGCAGTGAAATAGACAGCGCCGATAATCAGATAAAACAGCGCTTCAACGTAGAGCGACCAGAATGAGCCCGCCATAGAGTGAAACGAAATGCCGGTTAACTGCGTCAGCGTCTCAGGATTAATAAACAGTAGCCCCGGCAGCAGGTTTTTCGCATAGGGGGTCATAAGCGACCATTCCGGAAAAAATCCTCCGGCTATATAGAGCAGCAGGCTGGCAATTAACATCGCCGGAAATAGCCGCAGCCAGCGCTTTTGCAGAAAGCTAATATAGCTCTCTGATTTATCAAGCGTCATAAAAATAACAAAGCCCGAGATCATAAAAAAGAGCTGCACACCAGCCCAGCCAAAAGAAAATAGCGGCAGATGCTGAGTAGCGGCGACATAAGGCAGCAGTTCTGGCCAGCGCGCCCAGGCGTGATAGGCGATAACCATCAGAATAGCTAAACCGCGCATCCCGTCGAGGTGAGTAATACGAGCCTGCATGATGTTCTCAGTAAAAGTAAGAGGTAGACATAAGTCAAATTATCACTTACGCAGATTTACAATCAATAAGGCTTATTCCTATTAAGATTAAAATTATCTTAATTAAAAAGAAAAGCGTTATAAAAATTTATGGCCACACATTTCAGTCATTTTGCTCCCCCGCCATGTCTGCGGAGCTGACTATACTTGTGCTGAAGAACCGGAACGCACGTTTATTCAGGGCCGGTTATTAACTATGCCCCGTCAGATTCAGTTTTACAGCCTGCATATTTTTCGCACTGGCTCTCAGGCAGGGTTATCACGGCGTAAAATCGCGCTTATGCATCAGGTTTTACTGACCTGTGCCGATAACCTGAACATACTTTTGTAATGTCATTTTACTCAGCGTATTAAGCCTATGATAGCGAAGACCTCTTTTGTCGACTCCCCCTCACGTGGGCAAATGCGTGGACTGATCCGTCAGCCAATGATGATGATGGTATTACTGATCCTGCTGGCCTTTACCGGTGCGTTTATCAGCCTGATGTTTATCGCCAGCGATTTAAATCAGCAATCGGATCGCCAGCAATCTTTGCTGCTGGATAAGGCGCTTCAGACGAGACAAGCGGTGATGCAGTTTCACCTCTCTGATAATGCCGGATGGGGTGAGGCATACCAGAACCTGCACCGCACGCTGAACCGCCGCTGGGCATGGGATAATCAGAATCTTGGCGCGTCGCTGTTTGATACCTTCGCCTATGAGGGGGTATTTGTGATCTCGCCGCAGGATGAAACGCGCTACAGTGTGATCCGTGGCCGGCCGGAAGCGCGCTCACTTGCCCTCTGGCTGGGCACCGATCCGCTGCGCCGCATTAAAGCACAGCTGCAGGCGAGCGCGGGCAATGCGATCAGTGACTACGTGCTGGCGGACGCGCAGCTTACGCTGTATAGCGCGGCATGGATTACGCCAGGTGGCGACCGCAGCGTAACAACGCTGCCTGGCCCGCCCTCGCTAATGGTTTTCACAGATCGCCTGACGCCACAGAAGTTGCTTAAGCTGGGTCAGGAGTATGGCATTCACAACCTTCATCTGGACGCATCACCTGCTGCCCGGCCTGCCTCTCCGCACCTGCTGATCGCTGTGGGTGATAAGCAGGTTGCGCTGATCTGGCGCAGCGCGAATCCCGGCGGTGCGCTGCTGACAGAATTACTGCCTCTGCTGGTGCTGATTATGCTGCTCTCGCTGTTTACCGCACTGATGCTGATGCGCAGCGCGCTGCGCAAAGCGCAGCTTAATGATGAAAGCACCTGGTTACTGGGACAGAGCCAGCTCGCCCTGAGCGCCAGCGAACGGCGCTTTCGCGACATCGCAGAAACCACTACGGACTGGATCTGGGAAATGGACAGTCAGCTGCGCCTGGTCTGGATTTCAGGACGTTTTCCGGTAGTAACCGGCTTCAGCAGCCAGGAGTGGATACAGCGGACGCTGGCGGATTTTCTGCTTGATTACGAGAAATATCGCAGCCGCCTGATGCTGTTTCAGCAGTCCGGCGGCCAGCTAACCCTGACCGGTTGCCGCTATCGCTCTGCGCAGGGACACATGCGCTACTGCAACCTGACGCTGAAAGAGGTGATGCTGACTCAGGGCGTCAGCGGTTTTCGCGGCAGCGCTACGGACATCACGCTGGAGTATGAGGCGCAGGCGCGGGCGCACTACCTCTCCCATTTTGATGAGCTGACCGGGCTGGCTAATCGGGTGCAGATGCAAGAATTCCTGACGGGAAAACTCAGTCTGCCATCCGATCCGCAACATCGCCTGGCGATTATCATGATCGATCTGGATAAGTTTAAACCGGTCAATGATATCTATGGTCACACTGCAGGCGACAAGGTTCTGCATGAAGTATCGGGCCGTATCCGCGCCTGCCTCGGCAGTCACGGACTGGTGGCGCGCCTGGGGGGCGATGAGTTTGTGGCAATCCTGCCTGAAATGAACAGCCGCGATCGTATTGTCGCGCTGTGTCAGCAGCTGATAGCGCGTATCAATGACGCGTTTGAGGTCTGTGACAACACGCTGCACATCGGGGCCAGTCTGGGCATTGCACTGGCGCCGCAGGATGCCGATAACGCCAGCGATCTGCTGCGTTATGCCGATATTGCTCTGTATAAGGCGAAAAATAGCGGACGCAATCAGTGGGTCTTTTTTGATCGCGATATGGAAGAAAAAATTGTGCAGCGCCGCGAGCTGGAGCATGAACTGCGCGATGCGATAAACAGTGAACAGCTGGCACTGGTTTACCAGGCACGTTATGCGCTGGCAGCCGGAGAGGTCACAGCAGTAGAAGCGCTGGTACGCTGGCAGCATCCGCGACTGGGTCTGCTGATGCCCGATCAGTTCATCCCGCTGGCGGAAGAGACCGGCCTGATCAGCGCGCTAAGCGATTGGGTGCTGCTGCGCGCCTGCAGCGATATTGTTCAGTTTGAGCCAGCGCTATCCGTATCAGTCAATATCTCAGCGACGGAACTCCAGAATGATGCGCTGCCGTCACGTATTGCGCAGGTGCTTCAGCTCAGCGGCCTGCCCAATCACCGGCTGGAGATAGAAGTCACAGAGAACGCACTGCTGAGCGATCCTGAAAAAACGCTGGCGACCATGCAGGCAGTTAAAGCTCTCGGCGTAAAATTTCTGATTGACGATTTTGGCACCGGTTACGCTTCGCTCTGTTATCTGCGCGCGTTTCCGTTTGATGGCCTTAAGATCGACAAATCGTTTATTTTCCCCCTGGGTGAGTCACCGCAGGCGCGTCAGGTCGTGGAGAATATGATTGGGCTGGGCAGAGCCTATTCGCTGTCAGTTACGGCTGAAGGGGTGGAAACCCCCGGACATATGGCGCAGCTGCAGGCGCTTGCCTGCGACGCGGTACAGGGTTACTACATTGGACGTCCGGGTCCGCTGGCACAAATTGTGATGACGGTGCCGGACGATAACCCGATGCGAAAAAATGCGGCGGTCCCTCGCCAGCGACATTCATAGTGGCTTGTGCGCAGTCTCTTTCGCTTTCCACAGGGCAAGCAGCGTGATCAGCAGCGCCAGGGACACATAAAGAGATACCCACAGAGTGCTACCCGACTCACGGTATAGCGAAGTGATAATCAGCGGCGCAAAGCCGCCGCCGATGATACCGGCCAGCGTGTAGGCGAGTGAGGAGCCGGCATAGCGCACATGACCGGGAAACTGCTCGGTCACAAAAGCTGCCTGCGGACCGTACATAATCGCATGGATCAGTAGCCCGACTATCACCGCCAGTACAATCAGCACCGGCTGAGAGCTGTCGAGCAGGACAAAAAAGACAAAGCTCCAGATCACGCCCAGCACTGCACCGCCAATATAGACCGGACGGCGGCCCAGACGATCGGATAAGGCGCCGAACATCGGTACCGTAATCGCATTGCCGATGGCACCAAGCATGGTGGCCAGCAGCGCTAACGGACGCGGCAGCTGCAGCACCGTGGTCACGTAGGTCAGCGTAAAGACCACCACCAGCGCATAGAGCACATCAGAGCCGATACGTGAACCACCGGCAATCAGCAGCGCACGTCGATGATGGGTAAACACCTCTTTAAGCGGGGCCTGAGTGGTTTTATCAGCCTGTTTCATTGCCCTGAAAGTCGGTGTCTCATCAACACCACGGCGCAGCCACAGCCCAAACATAACCAGCAGCAGGCTCAGCAAAAACGGTATGCGCCAGCCCCATTCCTGAAAGGCCTCGCCGCTCAGTGACAGGGTCACAAGCGTGATAAACCCGGTGCCAATCAGCGTGCCGCACGACGGCCCTACCTGCGCAAATGAGGCGTTACGCCCGCGCTTGGTGGCTTCACCGTGTTCCATCGAGAGCAGTACTGCGCCAGCCCATTCGCCGCCGAGTGCAATGCCCTGAATAAACCGCAGCGCGACCAGCAGCACCGGACTCCAGATCCCCCAGCTGGCGTAGCCGGGCAGCATCCCCATCAGAGCCGTCGTGACGCCCATAATCACCAGCGTCGTAACCAGCACCGCTTTACGCCCGGCCACGTCGCCAAGATGCCCAAAGATAAAGCCGCCTACCGGACGGGACACATAGCCAACGGCATACGTTGAGAACGCCAGAATGGTGCCGACCAGCGGATCGAAGCTGGGGAAAAAGACATGGTTAAACACCAGCGCCGCCATGATGTTGTAAACGGTAAAGTCGTACCATTCCAGCGCCGTACCGATGGAACTGGCAGCGGCCAGCCGCCGGGTTTTACTTGCGCCTGTAGCGGCAGAGTGCGTGACGTCAGGCTGTGATACCTGTGGCAGAGTGGAGTCGTTATTACTCATAGGAGATCTCCTGTCGGGTAAGCTGCCAGCTCAGCGCGTAGCGCTCGGCATCAGCATGAAATGCCTGGGCGGCCCGATCGGCCAGCGCGATGCAGGCGGTTTCATCAGCACAGTGCAGCAGCAGCATGGACTGCATCGGACGATGGGCATGGGTTTCGCGCGGCAACGGCGTGCTGAGTGACACATCCGGCGTCAGCAGGCAGGAGGAGATATAGCCCGGTACCTGCTGCAGATGCTGCTGCCACGCCTGCAGCGCCGCGCCGTCAGGACCTGCAGGCAGGGTCAACATGGCAAGGTGCGCGCCCTGACCCCGGCCATGCCGGTGCGTCACGGCGCAAACCCGCCGCATCGGATCAATCATCCGGTTAAGATTTGCGACTGACCATTCCGTCTGGCGCGTAAAGGCGGCGTGATAAGCGGCGCTGGTAAAAGTCTCCTGGGAGGCGGTTTCATAAAGGCCCAGATAGCGGCGCGCAGCGGCTACGGCACGATAGCGCGTGCCGCTGAGAAAGCCTTCAATGGCGACACGCTCTTCAACGTGTTCATGGTCATACCATTGGTTAAAATCAGCCTCATCTTCGGGTGCTACATTGGTGGCGACAAACAGCATACCGTGGGGATTACTCATGGGATAAACTCCGTTGCAGGGCAGATTCGGCAGCAGCGGCCCAGCTAAGCAGCGCTGCATCCTGGTTATGAACTGAGGCGATCGTCAGGCCGACAGGCGCATCGCCGGGCGTATGACAGGGCAGTGAAATGGCGCAGCCATCCAGCATGTTGATCACGCTGGTGTTGCGCAGCATCAGCAGATTGACTTCGCGGTAGCGCTCTTCATCCTCCAGTTCGGTAATGGTGGGGGCGATCAGCGGCACAGTGGGCATCAGCAGCGCGTCAAAAGGCAACAGGGCCGCGCTGACCTGCTGCTGCCACGCCCGGCGCTGCTGATAGAGCTGCGCGGCGTCCTGCTGTGTCAGCGCGCTGCCGCGCCGGATCCGCACCAACACCTGCGCATCGTACGCTGCCGGATAGCTCTCCACCCACGCCTGGTGCCATTGCCAGGCTTCATACGCGGTGATACCGCCGCGCGCGTTGAGGGTATCCAGCTCGTCCAGCAGAGGCATCGGCTGCTCTGTCAGCGTCGCACCCGCTTCGCGCAGTATTTTGAGCGCGCGCTGCCAGGCTACGCTGACGCTCTCATCCAGGCCGTCGAGCACGCGGGTTTGGGGGATCAGGAACCGGGCGTCAGCCAGACTGCGCGGCTCAGGCGTCAGCGGCGCGTCGGCAATAACGCTATCCAGCAGCCAGCAGCTCCGGACGTCATGAGCAATCGTGCCGATACTGTCGAGCGACGGTGCCAGCGGCAGCGTGCCCTGCTGATCGATACGGCTGGCGCTGGGCTTAAAGCCGGTCAGACCACAGAGTGCGGCCGGAATACGTACCGAGCCGCCGGTATCCGTGCCTGCGGAGCCGGCTGACATACCATCAGTAACGGCCACTGCCGCACCGGACGATGAGCCACCCGGAATGCGTTTTTCCTGCCGCCGCCACGGGTTGGCAGGCGTGCCGTAATGCGGATTAATACCCAGACCGGAAAACGCAAATTCCGTCATATTGGTTTTCCCTACGATCACGGCGCCCGCCTGCAGCAGACGCTGCACAACAGTGGCGTCTGCCGCCGCCGGAGAAAAACCGGGCAGCCGTGATCCGGCCAGCGTGGGCATACCTGCGACGTCAAACAGATCTTTAATACTGACCGGCACACCATCGAGCGGTGAGCGTGCTGCACCGCGCGCCCGGCGCGCATCGGCAGCGATCGCCTGCTGCTGCGCCTGTTCTGCCCACACCTGTGTAAACGCGCGCGTGCCCTCGCCCTGTTCCGCCTGAATTGCCGCCAGCGCCTGTGCTGTCAGCGCCACCGATGTGGTTTCGCCGGCCTGCAGCTGCTGGCTTGCCTGCCATAAGGTTGTCATAAGGCGCGTCTCCATCAGGCAATAACCGGCAGAGTGGACAGCGAATAGCTGTGTTCCAGCGTGCGATTCAGCACCGGGTCATGCAGCGCCATGCGAAACGCTGCAGCGGGACGAATTCCCCCGATTGCCGACAGCGTGCCGCAGGAGAGCGCAAATCCCTCCTCTTCACTCGCCTTACCGGAGAACCGCGTCATCAGCTCCTGCGGAGAGAGCAGTGCATCAAGCGTGCCGCACTGGTAAGTGACCCAGTCGCCGTTTTCCTTTATCCAGGCACGCAGCTCCAGCTGGTCCCAGTGTGCGGCAACCTCTGCCATGCGCCATGCCTGCTGCGCAACCGGTTTAACGCATACCTGTTTTGAAAGCGCCACGCTGAAGGTTTCCAGATGGCGATCGGTGTGGTCAGAGATAAGCGAAACCCAGCACTCCCCCTTGTGAAAAAAGACAAACGGCTCAGCTTCTCCTGACGTCTGCTCTCCCACCACATCCACGTTTGCCTGCTGGCTCAGCAGCGTCGGTGTAGCGCGATAGAACAGCGGCACTGCACCAGGAGCGGGCACACCCAGCGCCTCCAGTTCACGGATATGGTGCAATACGGCCTCACGATCGCGGCCGGCCCAGCCCGCGATAACCAGTCGGCTGATGGTAACGTCCAGCGCCAGAGGCGGGTTATCCTGCGTGGTGAAACGTAGCTGCATGGTTTTTCTCCTGGCTTGAAATGCCTGTGAAATTTCACTGTGATTTCAAAGTAGCCAATTTCATGCCAGGTTTTTGTGTAATATGTCTCAGTACCCAAAAAAGGATGTGCGTAATGAGTGACGTAATGGCTGAAAATGTGAACCCGCAGGCGGAGGGAAAAACGCTTTCACTGAATGAGCGAGCCTATCTGGCATTTAAACATCGCCTGATCACGCTGCGTTATAAACCCGGCGACTATCTGAATACGGCCCAGGTGATGGAAGATCTGCAGATGGGGCGCACGCCGGTCAACCAGGCGGTGCACCGGCTGGCTACAGAGGGTTTGCTGCAGATCATTCCCCGTAAAGGCGTCATGGTTTCGCCGCTCTCTATTGATGATGCACTTGAACTGATTGAAGTCAGGCTGGTAAATGAAGCGTTATGCGTCAGGCTGGCTGTGGCACGTATCAGTGACGCGCAGATTGCCGCCCTGCGACAGCTTAATCAGCAAATCGCACATGCCGGTGCGGCGCATGAAAGAGAGACGATGATGCTGCTGGATCGGGAATTTCATCAGGGACTGGCGGAGATCGCCGGAAACCGGCGTCTCACCGATATTCTGAGCATTATTCATGCCCAGGCACAGCGCTTCTGGGCCACCACGCTCTCCAGCGTCCGGCACATGGAAGAGGTGATCGCCGAGCATGAAGCGATTATTTCTGCGCTGGAACAGGGTGATGTACAACAGGCGGAAGCGGCTACGCGGGTGCATATTCTCTCCTTCCGGCAGGCGCTGCTTAATCACTGATCATCGCGGGAAAACCAGGGGCCTGCAGCCAGAGATTCGCGCCGGATAAGCGTGCCGGTGTACGGCGCACCGGGCCTCAGATCGCCGCCGTCAAGCATGGCAACCAGACGGGCAATGGTTTCATGGATCATCTCTGTCACCGGCATTTTTACGCTCGACAACGACGGAATGGTATACGGCGCGAGTGGAATATCATCAAACCCCACCACCGCCACTTGCTGCGGCACGGCAATTCCCTGAGCGGCCAGCGCCCTGAGCGCGCCGATTGCCATTTCATCATTGCCTGCCACCACTGCGCTGAAGCGGATCTGCTGCGCTACCAGCTGCTCAATAGCCCTGACGCCCTGTTCCGCCTGCCAGCGCCCTTCCACCACCCGTGCGGGATCAAACGCAATGCCATGCTTCGCCAGCGCCGCCTGATAACCCGCCAGGCGCTCGCGTCCGGTAGGCGAATCCAGCGATCCGGTAATAAACGCGATCTCGCGATGCCCCAGCAGGATAAGTTGCTCAACTGCTGCCGCGCTGGTGGCGTGCTGATCGGCAAAGATGCAGTAGCTGGTGTGCTGACGCAGGCGACGGTTGATCACCAGAATCGGATGGCGGTGCTGAGCGATGATGCTGTCCATCTCTTCAATGGAAAGAAAGCGTGGATAAATAATGACGCCATCGCAGCGCAGATCGAGCAGAAATTCAATGGCTGCCCGCTCTTCTGCCGCACTGTGTTTGCCGTCGACCAGCAACAGCTGGCGTCCCTGCTGCTCGAGCATGCGTGCTGAATGCTGCATCATCTCGGTAAAATAGCTGCCGCTGTAGAGGGTATTGGTAATGACCAGACCAATTGTCTGGCTGGAGCGCGTCGCCAGATTGCGCGCCAGCAGATTAGGCCGGAAGCCGGTTTCGGCAATGGCTGCATACACTTTTTCCCGCGTATCCTGGCTGACGTAGCCGTTGCCTGACAAGACGCGTGACACTGTCGCTTTTGATACACCCGCGCGTTTTGCTACTTCAGTAATGGTGGTCATAATCTGCCTGTTTAGGGTCTCCTGCTCTGAGTTTATCTAAGTATCAGGAAACGCATAGAAATTATGTTTTGCCCCGCCCGAAGGCATCTGATCTGCGTCACAATTGAGAACATTAAATTTTAAATACCTTGCCCGAACACATTACACGCCTCATGATTTTGTGAAACCGGTTTCTCATGAATAAAAAACAGGCAGCCTGCTGCCGGACACTCTTACCCTGAAAACTGAGACAGACATCATGGCGAATAAGTACGCTGATGCCGCCCGTTCTATTGTCGCTGCGCTTGGCGGTCTGGAGAACATTACGGCAGTGACCCACTGTATGACGCGACTGCGTTTTGTTGTGAGCGCACGTGAGAAGATCAATGACGCAGAGCTAAAAGCGATCCCGGGCGTCATGGGCGTGGTCTACACCGATACCCAGTGTCAGGTGATCATTGGCAATGACGTGAACCTCGCTTATCAGGCTGTGCAGCAGCTCGGCACGCCAGATGCTTCTGCCACGGCAGCCGCGCCGGCCCGTAAAATCACGCTGCGCCGTATCGGGGCCGGTATTCTTGATGCGCTGGTGGGCACCATGTCACCGCTGATCCCGGCTATCATCGGTGGCTCGATGGTTAAGCTGCTGGCGATGATGCTGGAGATGGGCGGCGTGCTGGAAAAAGGCAGCTCCACGCTGATTATTCTCAACGTCATTGGCGACGGCGCTTTCTTTTTCCTGCCGGTGATGGTCGCTGCATCAGCCGCTCTTAAATTCAGAACCAATATGTCGCTGGCGATCGCTATTGCCGGTGTGCTGGTGCACCCCAACTTCATCGATCTGATGGCGAAAGCCGCGCAGGGTCAGGCAGTGGAGTTCGCGTTTATTCCGGTAACCGCGGTGAAATATACTTATACGGTGATCCCCGCACTGGTGATGACCTGGCTCCTCTCCTGGATCGAACGCGGGGTTGATCGCATTACCCCTGCCGTCACCAAAAACTTTCTCAAGCCGATGCTGATTGTGCTGCTGGCCGCACCGGTAGCGATTCTGCTTGTCGGACCGCTGGGGATCTGGATTGGCAGCGGTATCTCTGCTCTGGTCTATACCATTCATGGCTATCTGGGCTGGCTTTCGGTCGCCATTATGGGTGCGCTATGGCCGCTGCTGGTAATGACCGGTATGCACCGCGTCTTTACTCCCACCATTATTCAGACCATCGCTGAAACCGGCAAAGAGGGCATGGTGATGCCGTCAGAGATCGGTGCCAACCTCTCGCTCGGCGGTGCGTCGCTGGCGGTCGCGTTTAAAACCAAAAATCCGGAGCTGCGACAGACCGCTTTTGCCGCCGCGGCTTCTGCAATTGTGGCCGGTATTTCCGAGCCAGCGCTGTACGGTGTGGCCGTACGGCTGCGCCGCCCGCTGATCGCCAGCCTGATCAGCGGCTTTATCTGCGGTGCAGTGGCCGGCATCGGCGGACTCGCCAGCCACTCTATGGCTTCACCGGGCCTGTTTACCAGCGTTCAGTTTTTTGATCCTGCTAATCCCATGAGCATTGTCTGGGTTGGCGGCGTCATGGTGCTGTCTGTAGTGGTTTCATTTGTGCTGACGCTGCTGCTCGGCTTTGAGGATATTCCTGTTGCCGCACCAGCAGAGAAGCCGCAGCCGGCAACCGGAAACGTTGCCATCCCTACCCGTTAATGATTGAGGTTTTTATGTCTGACACGCCATTTCCGTCCGGTTTTTTGTGGGGCGGTGCGTTAGCCGCCAACCAGTCTGAAGGAAGTTATCTGGCCGGTGGTAAAGGGCTGACCACGGTGGATATGATCCCGCATGGCGCTAACCGTATGGCGGTCAAGCTGGGGCTGGAAAAGCGATTTACGCTGCGCGAAGATGAATTCTATCCCAGCCACGACGCTATCGATTTCTATCATTGCTATAAAGAAGATATCGCGCTGATGGCAGAAATGGGCTTTACCGTCTTTCGCACGTCCATCGCCTGGAGCCGGCTATTTCCCGACGGTGACGAACTGACGCCGAATGCAGACGGCATCGCTTTTTATCGTCAGGTCTTTACCGAATGCCGCAAATACGGCATTGAGCCACTGGTTACGCTCTGTCATTTTGATGTGCCGATGCATCTGGTCATTGAATATGGCTCATGGCGCAATCGCAAAATGATCGATTTCTTTGCCCGGTACGCGCGTGCCTGCTTTGACGCGTTTGATGGTCTGGTAAAATACTGGCTGACGTTCAATGAAATTAATATCCTGCTGCACAGTCCCTTTTCAGGCGCAGGTCTGGTGTTTGAGCCTGGTGAAAATCATGAGCAGGTGAAATATCAGGCGGCGCACCATGAACTGGTGGCCAGCGCGCTGGTCACAAAGATCGCCCATGAGGTTAATCCGCAGAACCAGGTGGGCTGCATGCTGGCGGGCGGTAACTTCTATCCATGGTCGTGCAAGCCAGAGGATGTCTGGGCCGCCCTGCAGAAAGATCGTGAAAACCTGTTCTTTATTGATGTTCAGGCGCGCGGAGCCTATCCGGCCTACAGCGCACGGCTGTTCCGCGAAAAAGGGGTTACCCTTGAAATAACGGATGAAGATGCAGCCATTCTGCGTCACACGGTGGATTTTATTTCCTTCAGCTATTACGCCTCCCGCTGCGCCTCGGCAGAGATGAATGAGCAGAACAGCAGCGCCGCCAACGTTGTCAAATCGCTGAACAACCCGCACGTCGCGCGCAGCGCCTGGGGCTGGGGAATTGATCCGCTGGGCCTGCGCATCACCATGAATATGATGTATGACCGCTATCAGAAGCCGCTGTTTCTGGTGGAGAATGGCCTCGGCGCACGCGATGAGCTTACCGCCGCCGGTGAGATCCATGATGACTACCGCATCAGCTATCTGCAGCAGCATATTGAAGCTATGGCAGAGGCGATCGCCGACGGTATACCGGTTATGGGCTATACCACCTGGGGCTGTATCGATCTGGTCGCCGCTTCTACGGGTGAAATGAGTAAACGTTACGGCCTGGTCTACGTTGACCGGGACGACATGGGCAACGGCACCCTGCAGCGCACGCGTAAAAAATCATTCTGGTGGTATAAAAAAGTCATCGCCAGTAACGGACGCGATCTTGGTTTTGAGTAAAATTTTGCCGCTTCTGTAGCGACTGCAACGGGCCGCAGATGCGTATTGGTGCGGAAGAATGGTACTATCCCGGCTTTACCGACCCGGAACAGTGCCATGCAGATAAAAGGATTTCCTGCTCCCTATTCAAAAGGATCCTGCCTTTGGCTCTGCTGCGCACTGCCTGCGCTGCTGGTGCTGCTTAGCGGGCGGATGGCATACGCCGCCGATCATGCTGCTGACAATCGCGCTAACCGCATTGTCAGCGGCATCCTCAGTTTTACCCGCTGGCCACCGCCGGTGCAGGTTCCGCAGCTCTGTATCCTGACCTCCGCCCGCCATCTTACGCTTTCATCAGCCGACGCACCGCCTGCCACGCCGTTCAGCGTCGTGCGCGCTGACAGCACCGGCAGACTCTCCGCGCTGCATTGTGATGCAGTTTATTTCGGTACGGAAACCCCGGCTCAGCAGCACGCGGCTCTGGCAGCAATGCCTGATAAAGCAGTGCTTAGCATGGCGGAAAATAACCCTGACTGCGCAACCGGCGCCACTTTCTGTATGATTTTTGGTGAGGAACGTACCCGTTTTTCGGTGAATCTCGATTCACTGGCACGCAGCGGCGTCAAAGTCAGTCCCGATGTGCTGATGCTGTCGCGTAAAGAGAACCAATAAGATGAAATTTTTACTGAGAAAACGTCAGGGTTCATCACTGCGCGGTCGCCTGCGCCGCATCAGCACCATAAATGCAGCGGTGATCCTGCTGCTGTGCTGGCTGCTGATGACCTCGACCTCTCTCTACTTTATTAAACGTTATGAAAACCGCAATCTGGCGCTGACGGCCACCACGCTGAGCACCAGTCTTACTGCGGCAACGGTGTTTGAAGACAGCTATGATGCGCACAGTAAGATTGCCATGCTGGGTGATGAAGGGATGTTTGCGTCGGCGCAGCTGGTTACCGCCAGCCATACTGTACTGGTTGACTGGGTCAACCGCCGCGAGCACAGCGGCTTCTATGAAAAACAGCTGCGGCAGTGGATCTACGCCAGTCCGGTCACCGTGGATATACAGCACGCGGGTACCCGGGCCGGCAGCCTGTCGCTGGCCGGAACGGTGAATGGCGCCAGCGAGTTTATCCACTACTCCATCCTGATCCTGACCTGCGGCATGCTATGCGTGCTGGTGATCTCTTTTATGCTGAGCGAGTTTCTCCATCGCGGCATTCTGCTCTCCATGCGCACTATCACGCGCGCCATTCACTATGTGATCCGCACCGGTGATTTTACCCAGCGCGTGCCGCCTGAGCCAATCAATGAGTTTCAGCTGCTCTCCAGCGATCTGAACGCGCTGCTGAGTGAGATGCAGACGCTGAAAGCATCGCTGCTGCGTGATAACCGTTCGCTGGCAGAAAAAGCGCTGACGGATCCGCTTACGGGTCTGGCGAACCGTTCTGCTTTTGTGGCGCGGCTGGCGCAATTGCTCGATCGTCCGTTAACGCCGCCGCGCTTTGCGCTGCTGTTTCTGGATGGTGACCGCTTTAAATGCATTAACGACAGCTGGGGACACGCTGCCGGGGATGAAGTGCTGAAAGCCACCGCTGAACGCCTGGCTGGCCTGGTCTCAGAGGGCGATCTGGTCGCACGCATGGGGGGCGATGAGTTCGCAATGGTCCTGACCAGCCGCACCACCCCTGCCCGGCTGCAGGAACTTCAGGATGCCATACAGCACGCGGTGCGCCAGCCTATCGCGCTCAGCGAAGACCGCACTATTACCACCTCGGTCACCATCGGCTATGCCTGGGCGCAGTCTGGCGACAGCGTGGCCTCACTGCTGGAGAGGGCAGATTTGCATATGTATAAAAACAAAAAACTGAATAAGGATCGGCTGTGAAAATCTATGGTTGCCTGATGGCGCTGATACTCACCTGCGCGGGCTGCCAGTCCGGCGGGTTTACCCGTGCCCAGGTTGCGGCGCTGCAGCAGGAGGGGTTCAGTCAGAACAGCGAAGGCTGGGGGCTGGGGTTACCCAACCGTATTCTGTTTGGCATTAATGAGTCAGAACTTACCGCAGCCAGTAAACAGCGCATCGCCTCCACGGCCGGCACGCTGGCAGCCACCGGTATTACGCATCTGCGCATTGATGGTCATACCGATAACTACGGTGAAGCGGGTTATAATCAGCAGCTTTCACTCAGGCGGGCTGATGCTGTCGCACAGCAGTGGGCCGCCAGCAGCGGCGTCCCGCGCGAGAACATTGTGACGCGCGGGCTGGGCATGCGGGTACCGGTTGCCAGCAACAGTACCTCGCAGGGACGGGCGCAGAACCGCCGCGTCGCTATTGTGATCACGGCGCCGTAGCGTGGCCGCCGCGCTCCAGCGCATAGAAATAGAGCCGGTCGCGGGCAAGGTTTTTCATTTTGACTTCGCACATGATATCGAACTGGTCAAACGAGAGCACCCAGTCATTTAGCGTCTGATTGAAGAAGTAATCAGAATGCGCACGCAGCTTCATTTTAGAAGCCGCCAGCGCGTTCTGATCGGGGAAACCGTGATCGGGGATCAACCCTTCCTGCGCAATTGAGTAGTGCAGCACCGGGCGGACGCCGCGCCAGGAGTCGATGATGTGTGCGATCCGGCTATCATCAGGCTTGATAAAGGCATTCTCTTTTACCCAGTGGTGGTGAATATCCAGTACCACCGCACAAAGCTCCCGCGCCTGCAGCACATCATCCAGCGCGCAGGAAACCTCATCATTCTCCACCGTCAGCATATTACGCGCCTCAGGGCTGAGCCGCATAAACGCGTCTCGAAAGCCGGCAAAGCCATTTTTGCCATTCATATGAATATTGATTTTGAAATCCTGAAAATGCTGGCCATAGCCCATCAGGACGGCGCACATGGCGTGATATTCGACATCCTCAATTGCGCGTTCCACTACGCCCTCATTATCCGACGCCAGCACCGTATATTGCCCGGGGTGAAACGAGAGACGGACATTGCTGGCCCGCGCCAGTTCGCCGCAGCGGGCAAACAGCGGTGCCAGTTCCGACATCGCCTCGCGATAAATCGGCGTCGCCTGCGGTACGGTATAGAGCGGCAGCACATCGCTGCCGATACGCATCATGCGCAGCGCATCGGGCAGCGTGGCCAGCTGCCCGATCATCGCGTAAAGGTTGGTGAGATTGGTGCGGGCCAGCCCAATCAGCAGCGTAGCGGCGGCCTCACCCTCCATGCCCAGAAAGCGGGTGCGGGTGGTGCTTTTGAATGGGAAAGGCTGCTTCGCCTCATGATCGAAATACTTACACGCAAAACCCAGTTTCATAAAATTCCCCTTAACAGCAGCTAGTGAGTCTAGCTCTCTGACAGGAATGCGCGAGGCAGACGAGAAAGAAAACGGGCAGCCGCGTTGTCGCTGCTGCCCGTGGAGTTACATCTCAGGGAAGGTCAGATTACTGCCCGGTGCTTCACGATGCAGATGGATAAAGTTCAGGTGACGCTCATAGTGATCGAGAATATCGATAATCACCTGCTCCTTGTTGTAGTCCATCAAATCGTTGCCCTGACTTCCTTCCAGTAAAAAGGTCTCCAGCCGGTAGTAGTGCGATTTACCGCTGCGGGCGCGGTAGGTAAAGCCGGGAATTGAATATTGCTGTGGCCAGACCTGATACATAAAGCTCTGCTCTTCACCCAGATCAACGCGCAGTTCAAGGTGCCCCAGCGCCTGCCCCTCTTCAGCCGGCATTTTCTCCAGCATTACGTGCGCCCCGCGCAGCTCCAGCTCTTTCGCCACATCTTCCATCGCCGGATAGATAACCGTTTCCATCATCCGCTGCGTATAGCGCGTACCCGGATAGTTCATCAGGCGTGACAGCCGCTTCTTCCAGCTCAGGCGATCGCTGCTTGAGGGAATATAAGGCGCGGTTTCACGCACGGCACTTGCCCGGCGATGATCTTCCACCTTCAGCGATTTCCACAGGCCGGCCATCACAAAGAAGATCACAAAGCTAAACGGCAGCCCCATGATGACCGTGGTGTTCTGCAGTGCAGAAATTCCGTTAGTCATCAGCATGCCCATGGTCAGCACCCCAATCGCAATTGACCAGAAGATGCGCAGCCAGTTAGGCGCATCGCTGTTGATATCCTTGAGCTTTGAAGTGAAATTGCCCAGTACCAGTGAACCGGAATCTGCTGAGGTAACGTAGAACAGCATCCCGGTAATGGTGGCAACGGACGCGCTGAGTTTAAACGCCGGATATTGCGCCAGCAGACTGTAGAAACCGCGTTCGGCATGCGCCATCACTTCCTGCGCAAAGCCGGCATCGCCGTGAATGATTTCATACAGCGAGGCGTTACCGAATACAGAGAGCCACAGCAGCGTAAACGTAAAGGGAATGATCAGCGTGCCGAGCACAAACTGGCGAATGGTGCGGCCGCGTGAGATACGCGCCAGGAACAGGCCAACAAACGGCGACCAGGCGACCCACCATGCCCAGAAAAACAGCGTCCAGCTGTTCATCCACTGGGTCGGACGATCGAACGCAAAGGTATTCAGCGTCATCCCCATAAAGCGGTTGATATAGTCGCCAACGTTCAGCACCAGCGCGTTCAGCAGGAAGTCTGTCTTGCCCATAAACAGCACAAACAGGATCAGGCCGAGCGCCAGCGCCACGTTGAGCTCAGACAGGATCCGGATGCCCTTATCAACGCCCGATGTCACGGAGATAGTCGCAATGATCACTGACAGGACAATCAGCGCCATCTGCGCGGTCAGTCCTTCAGGAACGTCAAACAGCACCTTAAGGCCGTAATTCAGCTGCACCACGCCGATACCCAGCGTTGTGGCGATACCAAATATGGTGCCAATGACCGCAGCGATATCCACGGTATGCCCAATCGGCCCATTGATGCGTTTACCAAAAATCGGATAGAGCGCAGAGCGAATCGTGAGCGGCAGGTTATAGCGGTAGCTGAAGTAGCCGAGCGCAATCCCCATCAATGCGTACATTGACCAGCCGGTCAGCCCGTAGTGAAACAGCGTCCAGACCATCGCCTGACGCGCAGCCTCCATGGTTTGTCCGGCGCCCTCCGGCGGCTGCATATATTGTGATACCGGCTCCGCAACAGAGAAAAACATTAAGTCGATGCCAATACCGGCGGCAAACAGCATCGCCGACCAGCTTAGCAGGCTGAACTCCGGTTTAGACTGCTCCGGCCCGAGCTTAATTGCGCCATAGCGCGAGCAGGCCATATAGACCACAAAGACGATATAGAGCGTGGCAGCCAGCATGTAATACCAGCCAAACGTGGTTGAGACCCAGTTTACCGCTGTCTGGATCCAGGCGGCCGCAAGGTCGCTGTAGAGAATGGTGACAAGTGAAAATGTCAGAATCAGTCCGGCTGAGGTGAAGAACACCACGGGATTAATTCTGTCTTTTTCACTGGCAGGTGGATTAATCATCGATAACCTCTGGTTAATTTCCTGTAATTACTCAAAAATTTTATACGATCAGTGTGGCTGACCTTGTAGTTGTACTCCCTGCTTTTCCTCCATTAGTTGAGAACGGTGATAAATCGCTATCAGCGTAGCGTACCGTCTGGCTTTGTAACAAACGAAGCACACCATCCTAACAACTTTCTTTTTTATATTGAACGTGCAATCAAAAAAAGTTTTAATAGGGACTCAATTTGAGGTGGAGCGGTAGTGATGCCAAAGGTAGGAATGCAGCCGATACGTCGCCGGCAGCTGATTGATGCGACGCTGGATACCATTAATGACGTAGGCATAAACTACGCCACCATTGCGCAGATCGCCCGACGGGCTGGCGTCTCCACCGGCATCATCAGTCATTATTTCAAAGACAAAAATGGCCTGCTGGAAGCCACCATGCGCGATGTTACGCGTCAGCTGCGCGAAGCGGTTGCCATGCGGCTTAAGCCGCTGGCAGACGCCAGCACTGAAGCACGCCTGCTGGCCATTGTGGAAGGTAACTTTGATGATACCCAGCTCCATAGCGCTGCCATGAAAGCGTGGCTCGACTTCTGGGCAAGCAGCATGCATCAGCCGCAGCTGGGCCGGTTAGAGCGGGTCAGCAGTCGTCGTCTGTTCTCCAGCCTGGCCGCCGAATTTCGCCACGAAATGCCACGTGAGCAGGCCCGCCTGGCAGCTTACGGTCTGGCTTCTATGATTGATGGCTTGTGGCTGCGTGCCGCATTAAGCGGCAAGCCTTTTGATTTAGCCATTGCCAGAACGCTTACCACCCAATTCATTCGTCAGCAACTGGCTGGCTCACCGAATCACTGAGGAAGGAGAACCCATGTCCCGATTCACCGAACAGCACCTTTACATTGATGGCAAATTTGTCCCTTCAGCAGCGGGCAATACCTTCCAGAGTATCAACCCTGCGAATGGGGACGTGCTGGCAGATATCCATGAAGCTGAGCGCGCGGATGTTGATCGCGCCGTCGAAGCGGCAAAAAAAGGCCAGAAAATCTGGGCTGCGATGACGGCGATGGAGCGTTCACGCATTTTACGGCGTGCGGTGGAGATCCTGCGCGAACGTAACGATGAACTGGCTGAGCTGGAAACGCTGGACACCGGTAAACCTTTCAGCGAAACCCAGGCGGTGGATATTGTCACCGGTGCAGATGTGCTGGAGTACTATGCCGGTCTGATCCCTTCACTGGAGGGTCAGCAGATCCCGCTGCGCGACACCTCTTTTGTCTATACCCGCCGCGAACCGCTGGGCGTGGTGGCCGGGATCGGCGCATGGAATTACCCCATCCAGATCGCGCTGTGGAAATCGGCGCCGGCGCTGGCAGCAGGCAACGCCATGATTTTTAAACCCAGCGAAGTTACCCCGCTAACCGCGCTGAAGCTGGCTGAGATTTACACTGCTGCCGGCGTGCCGGATGGTGTTTTCAGCGTCCTGAACGGGCGTGGCGCGGTGACCGGCCAGCTGCTGACCGACCATCCTGGTATCGATAAAGTCTCTTTCACCGGCGGCGTAGCCAGCGGTAAGAAAGTGATGGCAAACGCCGCTGGCTCGACGCTGAAAGATGTCACGATGGAGCTGGGCGGAAAATCTCCGCTGATCATTTTTGAGGATGCCGATCTCGATCTCGCCGCCGACATCGCCATGATGGCGAATTTTTACAGCTCCGGTCAGGTCTGCACCAACGGCACCCGCGTCTTTATTCCTGCTGCAGTAAAAGCGGAATTTGAGGCCAGAATCAGCGAGCGGGTTGCGCGTATCAAAGCAGGCGATCTCACCGATCCGGCCACGAACTTTGGCCCGCTGGTGAGCTTTGCCCATCGTGACAACGTGATGCGCTATATCGAATCGGGCATCAGCGAAGGAGCCACGCTGCTGTGCGGCGGTAAGCGCATGAGCGGCGCTGATTTTGACAAAGGTGCATGGGTTGAGCCAACCGTCTTTACCGACTGCCGCGACGAGATGACTATCGTGCAGGAAGAAATTTTCGGTCCGGTCATGTCCATTCTTACCTATGAGAGCGAAGAAGAGGTCGTGCGCCGTGCGAATGCCACCGAATATGGTCTGGCTGCGGGCGTGGTCACGCAGGACCTTAATCGTGCACACCGCGTTATTCACCAGATTGAAGCCGGTATTTGCTGGATTAATACCTGGGGCGAATCCGCAGCTGAAATGCCGGTTGGCGGCTACAAGCACTCCGGGATCGGGCGTGAGAACGGCGTGATGACGCTGCAGAATTATACACAGGTTAAATCGGTGCAGATCGAAATGACCCGTTTTCAGTCAGTATTTTAATTAGGCTTACCTGAGGAGCGACTAATGGAATTTGATTACGTCATTATCGGAGCCGGATCCGCAGGAAACGTACTGGCTACCCGTCTGACCGAAGACAGCAATGTCAATGTACTGCTGCTGGAAGCGGGCGGTCCCGATTACCGCTTTGACTTCCGTACCCAGATGCCCGCGGCCCTGGCTTACCCGCTGCAGGGCAAGCGCTACAACTGGGCATATGAGACCGAGCCGGAACCCTATATGAATAACCGCCGCATGGAGTGCGGGCGCGGTAAAGGACTGGGCGGCTCTTCGCTGATCAACGGCATGTGCTATATCCGCGGCAACGCGATGGATCTCGACAACTGGGCCAAAGCGCCCGGTCTGGAGCAGTGGAGCTATCTTGACTGCCTGCCCTACTATCGCAAGTCAGAAACGCGCGATATTGGCGCAAATGACTATCACGGCGGCGAAGGTCCGGTCAGCATCACTACCTGTAAGCCGGACAACAACGTCCTGTTTGCGGCGATGATTGAAGCAGGCGTACAGGCGGGTTATCCGCGTACCGACGATCTGAACGGTTATCAGCAGGAAGGCTTTGGCCCGATGGACCGCTTTGTTACGCCAAAGGGCCGTCGTTCCAGCACGGCGCGCGGCTACCTTGATACTGCGAAAAAGCGTCCGAACCTGAAGATCATTACCCATGCGACCACCGATCGCATTCTGTTTGACGGCACGCGCGCGACCGGCGTCGAGTACCTTGAAGGCGGCAGCAATGCGCCGAAAACGGTCTATGCACGGCGTGAGGTACTGCTGTGCGCTGGCGCCATCGCCTCGCCGCAGATCCTCCAGCGTTCAGGTGTGGGTCCGGCAGAGCTGCTGCAGCAGTTTGATATTCCGGTCGTGCACGACCTGCCTGGCGTGGGTGAGAATCTGCAGGATCACCTGGAAATGTATCTGCAGTATGAGTGCAAAGAGCCGGTTTCGCTCTACCCGGCGCTGAAGTGGTGGAACCAGCCGAAAATTGGCGCCGAATGGCTGTTTAACGGTACCGGCGTGGGAGCCAGCAACCAGTTTGAAGGCGGCGGCTTTATTCGCAGCCGGGAAGAGTTTGACTGGCCTAACATTCAGTATCACTTCCTGCCGGTTGCCATTAACTACAACGGCTCTAACGCGGTTGAAGCGCACGGATTCCAGTGCCATGTTGGCTCTATGCGCTCGCCAAGCCGGGGTCACGTGCGGATTAAATCACGCGATCCACGCCGTCATCCGGCCATTCTGTTCAATTACATGTCACATGAACAGGACTGGCAGGAGTTTCGCGATGCGATCCGCATTACGCGTCAAATCATTAACCAGCCGGCGCTGGATAACTATCGCGGTCGCGAAATCAGTCCGGGTATCGACTGCCAGACCGATGAGCAGCTGGATGAGTTTGTGCGTAACCACGGTGAAACGGCTTACCACCCTTGCGGCACCTGTAAAATGGGCAGCGATGAGATGGCCGTGGTCGATGGTGAGGGCCGCGTGCATGGCCTGCAGGGTCTGCGCGTGGTCGATGCTTCTATCATGCCGCTGATCATCACCGGGAACCTGAATGCGACAACCATTATGATTGGCGAGAAGATTGCAGATAACATTCGCGGTCGCGATCCGCTGCCACGCAGCACCGCCGACTACTATGTTGCCGGCGAGCGCCCGGTGCGCGGTGAGCCTGTGCGGGCATAATCTCCTGTCTTTCTGCAGGGCAGCGTAAAGCTGCCCTGCCTCATGTGCTCCTCACACCGTTGTAAAACAAGCCTGATATGACTGCCTGATTGAACGGCCTGCACTATAGCTTAACAAGGTAGTTGATCAACTAAGAGTATGTTGTAATTATAGAGGCGCATCAGCCTCACTCTCTGCGCCCGTTGCCGTCAGAAAACGCTGCAGGATGGCGTTATTACGCTGCCCCTGTCGGGTCACAATCGCGATTTCGCTGCTGAAGCACAGCCGGGCAGGCGCAATCGCACGCATCTGCTCCAGCTCACACCAGCGTGCTGCATAGTGATCGGGCAGAAAGCCGATATAGCGTCCGGTCAGGATCAGAAAAGCAATCCCTTCCCGGTCAGAGGCCGTGGCCGTGCAGTTAAGTGACTGATGCAGCGCAGCGGCTTCCGCACTCAGACGGTAACCCGGTGCTATCGCCTCATGGCGAGCCAGCACCGACAGATCCGTTTCATGCGCCTGGCTGAAAAGCGGATGCGTGCTGCTGCAGTAAAGGCAGGAGATCTCTTCATAGAGCGGGGTATAAGCCAGGCCCGACACCGGCGCGGTATAGGGTAGCGCGCCCACGTGCAGGCGACCGTCGAGCAGGCCCTGTTCAATATCAGCGGCCGTGAGCATACTGATATTAATGCGGACGTCGGCCCCCTGTTCGCGTAATGCTTCCAGCGCCTGAGTAATCTGCATTCGCGGCTGCGTCACCAGATTATTGATAATGCCGATGTTCAGCTCGCCGCGCAGCTGCTTATGCATCTGGTTGATCTGCTGGCGGAAGTCCTCGACGGCTACCATCAGGCTGGCGCTGAGACGCAGGATTTCACGGCCCTCATCCGTCAGGGCAAATCCCGCCCTTCCGCGCTGACAGAGCCGCATCCCGAGACGCTTTTCCAGATCGCTCATATGCAGGCTGATTGCCGAGCGGGTAATGCCCAGCCTGCTTTCGGCGGCCGTAAAGCTGCCGCATTCGCTGACGGTTTTAAACAGCCGCAGCAGGCGCAGATCGAAATCAGTAACCTGCGCCAGCGTTTTAGGTTTCATTCAGGTGAGTTTTCCGCTGACTAAACTTAAGTTAATTAGCATTTAACTTAACCGATGCCTGATTGCAAACTCTGGCTATACACTCTGGAGAAACTGCTATGTCTGAACGTATTGATACCGCATCCCTGAACCTGCAGTCGCACTGGATGCCCTCCAGCGCCAACCGTAATTTCCAGCGCGACCCGCGCTTTATCGTGGCCGCGGAAGGGCGCTGGCTGACCGATGATAAAGGGCGGCGCATTTATGACAGTTTGTCAGGGCTGTGGACCTGCGGCGCAGGCCATACGCGCAGTGAGATCCAGCAGGCGGTCAGCCGGCAGCTCGGGGTACTGGATTACTCCCCCGGTTTTCAGTATGGCCATCCGCTCTCATTTCAGCTGGCAGAACGTATTGCGCAGCACATGCCGGGCGATCTCAATCATATCTTTTTTACCGGTTCCGGATCTGAAGCCGCAGACACCGCGGTTAAAATGGCGCGCGGCTACTGGCGGGCCAAAGGTCAGCCGGCCAAAACGAAACTGATTGGCCGCGCCCGCGGTTATCACGGGGTGAATATTGCCGGTACCAGCCTCGGCGGCATTGGCGGTAACCGCAAAATGTTTGGGCAGTTTATGGATGTGGATCACCTGCCGCATACGCTGCAAAGCGATCTCGCCTTTACGCCGGGCCAGGCTGAAACCGGCGGCGAGGCGCTGGCGAATGAGATGCTGAAGCTGATTGAGCTGCACGATGCGTCAAACATCGCCGCGCTGATTGTTGAGCCGCTTTCCGGCTCCGCCGGCGCCATTATTCCGCCGCGGGGCTATCTGCAGCGCCTGCGTGAGATCTGTACGCAGCACAATATCCTGCTGATTTTTGATGAAGTGATCACCGGCTTTGGCCGCATGGGACGCTGGACCGGCGCAGAGTATTTTGGTGTGACGCCGGATCTGCTCAACTTTGCCAAGCAGATCACCAACGGGGCCATTCCGCTGGGAGGCGTGGCGGCCAGCAGCGAGATCTACCACACCTATATGTCACAGCCGCTGCCAGAGCATGCGGTGGAGTTTGCACACGGCTATACCTACTCGGCGCATCCGGTCGCCTGCGCAGCGGCCATCGCGACGCTGGACCTGCTGGAAAAGGAGTCGCTGATCGCGCAGTCGGCTGAGCTGGCTCCGCTATTTGAACAGCAGCTGCACGCGCTGCGCGGCTGTCCGCACGTGGCAGACATTCGCAACTGCGGGCTGGTTGGCGCGATTCAGCTGGCCCCCCGCGAGGGCGATGCCACACTGCGGCCTTTTGAGGCGGGTATGCTGTTATGGAAGGCGGGATTCTATGTCCGCTTTGGCGGCGATACGCTGCAGTTTGGTCCGATGTTTGCTGCTCAGCCTGACGAACTCGACAGGCTGTTTAATGCGGTAAGTGATGCACTGCATCGTGTGGCTTAAGCGGTTACGTCAGCGCTTTCGCCTGCCGCAGCCGGTAATAGAGCAGCGACAGTAATATCAGCAGGCAGCCGAGCATCTGCCGTGCTGACATCGCCTCGCCATACCAGAGCGCCGCCGCCAGTACCGTCAGCAGCGGCTCTAAAATCATGATCAGTGCGGCATTCGCGGCGCTGGTCATGCTCTGTCCTTTCAGCTGCAGCCAGAAGCGCAGGCTGGTTGCCAGCAGCGCGCTGGCCGCCAGCCAGCTCCATGATGCCAGCGTAACCTCCTGCGGCCAGCTTTCAGTGAACAGCGACAGTACGCCTGCCACTGCGCCCGTGCAGGCGAGCTGTACCGTAGCCAGCGGACAGACGGGAACCGTAGCGGCAAAGCGGGTAGTGAAACAGAAGTAGACCGCCTGAATCAGCGCGGCGCCCAGAAACAGCAGCTGACTCAGTTCAAAATGCAGATCCTGCCTGAGCGTCAGCAGAGCCAGTCCCGCTATGCCCGCCGGCAGAGAGAGCCAGAACGCGCGTGCCGGGCGACTGCGCAGTATGAGCCAGGCGAAAAGCGGCACAAACAGCATGGAGAGGCTCATGATAAACGCCCCCTCACCCAGCGAACGCGTGGTGGCAACGGCATAGATCCACAGCAGCATATAAGCAGACTGCAGCAGACCACTCATCAGAACCGGCCTGATATTCCGCAGCGTATGGTGCAGTTCGGCGGCGCGGCAGAGCAGCAGCAGTATCGCGCTGGCAGAGAGAAAGCGCAGCGCGACAAATGCCAGTGCGGGAATACCGGCTATCGCCTCACGCGAGCAAATCCAGCCAAACGCCGCAATGAGCGTAGTACTCACCAGCAGGGCATCAGCCTGACGTTGTTTGGTTATCATTTATCTCTCCGCAGCGTGCGTGGTCACTATCAGCTCTGGGCGCTTACCAGCCGGACGGCAAAACCAAAGAACAGCATACCGGTCAGCATGTTGGCAAATTTAACCAGCCGCGTGCGGCTGCGCAAAAAGCGGACCATTACCGCGCCCGCCACCAGCAGCACGGAATAGTAGCTGAAGCTGATCAGCTGGATCAGCGCACCCAGCGTGGCGAATGCCGGTGCGGTATGCGTGACTTTCGGGTCGATAAACTGAATAAAGAAAGAGACGTAAAACAGGATAGCTTTAGGGTTAGTCACCCCCAGCAGTACCGCACGCAGAAAGTAGTTTTCCGCTTTGACCGGTTCAGCAGGCTGCGTGTCCGCGCGCTGGCGCAGCGCGCCCATAATAATTTTGATACCCAGATAGAGTAAAAACATCGCCCCCAGATAACGCACCATCATAAAAATATGCGGGCTGGTGCGTATCAGCGTGGCCACCCCCGCCCAGGCGAGAAAGATCAGGATCAGATCGCCTGCCATGACACCCGCAATCGCTTTAGAAGCCGCTTTGATGCCGCGCCCCATGCCGGTGCGTAAAACATACAGACTGTTCGGGCCAGGTAACAGAATAATCACCAGCGCACCTGCCAGAAATGTCCATAAATCAATAATGCCTAAATCTTGCAACATCAGTGCCATAGCTCCATTCGCCGCGCGTTATTTACACGACGTAATCATAGTATTTATACAGGGTTTACCAGACGACAACGCGCAGCTGCCGCGCGCTATGGTAGCAGGTATTCCATACAAATCGCACGCCTGCAGCGCGCTGTTTCACGGTTTGAAGAAGAGAGCAGACGTTAATAGCGGAAACGGAGGGTAACGTGTCGGGTAAACCGGCCGGGGCGTCCCTGCCCCGGTTTTTACACTTTGCTTTCAGGCAGTACGGTTAACCGCGGCTGATACTTTCGGTGAAACAGCGGATACGCAATGCTGGTGACAACCAGACTGATAATCCACGAGATATCCACACCGGGGATCAGTTTTGCATACGGACCGGAAAAAAACGCATTTTCAATAAAGGGGATCTGTACCAGAATGCCGGCAAAATAGACCAGCAGTGCCTGCAGATTAAGCCGCCCGTAGCGTCCTCCGTCGGCCTGAAATATAGCGTCCACATCGTAGTGCTGTTTGTTGACGTAGTAGAAATCGAGCAGGTTAATCACAATCCACGGGATCAGTACGGCAATCAGCGCCAGGATAAGGTTGATGAAAAAAGCCACAAAGTTCTGCGACGCCGCCAGGGCAATCAAAATGCTGCCTGTCAGCACCAGGGCCGACACCACCAGCCGTACTGCCGCCCCCGGCGTCCAGTGCGGACGAAAGGTTTGCACAGCCGTTATCAGCGATAGCACCGCACCATACAAATTCATCGAGTTATGGCAGATGATATTTACCAGAAACAGGATCATCAGCAGCGGTCCCAGCCAGCCGGTGGCGTGACGTACTGCTACCATGGCGTCATCCGCAGGAGCAATACTCACGGCCATCATGCCAAAGACAAATGCCAGAATCGTCCCGCCACAGGCGCCGAGATAAGTGGCCCAGAAAGGGCGGGCGATACCCACATCTGCAGGTAAATAGCGCGAATAATCTGAGGTGTACGGTGAAAAGCTGATTTGCCACACGGCCCCAATGCAAAAGGTGCCGAACCAGCCTGCTGCACTCATCGAGCCGCGCTGCCAGAAATCTGCCGGTAGCGGCTGCGATAACATCAGCGTCAGTCCAAGCAGCAGGGCTGCTCCCATAATCCATGCGCCAACTTTATTAATCCGGTGGATAAAGCGGTAGCCTATCACGCCGATCGCTGTTGCCAGCACGGCACCTAAAATCGTTGCGCTGGCTACCGGCAGTACCGGAATAACATTGTTAATTACCCGGCCAGAAAGCGAAATGTTGGAAATAAAAAAGCCAAGATAGATAACGGTAGTGAAGCTGATCACCAGCAGCGAGCCATAGCGCCCGAACTGCGCGCGACTCTGCACCATCTGCGGAATGCCGGTTTTAGGTCCCTGCGCTGAGGTCAGCGCAAGAAAAATGCCACCAAACAGATGACCGGCGACAATCGCAGAGAGCGCTGAAATCACATTGAGATGAAACGTTTCGGTTGCGATCGCCCCGCTGACCACTGCCAGCGGAGCAATATTGGTGCAGAACCAGAGCGTGAACAGGCTGTGCGGCTTGCCGTGTCGCTCAGACACCGGCACATAATCCACCGACTTGTTCTCGATAAACTGCCCCTGACGTGATGATTTTTCCACCTTACCCTCCGGTTGAGATGCAGAATTATTATGTGTTGCAGATACATCACTGGCGTTTAAATGCCATAGCCATCCCGACGATGTGCGTCTCGTCTTCTCTCAGGAGAAACTGCTGGCGGTAAGACGCCTGATACTTAACGATCCGGCGGGCAATGGTGTGGATGGCCAGCGCCGGAAGGGGAATTAACGCATGATAAAAGGATCGTCGATGGGTTCATCGCTGGTACGCAGCCAGACGGTTTTGGTTGTGGTGTACTCCAGCGCTGCGTCAACGCCGCCTTCGCGCCCAAAACCTGACTTGCCGTAGCCACCGAAGGGGGCCAGCGGTGAGACAACCCGATAGGTGTTCAGCCAGACCACGCCGCTGCGCAGCTGGCGTGTAATACGGTGTGCCCGCGTCAGATTTTGCGTAAAGACGCCTGCAGCAAGGCCATATTCAGTGCCGTTTGCCAGCCGCAGCGCCTCCGCCTCACCGCTAAAGGTCAGCACTGAGAGCACCGGACCAAACAGCTCCTGCACGACACTCTCTGCTTCCGGCACGCTGCTGCAATCAAGGATTGTAGGCGGATAATAAAAACCGGGCTGGCTGACCGGCTCATGCCCGATAATCAGCTGTGCGCCCTGCTCCAGCGAACGACTGACAACCTGCTCGATATTCTGTTTCTGACGCAGTGTGCAGAGCGGGCCAAACTGAGTATCGGTCTGCTGCGGGCAGCCAATGACAATGTCGCGCACTTTACTCACCAGCTTGTCAATAAACGCCTCTTTAATACTGGCCTCTACCAGAAGACGCGAGCCCGCGACGCAGCTCTGACCCGACGCTGAGAAGATCGCCGCCACCTGAGCGTTAGCCGCACTCTCCAGATCGGCATCGGCAAAAACGATGAACGGGGACTTGCCCCCCAGCTCCAGTGAGGTGCTGGCGAGATTCTCCGCGCTGCCGCGAATAATATGGCGCGCCGTTTCTGCTCCGCCGGTAAAGGCGATATGATCGATCAGCGGATGCGCAGTGAGCCGTGCCCCGCACTGCTCAGCAAATCCGGTGATAACGTTAATCACGCCGGGCGGAAAGCCCGCTTCATCAATCAGCTCTGCCAGCGCCAGAAGAGGAGCCGGTGCCACCTCTGCTGCCTTCACCACCAGCGTACAGCCAGCGGCAATCGCCGGGCCGATTTTAACCGCAGAGAGAAATAGCTGACTGTTCCAGGGAATGATTGCCGCGACCACACCCACCGGTTCGCGTCTGACCCACGTTTCCATATCGGGCTTGTCGATACTGAGCGTAGCCCCCTCCATTTTGTCAGCCAGCCCCGCGTAATAGCGGTAATACTCTGCGACGTAGGCAATCTGCGCCTGCGTTTCACGAATAATTTTGCCGGTATCCAGCGTTTCAATACGCGCCAGCCGCGCCGCATCCCGCTCAATCAGATCGGCCAGCCGCAGCAGCAGTTTACCGCGCGCGCTGGCGGTAAGAGCGCGCCACGCCTCTGACGTAAACGCGCGGGCAGCCGCCTCCACCGCGTGGTCAGTCTCCTGCTGCTCTGCGCCGGCGATCGTGGCCCAGGGTTCTGCTGTCGCCGGATTAAGGGATGTGAACGAGGCAGCGCCGGTTACAAACTGCCCGTCAATGTAGAGTTTAAACGCGTCCATCTCTCTCTCCGCTTAGTGGAATTCCGGAACGACCTGTTCAATAAAGCGCATCAGTGAGGCCTTTTTGCGTTCAAAGGTCATACCGCTGTCGAGCCACAGCGCATATTCGTCATAGCCCAGTGCTTCATAGTTTTTCAGCCGTGCGATCACTTCGTCCGCCGTACCGATAGCCAGGTTCTGGCGCATTTTTTCTGCGCTGTAATACGTGTTAGCGGCCATCTCTTCCTCACTCAGTGGGGCAATAAGCCCCTGCGTCACCGGTCGCTCGTTTTTAAACCAGGCGCCGAAATAGTGGTAGAAGCGGTTCAGCTCCTCTGCTGCCTGCTGTGCATCCGCCTCATCCGCCGCCACGAAACCGTGCTGCAGCAGCATAATTTTTAGCGGTTGCTCCGGAGCGTATTCCCGGCACGCCTCTTTAAACGTGGTGATCAGCCGGACAATCTCCTCGTCCCCCTGATGCAGCGGCGTGCACTGCACGTTACAACCCTGTTTAACGGCAAACTCATGGCTGTTGGGATCGCGGGCAGCAACCCAGATGGGAGGATGCGGCTGCTGTTTGGGTAACGGCGATGATGTGGTGGAAGGAAACTGCCAGAACTCGCCCTGATGAGTATAATCACCGCGCCAGAGCGCTTTTACTGCCGGGACCAGTTCCCGCATGCGCTGGCCGGCCCCCCAGGCATCAAGCCCTGGCAGCAGACGCTCATACTCATACGCATAGGCCCCGCGCGCAATACCCAGCTCCAGCCGTCCGTTAGTGATGATGTCGGTCATTGCCGCCTCACCGGCAAGGCGAATCGGATGGGTAAACGGCGCAATAATGGTGCCGGTGCCGAGGCGCACATGCTGTGTGCGGTGCGCAATATCCACCAGATTAATAAAAGGATTGGGGGCAATGGTAAAATTCATACCATGGTGTTCACCGGTCCAGATGGCGTGCAGACCACCGCGATCGGCGATTTCGCACAGCGTCATCATCTCTTCGTAGAGCTTATCCTGTGCATCATCAGCTGAGACGCGCTCCATATGCAGAAACAGAGAAAGCTTCATACCACCTCCTGATGGGCTGGCGTAACGAACTGGCGCACAGAGCCTTGCGCTTCATCACCGTAATAAAGGCCATAATTGCCCGCCGCGTATTCACGCATATAGCGCCCCAGCAGCGCCTGCAGCGCACTGTCTGCGACCGGCATGGTGGCCAGGTCCTGCAGATCCCGCCACTCTCCCTGATCCACAACGGGCAGCGTACTGCCCGTGGGCTGCGCACATAAGAAGACAATATGCTGCTGCTTTTTCTGCCTGTCTTCCCACATGGAATAGATAAAACCCGGACTGGCGGCAATCTGCAGCGTACTGAACACCTGCGTCAGCGTTTCATCAACACTGCGACCGCGCATGGTTTGTGCCGGCAGACTGTACCCTTCTGACTGCCGGACCAGCAGCACCTGACCAGCAGATTCGATAAGCGCACTCACCACGACATCCGGCCCGCTAATCAGCGACTCCGCCTGCTGGTAAGGTGTGAAATAGGCGCCGCGATAGTAGCCCAGACCCGCGGTGCCGCTGGAAGCGAATTGCAGCACATTACCGATCAGGATCGCGTGGTCGCCCGCGTCAATCACCTGATGCAGCGAACACTCAAACCAGGCCGAACTCTCATCAATCAGGGGTGTACCCTGCTCTCCGCGTCGCCAGCTGACGCGCGCAAAGCGATCGGCAATCTTCTGCGCAAACACGTTCGACGTCTCTTTCTGCTGTTCTGCCAGAATATTGACGGCAAAATGGCGGCACTGCGTAAAGTGCTCAAAGTTAGCCGACCGTTTGTCGATGCTCACCAGCAGCAGCGCCGGGTCCAGTGATACCGAGGAAAAAGAGTTAGCGGTAAAACCAATTGGCTCACCATTCGCATCGTGGGTCGTGACCACGGTTACGCCCGTCATAAAGGCACCAAAGGCGTCGCGCAATTGTCTGCGTTTATCTGCGTCCATAAGTTACTCCTGAATAGGCTCTTGTGACGTGACGTGGGCTGCAACCGGCTCGAGGAAAGAGAGCATCTCCCGTGTTACCCGTTCAGCATCGGTCAGATTCAACATGTGTCTGGCGTTATCGATAACGACCGCCTCACCGTAAAGCGCGGCGCTGGCCATCTGTCGGGTCATGTCCGGGCTGGAGTTGGCGTCCAGTTCCCCCGTCATTACCAGCACCGGACAGCGCATCTCTGCCCAGCGATCGGCATACAGCGAGTCGCCCTCAGCGAAAGCCTGATAGGCACGCGCATAGCCTGCCGGGCTGACCTGCTGCAGCCACTCACCGACTTTGTGTCGCAGCGGCTGCTCCTGAGGGGTAGCGCTGAACCAGCGCTCCAGTGGCGCATCCAGCTGTACGTTGCCGCTTGCCAGCTCGTGAGCGCGCTGCAGTACCGCCGCCCGGGCAGCAGCTGAGCGCCTGAATACGCCGCTCATCACGATTGCCCGGCTGACATAGTGCGGATAATCAATTGCCAGTCCGGCGGTAATCAGAGCGCCCATTGAGTGCCCGGCAACAGCGAAGCGTTGTTCTGGCTGGGTGGCGAGAAAGGCCGCCAGCCAGTCGACATAATCGGTCAGCGTCGCATGATGCCCGAAGCCTGTGCTCTCGCCATGTCCGGGCATATCCACTGCGATCACCCGGAAATGGCGGCTCAGTACCGCTATCTGGGGAAACCAGGCTTCAGCATTCATGCCCACACCGTGAATCAGTACCAGGGGGGTGCCTGTTCCCGCTTCGAGATAGCTGACCTGTGATAACGCCTCAGACAGCCGCTGGATTTTTCTGATCATGGCCAAGCTCTTTAAGATCAAGATAACGGTTACCGATACGGTGGTGCGGCCGTCCGCCCAGCGCAGCGCCCAGCGCAATCACGATCTCGTCACTGAATGGCGCATCGTTAATATTGAACTGCATGGTCAGGTAGTGTTCGCGCGAGCCCTCATCTTCTGTTCCCATCATCGGAACCAGAATCGGCGTGTTGGCCGGGCCGCGCGTATTATTGAATGCCAGATAGGTTTTGCCCTGCACTGCAGAACGGTAGTGATTACCAAAATGCAGCGTATGGATCAGCGCTGAGGCGTGCTCCAGCTCGCCGTTCAGTCCGGTAACGGCACATTTGCCATAGGCGACCACGCGATCGCCGCCTCCCGCCTCTTTAACGATGAGTCCGGTCAGCAATTCGCCCAATACCGGCGCCATCTCACGGATTTCCGGTGCCAGATCTTCAACAAAACCTCTGCCAGCCCACGGATTTTTGACCACGGCTGCAGCGGCAATCATCACCAGCGGCGTGCCTGCCGCTTTGCCGCCGTCGGTATACAGCGTTTCAGTTGTGACGATGGTTTTACGAATGTCCGGATGCATGTAATCCCCTTTCAAGTTAACGGTTTGTTAATTACTACTGGTGAAAGGGGTATAACATCGGCGCTTTTGGGATGTCAAAAGTTGGTATACCATCATACAGTCATACATTAATTAGCTGCTTTTTCCGCTTCAGCGTGCGCCAGCTGCGGTTCCGGCCATCTTTTGACTCTCTGTTCAGGTGCATCGCGTCGGATAACAATACTGCTGCCGGAGTGTGACTGGCCTCAAATAACTGATGCAGGCCTGTACGACAGGATAAATTTATGTTGCTGATAAGTAGGGGGTTTCAGGAAAAGGCGTGATGAGAACCGAAAAGCGTCAGCGATCGGTGATAAAAATGTGAGCAATGACAAATTACTGGCGCGACCGCATCAGGATAAACCGCAGCACCGTTTATCACTTTGTTGCTTCAGGCCCTGTTGCCCGTACTACCTGCAACGTTGCGTTCATTGCCATAACAGTGCTAATAGTAAAAAAGAGCGCGCGCAGGGCTGCGCGCAACGATTCTTAACGCAGGACAATAGGGAAGATCATGATTGCGATTCACTCCTTAAGGATTGAAAACACGCCGGTGACTCTCAGGGAACTGGCGCTGGTGAAAGTAAGACAGGCAATCATCTCGGGCTATTTTAAAGCGGGCGATCGTCTGGTTGAACGCTCACTGTGTGATGAGCTGGGTGTCAGTCGTACCGTGGTGCGGGAAGTGATCCGTTATCTGGAAGCGGAAGGCCTGATTGAAAATCTGCCCAAAAAAGGGCCTATCGTGGCGCGGCTCACCTGGGAGGTTGCGCAGCAGATCTACAGCATACGGCAGCTGCTTGAATCTGCAGCCGCAGAGGATTGCGCCCGTACAGCCACAGCGGAAGACAAGCAGGCGCTGCACACGCGGCTGATGCGGATTGCCAGCGCTTCTGAACATCATGACGATATTGAACGGGTTGAAGCGTCGCAGGCGTTTTACGAAACGCTGTTTTCGATTGCAGAGCATCATATCGCCTGGGAAATTGTGCAGCGGCTCAATAGCCGCATCAGCCGTCTGCGCGCCCTGACGCTGCGTAGTCCTGAGCGTCAGGTAGCCGGATTTGAACGTATGTCGCGTATTTACGCTGCGGTTGAAGCCAGCAATCCGCAGCAGGCCAGAGAAGCGGTGATTCAGCATCTGACGGAAGCGGCGCAGCTGGCGAAAACAATTCTGACGACGGAGGAGTAGCGATGACTGCTTACTGGATAGCTCACGTTACGGTGCATGATGCTGAGCGCTATCAGCGTTACCGGGATCTCGCACCGGCAGCTTTTGATAAATATCAGGCGACCTTTCTTGCACGCAGTGAGCACGCGCTGACGCTGGAAGGTAAAACCTATGCCCGCCATGTATTAATCGCGTTTCCCGATTATCAGACGGCCGTTGAGTGTTACCATTCGCCAGAATATCAGCAGGCGCGGGCAGCGCGGGCTGACATTGCTGAAGCGATGATCGTTATTACTCAGGGCGCAGACTAAACCAGGAACGCTACCGTAATCTTTAAATTATTTATCTGTTCAGCAAAATTAACTCATCGAACAAAATTCGTACGCCTGCGTAATCGTTGCTACTATAGTGACGCTAAACAGCAATGCGTTGCTGACGAGAAAGTTTACCGGTTATCGTTCGCCTGCCCGCCTCGCGGGCTTTTTTTTGCCTGCCGTTCAGCCTTTATCTGCCAGGCGCGGACGTTCCGGGCGAAATCCCAGTCCGATAAGGCGTCCAAACAGATGCCGCAGAAACGGGTAGCGGCTGATGAACTGTGGCACTTTGGATGGCGCGCTGCGCGTGCGTTTTTTACTGCTCATCTTGATCTGCAGAAACTGCGTGGCGACCGTGGGAAACTGACGCCGCCGCTGGACTTTCTGCAGCGTTTTAAGGTTTACCTCACCTTTCAGCAGCGCGGGCGTCAGCAGATTAGCGGTGGCCACTGCATCCTGAATCGCCAGATTGACCCCTACGCCCCCGATAGGCGACATTGCATGCGCTGCATCACCGATACAGAGGACGCCTGGCCGGCACCAGCTATCGAGACGATCGATTCGAATCGACAGCAGGTGAAACATCTCCCAGCCGGTCAGCGCCTGCATACGCGCTTCACTGAACGGTGCAACCTCAGCAAGCTGTGTAATAAACGCTGCGATATCGGTCTCTTTCAGTCGCTCAAACTCGCCTTTTTCGATGGTATAGCCACACTGCCAGTAGTCACCGCGATCGATCACGATAAAATTCTGTTTCGGCCCTTTATGACCCATTCCGAGCGCCGGATCGTCGGGCTGTTTAGCGAGTGAAAACCACAGCACATCACGCGGCGCGCCAAAATTCTGGCTGGTTAATCCCGCTTTAGCACGAACCTGCGAATGACGGCCATCTGCCCCGACCACAAGCGGCGCACGAATAGTGTGACCCTGTAACGTCGTCAGGCCAGTAATCCGATCTCCCTCTCTGATGAAGTCAGCAAAGCCGGTATCGTGCAGCAGGGTAAAATTATCAAAGGCACGGGCTTTACGGGCCAGAAAATCGAGAAAATCCCACTGCGGCATAAAAGCGATAAAACGGCAGCGCACCGGCAGGCGGGAAAAGTCCGCCATAGTGATCTCTTCGCCGCCAACTTCCGCCTGCAGTTTCTCAGCGCGCTGATGCGGCAGCGTTAACAGCTCATCCAGTAATCCAAGCTGGTACATGATCTCCAGCGTGGAAGGATGGATCGTGTCGCCACGAAAATCACGCAGAAAATCCGCATGTTTTTCAATAACAATAACGTTTACGCCGGCGCGCGCCAGCAGGTATCCCAGCATCAATCCTGCCGGGCCACCGCCTGCAATACAGCAGTCAGCATAGAGAGATTTATCGTTTTGCATTCTGTCAGTTCCGCATCAATTCACTGAGAATAATTATCATTTATATAGCATATTATTACCGCAGGACGATAATCAGAGGTGCTTTAACACGTTTTTAGCAATCGCAGCGCTGCAATATTCTGTAAACATTAAAATAGCGTGTTTCATATAGTTTCCTTGCGGACGCCGCAGCTTATTCCAGGCTTAAGAGATAATTTTTTACACGAGATAAGCAGCCATGAAAGAGCAGAACCGGGATGTCGGCATTAAACCTTATGGAGGCTCAGCGGGCGGCTGGGGAGCACTGAAAGCGGTAGCAGATGCGATCCGGCATCAGATGGCGGTAAAACAGGATGTTATCGCCTTATTCAAGGTCAACCAGCCTGAAGGGTTTGATTGTCCGGGCTGCGCCTGGCCCGATCCACGTCACGCCTCCTCATTTGAATTTTGTGAGAACGGTGCCAAAGCTGTTTCCTGGGAAGCGACCAGTAAACGCACTACGCCTGCCTTTTTCGCCGCGCATACCGTCAGCGAGCTCTGGGAGCGCAGCGCTTTTGAACTGGAAGGTGAAGGACGCCTGACCCATCCCATGAAATATGATGCAGCCAGCGACACTTATCAGCCTATTGAATGGGACACGGCGCTGCAGGAGATTGGCGCGCTGCTGCGCGGTTATGACGATCCTGATAGCGTTGAATTTTACACCTCCGGCCGCGCTTCAAATGAAGCGGCCTTTCTCTGGCAGCTGTTTGCCCGTGAATATGGCACAAACAACTTTCCCGACTGCTCAAATATGTGCCACGAACCCACCAGCGTAGGCCTGCCAGAGTCGATTGGCGTTGGCAAAGGTACAGTAGAGCTGGAGGATTTTGAACACGCCGATCTGGTGCTCTGCATTGGACACAACCCTGGCACCAACCATCCGCGTATGCTGGGAACACTGCGGGAAGTGTCAAAACGCGGCGCGAAGATTGTTGCCATCAATCCATTGCGCGAGCGCGGGCTGGAACGCTTTACCTCACCGCAAAGTCCGATTGAAATGCTCTCAATGGGGTCCACGCAGCTGGCTTCAACCTACTACAAGGTGCGCGTTGGCGGTGATGCAGCCATGCTTAAAGGCGTGATGAAAACGCTGCTGGCTATGCACGATAAGGCGCTGGCGGCCGGCGAACCGCCGGTTCTGGATGAAACCTTTATCAGTGAACATACTGAAGGTTTTGCGGCGCTGAAAGCCGATCTGGACGACACCAGCTGGGATCATATTCTGAAAGTTTCTGGGATGGATATCGCTGAGATCCAGAACATTGCCCACCTCTACGCCGCCGCAGAAAACACCATTATCTGCTACGGGATGGGTATTACGCAGCATCAGTACGGCACGCAGAATGTGCAGCAGATTGCGAATCTGCTGCTGCTGCGCGGCAATATCGGCCGCCGCGGCGCGGGCATTTGTCCGCTGCGCGGGCACTCAAATGTTCAGGGCGATCGCACGGTTGGCATCACAGAGATCCCCTCACAGACCCTGCTGGACAGTCTGCAGAAGGTCTTTGGCTTCACGCCCCCGCAGCAGCACGGGCACGGTGCGGTGGCGGCGATTCAGGCGATTCGCGACGGGCGCTCAAAAGCGCTGCTGTGCCTGGGCGGTAACCTCGCCGAAGCCATCTCCGATCCGCAAATCACCTTTGAGGCGATGCGCAAGCTCGATCTGGTGGTTCATATGGCGACGAAGCTCAACCGCTCTCACCTGCTGATGGCTAAGCACAGCTACCTGCTGCCGGTGCTGGGACGTACGGAAAGGGATCGCCAGGCTTCGGGCGATCAGAGCGTGACCGTGGAAGATTCTATGTCAATGGTTCACGCCTCGCGCGGCACGCTGGAGCCTGCATCCCCGCATCTTAAATCGGAACCGGCGCTGGTTGCCGGACTGGCCAAAGCGACGCTGCCGGCCTCCCGCGTAAACTGGGACAAAATGGTCAGCGACTACAGCAACATTCGTGATGCCATTGAAGCCGTGTTTCCCGCTTTTGAAAACTTTAATCAGCGCGTTATGCAGCCGGGTGGTTTCCGTCTGCATAATGCGGCGTCTGAACGTGTCTGGCTGACGCCGTCGAAACGCGCGCAGTTTAAAGTGATGCAGGGGATCAATGAGGATCCGCGCTCGCTGAAGTGTCACGATCTGGTGCTGACTACGCTGCGCAGTCATGATCAATACAACACCACGCTATACGGGCTAAACGATCGGTATCGGGGCATTACCGGGCGGCGCGATGTGCTGTTTATTTCCGCTGATGAAGCGGAGAGCCGGCAGCTGCGCTCCGGGGATACGGTCGATATGACCGCGCTCGATCCGCAGGGTAACCGCACCCATCGCCGTATGAAGAACCTGACAATCGTGATTTATGACATGGCCCCCGGATCGGTAGCCGCTTACTATCCGGAAGCGAATATTATGGTGCCACTCGACAGCCACGATACGCAAAGCGGTATTCCCGCCTATAAAAGTATCCCGGTGGTGATTGAGCCTTCCGTTGCCACACAGGCTGACAGCAGCGGCGTGCTGCGTTAAGGCTATGGCCCCGGATACGCACTATCACGCTATCCGGGGCCGCAACTCAGTGGCGTATAGCACAGCCGCATTGCGACATTTCGCCGGGAATATATTTCCCCTGATGGGAGTGCCGCACTTCCAGTTCACCCTGCTGCCAGCCACTGTTGTTGTCAGCGCCCTGCTCCAGTAACCGGTTTAACGTTTCTGTCACCCGCAAATCACTGCGCGGGACCCAGCGGGTAAGATGCCAGGTGGACATCGCCGCTTCAGCCACGTTACCGTATCCCGTTACCGCAACGTGTGCGCCCTGACCAAAATCACGCACAGCCTGCAGCGCGCCAAACGCCAGCTCATCGTTGCTGCACACCAGCGCGTTGATACGTTCGGCGGCACGGGTTTTCTTCAGATACGCCATCATCGATTGATACGCCTCTTCGCGCCGCTCACGGCCGGCTGTCAGCAAAAGCTGCACCTCTTTTTCCTGCGTCTGCAGGCCGGCATTGACGCCTGCCAGCTGACGAGCTATCTCCGGCGTTTCACCGGCATGCATAAAGCCCGTCCGCTGATGCCCCTGAGAAAGCAGTAGCAGCGCGAGCGCTTCGCCTGCGCTGTAGCGATCGCTGGCCAGCGTCTGTGCATCCGCATGAAGCTGCGCAACCGCAGGCAATATCTCTGCTGCCAGGCTCTGTTCATCGTCACAGACAGAAGAGAGAAACAGCAGATGCGTGACCGGCAACGCCGCGGCATTCTGCAGCGCCTGCTGCAGTTCACTGCGTGATTGCACATGAATCAGGATGCTGACCAGGCCACGTTTGGTGAGCTGAGCGCTGAATGCGCTGAGCTGACAGGCGGTTGCCGCATTTTCAGGTGTGCGGCAAACCAGCGCAACCAGTGAAGAAGAAACTGACATCGAAGAGGCTCCTGCCAGTCCTGACTGGCGTGATGAAGGTAATAGTCTCTATTCCACGTTACCCGAATAATTCATTATCGCCAATGACCGGCTGTACGCCCTGATGGATACTCATGCGCCGGACGAAGGTTCAGCCACCGTACAGGATAACGTGAGCCGCTGATGAACGATGTCCTTAAAATCAATTTGCGCCGGCAAATGGTACACTGTTGCCACTTATATTCTGTTTGCGGGATGTTTATGCACGTGACTATTGATCAGGCCGATCGGCCTTTTATCCACCGGCTGCTGGGCAGCGAGCCTGAAAGCATCGCAGCCAGCTCCGCTGACGCGCAGCGACTGCAGCAGGCTCTGGTTATTGCTCGTCAGCAGAAAAACCATGAAGCCGATCTCGACTGGAAACGTAACGCGCTCTACCTGGTGCTGTTTCTGTTTTTGTATGGCGTCCTCGGCGCATCGTTAACGCTTGATCTCACCGGTCTGGCGCAGGATTCGGTGCATAAAAGTATCGCTTATGCCCTGCAGGCGGTGCCGGTGCTGATCGCTTTCTCGGGCCTGTTTATCTCGCTGCTGTTTCTGTTTGTGACGCGCGGCAGCGCGCGTCGTCTGCGCAGCTGGGACCAGGGCATCTGGATACTTGAGAAATACACAGGCTGTAACCTCAGTATGCAAATCAACGAAATGGGCGCGCGCGCGACAAATTATTCACAATCCGCTATCAGCGTGGCGCTGGCGCTGTTTATCTGTGTGACCTGGGTGGTGATGTATAACTTCTTTACCTTTACCACCAGTGGCGTCATTGGCAGCGTGATTTCTCTGTTTATCACCACCATGACTTACGTCATGCTCGATATTCAGCTGCTGAAGTCAGGCAAGTCGATCGCCATTGATGAACCTTTAATTCCGTCGGACGACGAGAAAACGTCATAAGCCGGGCAGGTCAGATGCGCGGGTAAGGTGCACCCGCCCGCGCACGCCATACGTCCCGTCAATCCTTAACTATACTCAGCATGGAATTTTTATGATGTTGTGTAAGGAGTGACAATGAAGATTTGGCCTCTGGTTGCCGTCACCGCGCTTTCATTAACGCTGGTGGCCTGCAAATCGCCCACCCCGCCAAAAGGTGTCAAGCCGGTCTACGGTTTTGATGCAGAGCGCTACCTGGGTAAGTGGTATGAAATTGCCCGTCTCGATCACCGTTTTGAACGCGGTAAAGATCACGTCACCGCCACGTATAAAAAGCGCAGTGATGGCGGCCTGGTTGTGATCAATCGCGGCTACGATCCGGTGAAGAAAAGCTGGAGTGAAAGCGAGGGTAAAGCTTATTTCACCGGACGCACTGACGTCGCGGCCCTGAAGGTCTCGTTCTTTGGGCCTTTCTATGGCGGTTACAACGTTATCGCGCTGGATGATGATTATCAGTATGCGCTGGTCAGCGGCCCGAATCGGGGCTACTTGTGGATCCTGTCGCGTCAGCCGCAGATCCCGGAACAGGTTAAGCGTGATTACGTTAAGCTTGCCAGGGAGCTGGGGTTTGCTACCGATAAACTCATCTGGGTCGATCAATCCTGATAACCCCTTTTCACCGCGGGGTGGTTTGCGGTTACCGCAGGTTTACGGTAACCTTGGCGCCCCTTTTTGCCCGCGAGACGTAACCTGACATGCATTCAAATGATCCTCTGCACGGCGTAACGCTGGAAATGATAGTGACTGCACTGGTGGAGCGTTACGGCTGGGCAGAACTGGCTAAACAGATCAATATCAACTGCTTTAAAAGCGATCCCAGTATCAAGTCGAGCCTTAAATTTTTGCGGCGTACTCCCTGGGCACGTGCAGAAGTTGAAGCGCTCTATCGGGATATGTTGTCGGAACAGCCTGAGAAAGATTGCGCTGATGCCGGATTTAATCCGTGGACGCAGGGCAATAAACAGGATCATTAAGCATTATCAGGCAGGGCTCAATACCACCCTGCCGTGAATCTGTTACTGCGTATGTTTATCCGCTTCTTTCTCTTTTTTATTCGCCATGTGGTGACCTACTGCACATCCTGCTGCTGCACCGGCTACGCCGTGATGCTTAAGATGCCCTGCCACACCCCCTACCGCTGCCCCTTTCAGACAGCCTTTAGCCTGAACCTGCGCGGTGGCTGACAACAACACCCCTGCAGTGAATAAAGCAAATGCTATTTTACGCATATTCGTATCCCCGAAAATAAATGCAGATTGCATTCATGCTGAATATAGTAATGAAATTCCGGAATATCGAATTAGAGGCCTGAGATGGGTATTATTAATGTGTAACCAGAAATAAGTTACTAAAGGTTAAAATTAGCGAAAAGACGTGTCGCTGTTCTTATTCGATATTATTAAAAGTATCATCAAATAAAAAGATAATGGCCAGGTAGATAATGCAGAGAAGTGCAGTGATTTATATGCAGGGTCTGGCAGAAGCGACGGTGCAGGGTCACCTGGTTTATCCACATTCCGCGTGAAAAGAGCAGGCGCAAACCTGTGGATAACCTTCTGCAGCCCGCATGGCAGGTACGCCGCCAGCAACTGTTCATTTTTTGAGCAATTAAAGCAGCAAAGCCGCCCGCAGGCGGCCTTAACACTCATCACGCTGAATTATTTGTAGAGTTCAGCCGTCATATGCACACGGTTATTCGTATTGGCTTCAGTAATTTTATACTGTGCGCCCTGCTCCTGAGCCTGCGCTGCTATTTTAGCTTCTGCACCGTCCAGCGTACCGGAAGTGACAGAGATGCTCTGTGCAAAGCTTGCACCTGATACCAGCGTCAGGGCAGTTACGGCAGCAATTGAGAAAGCTTTCATGGTTTTCATACTTTTTTCCTTAATGTCTGTTTTAAGGCACACGCCTTCGATAAGAGATATAGTAACAAATGAAACTATACATATATTGATAATAAATGCGTTTATTGTGATCATGCTAATCAAAATTCGCAGCCTGTCACACAGTTTATTTCACTGAGATTGACGTGTGAAATCTAACTGGCTTAACGCTTCGGATGCGGACTCTGTTGCAATGAAGAGAGAATAAGCGTATTGACGCTAGTTTAAAAGCTAAGCATTTTGCCGTTTTTGTTCATATTTTTTGAATAAAATTCAGGCATAAAAAAACCGCCTGAAGGCGGTTTTCTCTGAGGAGGCTGGCGTTTCAGCGCTGGTTATCTCTGCTTCACAAAGGCTGATTATCTTCAGACTTTATTCTTATAGTTGAAACTGATCTGTGAGCTTTGTTCGCGCGGCAACCGGCGCGCCTGCAGATAAACAGATTTCCAGTAAGGATTATTGAGTGACGAACGCATCACGCCCTGACTGACTGACGCATGCAGGAACTGCCGGTCAGTGTCATAAAAGCCTACGTGCAGCTCATGCCTGATGCGGAAAAACACCAGATCGCCTGGCTGCAGATGGGCCTGATCCACCGGCTTGCCCATCGCAATAAGTTCTCGTGTTGTCACGCGTTCCATCGGAATGTTAAAGCGGTCTTTCAGCGTACGCCAGACAAAGCCTGAGCAGTCAACGCCGGAGAGTTGCGTGCCTCCCCACTGGTATTTTGTCCCCTGCCAGGAGTGCATTTGATCGTGCAGTGCAGCAATAACCGGGATCAGATCGGGCTGTTTATCACCAGAAAGCGCAACTTCAGCACTGTCAGGCGGAGGCGCTTCATGATGTTTTTTCGCACATCCAGCCAGTGTAAACAGCAGCAGAGTAGTGATAAGAGTACGGCTTGCGGTGATAGTCATGGGTTGTCATTTCGCCCGGCTTATTGGTGAAAGATTTATACCGTAAAAAAGCAGTACAGTTAAACCCGCAGCGGGAAAATCCTCACTCTCTCCCCGTTATTTACCTTAATTTACAAAAAGGTAACATCATGTTTATACGTAGAAAAACAGGATAAAAAGCGATTTTGACAGGTGCCGTGGGTCGCGCGTACTGAACGAGCTAATTTTAGCTGCTGTTTCAGGAAAGAGGAGCAGGGAAAAGAAAAATTTCAGGCAGTCATAAGAAGGGATAAAGAAGATGTCCCGGTTAACTCTGATAGCCAGCCGGGACCTGATGATTACTCTTCAGCAGCAATAGCAGTCAGCGACTCAATTTGCTGCCAGAAATTCTCGGACAGGGACCGCACCAGCGGAACGGGTTCGCTGACGGCCTGTTCTATGGCGACAAGAAGTTGCTGTGTATCACTGTTGTTGTTTTTTAGAAGTGTTGTCATAACGCAATAACCTGATGAAATGTATCAGCGGGTTATTGTAAGGATCTGGTACTAAAAATAAATAAACGGACCGCACAAATCTGCCGCTGATTTGAGGCTTTTGTGCGTTTTGCGCATAACTTCACAGGATGAAAACAGACCAGGTACATCAGTTTTACAGATTCAAAACAGAGCGGTAAAAAATAGCGTTTACACGTAACGTCTGCCGCTCGCCTGGGGCGGCGGCAGAACCAGAGCGCTTACTGCGGGATAATGTTTTCCGCTTTAAGACGATCAAACAGCTGAATGAAAGAGTCAACGGACGAACGATAACCGGTAAAACCGGCTTTGCGGCTTTTGCTCATGTCTGTAAACACCTCCATCGGACGACCAAGATCGGCATCGGTATGCCACCATGACGCCAGCTTACTGATATCCGCTTCCCGCAGCTGATAACGCGCGGCGATCTCCTGCCAGATTTCAGCCGCCTCCTGCATTCTCTCTTCCAGCGGCGACGTCTGAGCCGGTAATTCTGCAGGCTCAATCCCAAAATAAGCTGCCAGCTGCGGCCACATCCAGTTCCAGCGGAAAACGTCGCCGTTAACTGCATTGAAGTCCTGATTCGCTGCGCCTTCTGCTGTAGCCGCCCAGACCAGCTGTTCAGCCAGCAAACCGGCATCCGTCACATCCACCAGGCCATTCCACTGCTCAGGCGAGCCGGGGAAGACAAACGGCCAGCCTTTTTCACGACACAGGGTGGCATAGACGGCCAGCGTCTGACCCATATTCATCGCATTACCGAGTGCAAAGCCAACGATGGTGTGCGGACGGTGCACGCTCCAGCGATAGTCATATTTTTCGGCACCGGCAAACAGCTCATCCTCCTGCGCATAGTAGAAGTTATCCACCGGCTGACGACCCTGCTCTTCACGAAACGGCGTAACCGGCACGGCACCTTTACCGTAGGCTTCAAAAGGCCCCAGATAGTGCTTAAGGCCGGTGACCAGCGCCACGTGGGCACCCTGCAGCCGTTCGCCCAGCGCCTCAATGACGTTGCGTACCATGCCGCCATTAACGCGGATATTCTCTTTTTCATTTTCCTGACGTGCCCAGACGCTGAAAAACAGCGCATCGGGTTTTTCCTGCGCCAGCGCATCGCGTACTGCATCGCTGTCAGTAAGATCGGCTGTTAGGCTACGACAACCGTCCGGTACGGCACCGCGTCCGCGTGACAACCCGGTAACGTCCCAGCCCTCTTTCTGCAGCTGTTCTGCCAGTGCACGTCCGATAACGCCGCTGATCCCTACGATGAGTGCGTTTTTTTTCATCATGATTCTCCCGTTAGTTTATTAATATTCAGCCTAATAGAGAAATCAGTTCTTATCTCTGGTAAAAATTCACTTCATTTCTGAATTGAGTTCATGAATAGATGCACGATCACCGCCTGAAAGATATCGTTCCCTTTGTTGCCAGCGTGGAATGCGGCAGCTTTGCTGCGGCAGCGCAGCGGCTGCATCTGACCGGTTCAGCGATCAGTAAAAGTGTGACCCGGCTTGAAACGCGTCTCGGTTCGCGGCTGCTGGAGCGCACCACGCGCAGTCTGAAATTAACCGATGCCGGCAGCGCCTACTATCAGACCTGTCTGCGGGTGATGGAGGAGCTGGCCGAAGCGGAATCGGTTCTGGCCGCGCAGCGGACAATCCCATCCGGACGCCTGCGACTGGCCCTGCCCAGCACCTATGGGCGGCTGGCGGTGATGCCGCTGCTGATCGCTTTTTGCCAGCAGCATGCGGAGGTAGAGCTAAACCTGACGTTTTCCGATCGTTTTATCGATCTGTTTGAGGAAGGGATCGATCTGGCCGTACGCATTGGCGGTTCGCCGGATCTCCCTGCGTCGCTGGGCTATCGTCATCTCGGGCGCGAACGGATGGTATTTTGCGCGGCACCTGACTATCTGGCACGCCACGGCTACCCCGCAACGGAAAGCGAGCTGCTGCTGCATCCGGCGGTGATGTATGAACGGGTTGATGGCACGACGAAACCCTGGCTGCTGACCACGGCAGAAGGACACGCTTACTGGCGTAATGTATCGCACCGCATGGCGCTGGGCGATGTTGACGCACAGGTGCAGGCCGTCTGCGCCGGACTCGGCGTGGCGCAGATGCCCTCCTGGCTGATTGCCGGGCCACTGCAGCGTGGCGAGCTCGAAATCATTCTGCCGCAGCAGCAGCCAGACGGCTTTGCGCTTTCACTGATCTGGCCGCGCCGCAAGCAGCTGTTACCGAAAGTTGATGCGCTGCTGACGGCGCTTGAACAGTTACCTATCCGTTAGCCACTCAGCGTGCATCCGAATGTGCAGTGGTCACAAATTTGATATCAGTGGGCGTGGCAATTTTTACCGCCTCGCCTTTCGCCTCCAGCTCGCCACTCTCTTCATCGAAAGAAAACAGCGAAATAGCGTTAGTGAAGACATTGGTCACGTACAGATAGCGACCGGTGGCGTCGAAAGATATCGCCCGGGGTTCAATGCCGCCTGCCGGGTAACGTACGGGCGCTTCCGGTTTGCCGTCACGACCAATCCGGAATACCAGCAGATGGTTGTGCGAACCGCGGTTGGACACAATCAGAAATTTGCCCTGCGGGCTAAGCATGATTGCGCCGCCGCTTCTCTGATCCGCCGTAGCGTTATCAGGTGCTATGTCCGTACTCGCGATGCGTTCCGGTTTCTCTCCCGTAAACCGCCAGGTTTCGATCACAGCCGCCATTTCTGCAATGACCCAGGCGTAGTGACCATCGGCTGAAAATACCATATGGCGCGGCCCGGCACCGGGTGAAAAGGTCATGTCGCGTGCCGGATCCGGCTGCAGCGGCGTGGCTGAATGCGCATCGTAGCGATAAGCATAAAGCGTGTCGCCTCCCAGATCAGCGGCATAAAGCGTTTTTCCATCCGGCGTAAACGTGACTGAGTGAGCATGTCCGCTCTCCTGACGCTCATCCACCACGCCGCTGCCTTCAGCAAACGGAAAGTGCTGCACCGGCGCACCCAGCGACCCATCCTGGTTCACCGGTAGTACGGCAATGCCCGCACCGCCTTTATCACCCGAATAGTTGGCGACCAGCAGATAGCGGCCATCGGGGCTGAGCGTGGCGTGTGTTGGCTCATCACCGTGGCTGGTTATCGTGTTGATCACTTTCACGGTGCCATCAGCCGCAACCGACAGTGCGGTTACGCTGCCCGACTTCTCTTCGTTAGTGGTATACAGGAAGCGCCCGTCGGCAGACTTCACCAGCCATGACGGACTCTTCATCTTTACCACGTCCAGCGGGGTAAGCGTTCCGTCACTGTTCATCTTCAGCCGGTACAGGCCTTCGCTCGGCTGTGCCGGTTTTTCAGCGGCTGGTGCATCAGGCACGCTGGTCCAGGTGCCCACCAGAGCAATTTGATTTTCGCTGTTTTGTGCCATTACATTTCCCCCAAAAGTAAAAAGAGCCAGTGACAGTGCTACTGAAAGGCGCGTCAATGCACCAGGCGTAGCGGATTTCAACGGTATAAGCATCGTTATGGTTATCCTGCAGTCCAGAGGTGTGATACAGCGTAGTCAGGAAACGGGCAATCTGGCAACGATCCTGCAAGCCGTCTATAGGAGTTAGTCAACAATCTGATTCTGCGATTAACACTGCCTGCCAGAGATGATTTAATAGCTTTTTCTCTGCCTGGGACGGATCTATGTTGCCGTTTTCAAATGGATTTTTGCTTAGCCTCTCCTTATGCCTCGATATTGGTCTTGCTAATATCGCCATGCTGACCCTGGCGATGCAGCGCGGTTTTCTGCAGGGTTTCTGGCTGGGTGTCGGCACCTGCATTGGCGATTTGATCTATGCCCTGCTGGCGCTGGCGGGCATGGCTATGGTGCTGCAATTTGCGCCTGTGCGCTGGGCATTATGGATTGGCGGTGGCCTGTTATTAATCTGGTTTGCCGGGCGTATGCTTTACGCTGCGCTGATAAAGTCTGTTGCCATGCCGGCAGCTGAAGCCGCGCCCCCTCAGCCGCCGTCACGGGAATTCCGGCGCGGAGTGGTACTGGCGATGTCATCGCCAACCGCCATTCTCTGGTTTGCCAGCGTTGGCGGCGCGCTGATTGCGCGTATGGGTAACCAAGGTGCAGGCGCCACGGCGGAATTCCTGAGCGGCTTCTTTATTGCAGGTTTACTCTGGAGCGGTGTGATCTGCCTGACAGGCGCGCTGGGCGGCAAAATGCTGGGTGGGAAGCTGCTGAGGCTCTCTTATCTCGCCTCAGCGCTGATTTTCTGCTATTTCGCGGTGTACGTTATCTGGTCAGGCTATCAGGAATTTATCCTGATGTGAGCAGGCCTGCCCCTTTACACGCCGGCAATCTGCCTGAGTTCGGTTTCCGCACCGGGCGCCACTGCCAGCACCTGCGCGCCTTTCAGCAGGCGGTCGCCTTCGGTATTGAACGGGTGATACCAGCCCCCCGCCTCTTTCACCAGGCAATACCCCGCCAGACAATCCCAGGCGTGCATATAGGGTTCAAAATAGCCTACCACCCGCCCTGCGGCGACCCATGCCAGCATCAGAGCGCCTGAGCCAATACGAATAAAGTTGCCGCCCGCCGCCAGCAGCGACGCAAGCAGCCTGCCAACCTCTTCCGGACTGACGTGGCTGTTGGCACCAAAACCGGTGACATGGTTTTGCAGGGTGCGCGCGGGATCAACCTGCAGTAACGTGCCATTCAGGGTTGCGCCTGCGCCGAGAGAGGCGGCATAACACTCCTCGTAAACCGGCGCATAAATAACGCCAACCACCGGTATTCCCTCATGCAGCACGGCCACTGATACGCACCAGTTAGGCATCCCGTTAAGAAACGGGCTGGTGCCATCGATAGGATCCACCACCCAGGTATAACCAGATGAGCCGGGCTGCAGGCCATACTCTTCTCCCAGGAAACCATCCTGCGGAAACCGGTGGCGGATCTGGTCGGCTATCAGCTGCTCAACTTCACGATCGGCACGGGACACCACATCCTGCAGATCATATTTTGTTTCCACCACCAGCGATTCACGCTGCCGGAACCATGCCAGCGCACTTTCACCCCCCGCCCGCGCAACCTGTTCAGCCAGCTCCCGTCGCGCCTGTAGCGCACTGCTTGATGTCTCACTCATGACGCTTCCTCTTATCAGCCGGCAATCAGAGCCAGCCCCTGTGGTTTGAAATCGACGCCTACCCGTGCAGCCAGCGGCAGCTGCTGCTCCATCTGTGCATCGACGATAAACAAGGCGCCCAGCTCAGTACTCACTTCATATTCAATATGGTCCCCCAGCCAGGTGCAGTGCGTGACTTCACCCGCCAGCGCGCCGGTGCCGTGCGAGCTGAGCGTAATAAACTGCGGGCGAACGGAGAGGCGGGCAGTACCGGCACGTACGCCATTATCCGGCACGCGATAGCGCTGGTTTCCCAGCCGGATCAGTGCTTCACTGCCCGCTACCTGCTCAACTTCACACGGCAGGATATTGGCCTCCCCCATAAAATCGGCAATAAATTCTGAGGCCGGACAGCGGTAGAGCGTTTCCGGGGCGCCCTGCTGGGCAATGTCACCCTCTTTCATGACAATGATTTTATCGGACACCGCCAGCGCCTCTTCCTGATCGTGCGTGACATAAACCGCTGTAAAGCCAAGCCGTTGCTGTAAATCGCGGATATCGGTTCGCACCCGGCGACGCAGCCGTTCATCCAGGTTAGAAAGCGGTTCATCCAGCAGCAGTACCTGTGGCTCCAGTACCAGTGCGCGCGCCACCGCAATGCGCTGCTGCTGGCCGCCCGACAGCTCTGAAGGCAGACGCTGTCCCTGACTCTCCAGTCCCACCAGCTTCAGACCCTCACGCGCGCGATCCTGCGCCTCACGCTTCGCCATCCCGGACGACTGCAGCCCGTACATGATATTGTCCAGCGCACTCATATGGGGGAACAGCGCGTAACTTTGAAACACCATTGCAACGTCACGTTCATTGGCGGGGAGACGGGTAACATCTTTTCCGCCAATCAGGATCCGCCCGGAGGTAGGATGCTCCAGCCCCGCGAGCAGGCGCAGCGTGGTGGTTTTACCACAGCCGGAGGGGCCCAGCAGCGTCACCAGTGTACCCGGCTCTACGGTGAGCGAGAGATCCGGCAGCGCGTTAAAGCCGGCAAAGCGCTTAGTGACGTGTTCAAATACAACGGAACCTGCTTTGATGGCACTCATACAGCACTCTCCTGCGTTAAGGATGGGGTAATAGGTGGCGCGGCGACATCCACCGGGCGCGCTGCACGGCGCAGCCGGCGCTCACCCACCAGCCACTGGAACAGGCCGATAATCAGCAGCATGACAAAGATCAGTACGGTGGAGTACGCAATAGCCACGCCATACTCCCCGTTTTCCACCAGGCCCACGATGTAAGACGTCGCCATGTTGTACTGCGCGCTGACGAGGAAAATCACTGCACTGATGGAGGTGATAGCGCGCACGAAGGCGTAGACCAGCGCGGCGCTGATCGCCGGTTTCAGCAGCGGCAGGACCACTTTGCGCAGCGTGCGGAAGCTGCTGGCACCCAGCGTCAGTGATGCTTCATCCAGGCTTTTGTCGAGCTGGCTCATGGCGGCAATGCCGCCGCGCACGCCCACCGGCATATTACGGAAGACAAAACAGGCGATCAGGATCATGGCCGTACCGGTGATCTCCAGCGGCGGCAGGTTATAAGCCATGACATAGCTTACGCCGATAACCGTACCGGGAATGGCAAAGCTCAGCATGAGCAGAAACTCAAACGTCTGCCGGCCGGCGAACTTCTGGCGGACAATCAGCCAGGCGGTCAGCAGCCCGACGATAGCGGTGAGCGGCGCGGCGATCAGCGCAATTTCCAGCGTGGTCCAGAAGGAGTTCCACGCCACCCCGCTCCACAGCAGATGGCCATCGCTGATGCTGACGCGGAAAGCACGCACATAGTGCTCAACCGTCAGCGCACTGTTCAGGCCCCACGACTGCACGAAGCCTCCGACCAGAATCATGCCGTAGACCACCAGAGTAAAGAGGCCCCACGGGATCACCAGCCCATAGACGCCGCCGCGCAGCAGCGACGGCAGCTGGCTGTGCTGACCGCCATCCCCTTTGCCGGTCACGGTGGCAAAGTTTTTACCGCCCAGCCACAAACGCTGCAGCACAAAGGCCGCCAGCGTGAAGCAGAGCAGGATCATCGCCAGCACCGCCGCCCGGCTCGGATCGTTCTGCGCCCCCACGACCGAAAAGAAAATTTCTGTCGAGAGCACGCCGTGGCTGCCGCCCAGCACCATCGGGTTGCCGAAATCGGCCATGCTCTCGATAAAGCTGATCAGAAAGGCGTTTGCCAGGCCTGGCGCCATCAGCGGCAGCGAAACGCGGCTGAAGGTGCGCCAGCGATCGGCACGCAGCGTCTGCGACGCCTCTTCCAGCGAGGGGCTGACGCCTTCGGCCACGCCAATCAGCACCAGAAAGGCGATCGGCGTAAAGGAGAGCACCTGCGCGATCCAGATCCCGGTCAGGCCGTAGAGCCAGCGCCCTGGCTCTATGCCAAACAGCGCGGCCAGATGTTCCGTTACCACACCCGAACGACCAAACAGCAGGATCAGCGCCAGTCCGATCACAAACGGCGGCGTGATGATCGGCAGAATGGTCAGCATACGCAGCGCTTTTTTACAGGGCAGCGGGGTACGCGTGGCGGCGAGCGCAAAAGCGAGGCCCAGCAGCGTGGAGCCGGTCGCCGTCATCAGCGCCAGCCAGAGCGTGCGCCAGGCTGTCCCGCAGCTGCCGCCTGCCAGACAGGAGAGGCTCCAGATCGAGGGATCCTGCAGGTTAGCTAACAGGCCATCGGGTTGAAAGCTGCCGTCAACGTCCTGTACGGAGACCACAAACATACTCAGCACCGGATAAAGCACAAATACGCTGACCAGCGCGGTGATCAGCACCAGCGCCGCCACGACAAACGCATCCCCTCTCAGCACGCCGCGCTCCGCCAGCGCAAAGGCGAAAAGCAGCAGAAAGGTGGTCAGCAGTAGAATTGCGCCTGCTCCCATTGCAGGCTGCCCCTGTTCCAGCGTACCAAACTGATTCTCCAGCCACAGCCAGCTCCAGCCGCTGTAGCCAATGGCATGGCCCTCAATCACCAGAAACAGTACGCCCAGTGCGCTGAAAAGCAGCAGCAGCGCGCTGCGCTGTCTGCCCGGCAGCAGGCCGCTCAAACCGCACAGCAGCCAGAGTGCCAGCGCTCCCCCCAGCCACGGATGTGCCCCGAGCTGCCACAGCGCCGGCGCGCTGGCCTCATCGCGCCAGAGCGACAGGATCCAGCCGGTATCAAAAAAACCCGCTTCCAGGCTGTACCAGGGCAGCAGCGTCAGCGCTACGGCACCCAATAGCAGTGCGCCTGTCAGACGACGATTATGTGCATTCATATAACACCTCGAACGGGAGGGATCGGGCTGATGCAATCGGCACCAGCCCGGGATGTCTGTCTGCAGACGTGGATTTACTGCGCGCCAGAGCCGATCTCTTTATCCCAGCGACCAAGCAGCGCTTTACGTTTGGCCGTATCGCCATAGGTTTTGAAGTCATAATCGATCAGTTTGATGTTCTCAAAACGTGGCGCATATTCTGAGATTTCCGCTTTACGGTTAGAGGGCAGCTGGAATGATTTCGCCTCTTTCATATGCGACTGCGCTTCCGCGCTGAGCGCCCAGTCATACCAGACTTTGGCATTCGCCAGATTGCGGGCGCCTTTCACAATTGACATCGAGCCAATTTCGTAGCCGGTGCCTTCACACGGCGCGACGGTTTTTATCGGGAATCCATCAACCTGCATGGCGACTGCATCGTGCATAAACACAATGCCGACCGTCGCTTCACCTCGCGCTGCGGCTTTCACCGGTGCCGAACCCGACTTGGTATATTGTGAGATATTGGCATTAAGCTTTTTCAGATAATCAAAGGCCTTATCCTCACCCATGATCTGCACCAGCGTGGCCAGCGTGTTGTATGCCGTGCCGGATGAATTCGGGTTGGCGATCTGAATTTCGCCTTTAAACGCCGGATCAAGCAGGTCGGCCCAGCAGGTGGGTTCTTTCAGTTTTTTCTCTGCCAGCAATTTCGTGTTGTATCCCCAGCCCAGCGCACCCGCATAAATCCCCACGGTGCGATAACCGGCATTTTCCGCCTGTTTCTGCGCCCACGGCTGCTGCTGATCGAGCAGCTTTGATTTGTAGACCTGCGTCAGCCCTTCTGCCGCCGCCTGCATATGCGGATCGCCGGTGCCGGCCCACCAGATATCGGTACGCGGGTTACGTGCTTCGCTGCGCAGCCGGGCATAAGCCTCTCCGGCTGACAGCCGCACCATGCTGACTTTGATATCGGGATGACTCTGGCTGAAAATACGCGTCATCTGCTCGCATACCACGACGTCTGCTGAACAGATCATATTCAGGTTGCCCGCTGCTGAGGCGGTAAGCGGCAGGCCGGCCGCTGAGAGTGAAAGCGCAACGGCCAGGGGAATAATTCGCATAGTTGTCTCCTGTCGGGAAGAGGTGTGCTGATTCATTGTTATTTGCACGTGTGTGCAAATTAGTAACGGACAGAAAATAAGCTGTCAAACGCTGTAAGCTGCAATTGACTGCCTGTGTCACAAAATTGCAACATTTGAGTTCAGAGATAATTTGCACACCTTTGCAATTTGCGGCAGACTCCATTAAGCGACGGGAGTTGAGGAAGTGATCATGCAAAACGATAAAGCGGTTGTCAGCGCGCAGGATGTGGCAGCGCGGGCAGGTGTCTCACGGTCGGCGGTATCGCGTGCTTTTACCCCGGGTGCCAGCGTCTCTGCAGCAACGCGGGCCCGGGTGATGAAAGCCGCGGAGGAACTGGGCTATCACGTGAATCATCTGGCTCGCGGTCTGGTGCGTAACCGCAGCGGCATTGTCTGTCTGATCGTCTCAGAGATCGCCACGCCTTATCGCGCTACGCTGGTGAGATGGCTGACGCAGTTTCTGCAGGAGGCGGGCAAAGTGGCGATGGTGATCAACACCGATCGCTCCGACAACAGCGTGTCGGCAGCGCTGCTGCAGGCGATTAATTTTCGCGCCGACGCATCCATTATCCTTTCAGGCATGCCGGATCGTGCCATCACTGCCCAGTGCTACCGGCACGGACAGCGCATCATTCTGATTAACCGCGATGAAGCGCTGCCAGGCTCGCTCAGCATTCATCTGGACGCGCAAAGTGCTGCTGAAACCGCCGTTATGGCCTTTCAGCGCGCGGGCTGCCGCCACCTTGCATTCGCTAACTCACTGGCGGGCACGCCCAGCCTGCAGAAACGTGAAGCGGCGTTTCTGGCCGTTGCGGAGGCCGCTGGCCTGCACGTTACCGTAGAGAGGTTTGGTACTACTTCTTACGAAAGCGGACAGATTCTGGCGCATCGTCTGCTGACGCGCGCGCAGCGGCCCGATGCAATATTCTGCGTGACCGATCTTATCGCCTGCGGTGTGATGGATGAAGCGCGTCACCGTTTCCGGCTGCGGGTGCCGGACGATCTCTGCCTGTTCGGTTATGACAACATCGCGCAGGCGGGCTGGGCATCCTATAACCTGACGACCTTTGCACAGCCGGTAGAAAAGTTTGCCCGTGACGCCGTGGCCTGGCTTAGCGCCACGGAATCGGGCGAGAACGACGCATCCGGCGCTGATGAACAGCCGCCTGCGTCGCGTCTTTATCAGGCAGAAGTGATCTGGCGAGGCTCGGTGCGCGGCGGATGATATCGTGTCAGGCGCGCCGGTCACTCATGCAGCACCAGCCCTTTAATCGCTTTATCCACCGCTTTTTTCGGACCATACAGCGCAAGGCCAACCAGATTCATCTCTTCCGCATTTTCTGCCAGAAACACCTCGCGGTTAGCCGCGTCGTTTCCGGTAGAAAACATCGCTTCCACGTAGGGTATCAGCGTCAGTTCACGCTCCAGCCCCTGGCGATGCGCACGCTGCAGACCAGAGAGATTGCCGGAAAACACGCGCATCGGTTGTCCGGCGATCCGGCCATAGTGACGCCCCTGCGCATCGATATAGGGTTCTCCCAGCATCTCAGGCGCGCCTGCAGCCAGGCCGGTCGCGATAAACGCCACCACGTTCAGACGCTGCCAGGTGGCTAAATCATCGCGTACGATCAGGGCAATTTTGGTATCAGACATAGAACACAGCTCTCTTTCAGACGGAAAAGGCTATCATTCCTGACGTGGCGGGGCGCCGTATAGAAGATTTGTGCACGCGCGCTGATACGTTGCCGGCGTCATATGCCAGGCGCGCCGGAACCAGCGGCCGAGATGGCTCTGATCGGCAAACCCGGTCCGGGCGGCAACCTCCACCGGCGCGATGCCCTGCGCCAGCAGCGCACGCGCTGCACGCAGCCGCAGGCGCACCAGATAAGCGTGCGGCGACTGACCAAATGCCTGCCGAAACTGGCGCGTCAGGCGAAAACGATCGAGCCCGGCAAGACGCGAGAGTTCGTCGAGTCCGATATCCTGTGCCATAAAGTCATGCAGATAATCACGCAGCAGCAGCATCTGACGCTGTGCCGCCGTCTCAGGCCGGTCCGGGCGCACTTCAAGATGCCGGGACAGAAGGTTCATCAGCTGATCCAGCGTCTGATCGCGTGCCAGACGCCCTTCGCGCTGGTGAAGGGCATACCACGCCTCTTCCGTGGCGCGGGCAAGCTGCACGTCATCGGTCAGCGTATGCCGGAATGCACCGCCCATCCGGGCAATATCACCCTGCCCGCGCTGCTGCATCATGTCAGCCACCCACGGCTGTGGCAGATAAAGCATGACATAAGTAAAACCCGCAGCCTCCGGCGCGTGGCCATCATGCACTGCGCCCGGCTCAATAAGTATGACGCGGCCGGGCGTACTGGTATGCAAGGCACGGCGGCAGTTAAAGCGCTGCAGGCCCTGCCGGGTTACCCCGACCAGCAGCTCATCGTGATCGTGTGCATCGTAAGCGTGACCGCTAAAATGGGCATTGATACTCTCAATGCCGGTTTCCTGGTCGCGCCGCAGCTCAACCCAATCTTTACTGTCTGACATAGTCTGGTCCATTCCTGCAGCGCCTGAGATCATCTGACAACAGCGTGCGGATAAAATCAGGCGGCCGCAAGCGCAGTGAGCCACGCTATCAGCGCCCGGGCGTCGGGCTGCTGCAGCGTACGCTGCGGCCAGACAAGGTAGTAAGGTTTGCTGAGCGGCAGGCTGTAGCTGTCTGCGATAACCAGATCGCCCCGGGCCAGCTCAGCGGCAATCAGGCGTCGTTGTCCCAGCAGCAGCCCGGCGCCAGCCACCGCAGCATCTATCGCCAGCGAAGTCAGGTTAAAGGTAAAAGCGGGCTGCGGCGCGGGTTCGCCAGTGCCGCGCGCCTGCAGCCAGCTTCGCCAGTCCGGCAGAAAGCGCCCCTCATTACCCCAGTCGAGATGGATCAGCGGTGCCTGGTTAAATAACCGATCGCGCGGGTAGCGCTGCAGCAGTGCCGGGCTGGCTACCGGCAGCACTTCATCATGAAACAGGCGCTGTTTCTCCAGCTGCGGATAGCGATCCTCGCCGAACACGATGGCGAAATCAGCCGGCGTGGCGCTGAAATCGACCTGCGCATGGGTGCCATGCAGGCAGAGATCGCTCGCAGGGCAGCGCTCCCGCCAGTGATTCAGCTGCGGCATCAGCCACTTTGATGCCAGCGCCGGCAGCGCGTAGAGAGTCAGCGCGGGTCGGATGGCGGCCTGAAGCAGGTTGAGTTGGCCCATGCGCAGGATATCAAACGCTTCTGAGACGTAGCGCAGATAGGCTCTGCCACTTTCTGTCAGCATGACACCGCTTTGCGTACGCACAAACAGGGCGTGTCCCAGCAGCGCCTCCAGCTGGCGGATCTGCTGGCTGATCGCCGCCGGCGTCAGCGCCAGATGCGCGGCTGCTTTTGCAAGACTGCCCAGCTCCGCAGCAGCTTTGAACGCGAGAATAAGGTTGATTTTTGGCAGACGCGAAGCACTGACGGACATTAACGTTTCCTTAGCAGGGCAGTAATGATTTATCGCTACGCATTCCCGCCGCAGCATCGTAGAGTTTTCAGCATACTGTTGCTACCGGGAACCGCACTATGTCTGAATTAATACGTTTTGACCTGCATCCGCTGGCGGACGCTGACTGGCGCGCGCAGTGTCGCGCACAGCTGGAACAACACGGCGCACTGGTACTGCGGCAGTTTCTGCAGCCGGCAGCGCTGCAGGCCATCATTACAGAAGGTAACGCACAGCGCCATCTTGCCTGGCATACGCGCAGCAACCATAACGTCTATCTGCTGAAAACAGACGAGACATTAAGCGCAGATCATCCCCGTAACCGCGATGTTATCAGCACCAAAGGCTGTATTACTGATGAGGCGATCGCTCACGACTCACCGCTGCGTCAGCTGTACAACGACACGCTGTTTAAGCAGTTTCTCTGTGAAGTGCTGAACGAGAGCGCCCTCTATCCTTATGCCGATCCGCTCTCGTCAATCAACCTGCACTATGCCGCACAGGGGCAGGAGCTGGGCTGGCATTTCGACAACTCCTCCTTTGCCATTACTCTGCTGCTGCAGAAGCCGCAGGCGGGCGGTCTGTTTCAGTACGTGCGCGATCTGCGCGATGCTGACGCAGGCGAGATGAACTACGACGGCGTTGCCGCGGTGCTGGATCAAACCCACACACCTGATGCGCTGGCGATTGACGCGGGCGATCTGGTGCTGTTTCGCGGACGCAATTCGCTTCATCGCGTGACGCCGACCGAAGGTGATATCACCCGCATGCTGGCGGTACTGGCGTATAATACGCAGCCGGGGATCGCGCTGTCAGAGACCGCCCGCCTGACGTTTTATGGTCGTCTGTGACAGCAGCGCCTGCCAGCCGCGCCGGAAAATTTGCTGCGTACGGAAGGCCGTCAGCGCGCGCCAGTCGCTATCCTGTGGCCAGAACCCCTCAACCAGCTGCTGTTTGAGGGCCTGCCCGGCCGCGCTTTGCACATCACCCTGTAAGTGCAGCCAGTGATCGTCCCGCACCCGCCGGTGCATCTCTTCACCCGCATAAGTGCCACACTCGACGACCAGCGGCAGTATGACCCCGTCCGGCAGCTGATCCAGCAAAAACTGCGACACGTAACCGGTCGCGGTTGCCGTCACGCCGGTGTCGCTCTCCTGCCCGCTGCCGGTGCCGATTAGCGTCAGCCATTCACCATACAGTTCGCGTCCCCAGGCATGCGCAGGAACCCGCTGCTGCGCAATGCCCAGCAGCATCGGATGTCCCCAGGCCCCGGCGCCGGTATGCAGATCAAAGCTCAGGATCTGTTCTGCCTGCCGCAGATGGCCGTCCACAATCTTCTGCAGCGTCTGCTGCGACCAGGTGGCGTGCTGTCCGCCATAGAAGAGGCCATCGGCGTGCTGATACTGTCCGGCCTCTACCACCCGCTTGATCGCCGGCCAGCCGTCGCGCTGCAGCGCGGCAGCCAGCAGCCGATCCGCTTCTGCCCGTTCACCGTGATAGAACGCGTGATAGCGTGCATAGTCAGCGTTATCCGGCCCCGGCGCGCTGAACGTAATGAAATTGCGGTTCAGGTCGATATTGTCTTCATTCACGCGCCGCAGATGCGCTGCTCCCCACGGGTTCAACAGGTGTACCAGCATCACGGCACACTCTGCCGGTAAGCGGGCAGCATCGAGGCTGTTCAGCCACTCAATCTGATTATCTGACCCGTAATACCCCTCTACGCCATGCGTGCCGGAGATAACCAGCATGACGCGCGGGGCGTGCGGATTGCCGATGACGGCAAGATCGGTAAACAGTGCCTCACCGGCCGGACCGGTTAACGGATGTTGCCAGGTGTGCACCACGCCCTTTTTCTGCTCAACGGCAGCAAGAAACCGGGCGCGTTGTGCACGGTAATCGGTCAGGTTATGCATAATCCTCCAGCGGACAGATAGCGGGTTTACTGATATCGGTCAGGGATAGACTTTATATTTGAAATATTTCTGCGCCAGGCGGTCATATGTGCCGTTACGGTGCAGCTCTGCCAGAGCCGTGTTAATCAGCTTACGATTCACCTCGTCATCTTTACGCAGCCCGATCCCCACGCCATTCCCCAGCACCGCTTTATCCGTCAGGGTCACTTTATTCACATATTTTTTCCCTTCTGCGGTATTCAGAAAGCCCTGATCGGCAGATACCGCATTGGCCAGCGTACCATCCAGTCGCCCGGCAACCAGATCGGGGTAAATTTCCATCTGGTTAGGATAGGAAACCACGCTGACGCCTTTGGGTGCCCAGTAAGTCTGTGCGTAGGTTTCCTGAATAGTCCCCTGCGCCACGCCGATGTTTTTACCGCGCAGCGTGGCGATGTCATCCGTCAGCGCGCTGTCAGCCGGTGTGATGAGCGCGCTGGGCGTAACATAGAGCATATCGCTGAACGCAACCTGCTCGCGTCGTTTCTCCGTCATCGACATCGCCGATAAAATCGCGTCAAACTTCTTCGCCTGCAGCGCCGGAATAGAGCCATCAAAGCCAATCTGTACCCATTTGCAGGTCACTTTGGCCTGGGCACAAATGGCGTTACCGAGATCGATGTCAAACCCCTGCAGCGATCCATCGCTGGCTTTGGATTCAAAAGGTGGAAAAGTAGGATCGACGCCAAAGCGCAGCGTCTGTTGCGCTGCGGCTGACTGAATAGCGCAATATGAGAGCAGCAGAGCCAGTGAAATTCGCTTGTACATAATTCTCTCCGGAAGGCTGAAAGCACAGAGACCAGTCATATCATGAGCCGCCGGGTTCGGCCATAGCCGCAGACCAGATTTGCAGAGCAAATTCTTATAATAGTTAGAGGGTTAGAGAAAATTACGACGGACGTCAGATTATCTTAAGGTGGGTTATGATGGTTTCGGTCTGAAAACGGGCACGCAGCGTCTGCTCCGCACCCGGTAAAAACATTATCAGAAACCGCTTAGCACAAGCTTACCGCGCGCGCGTCCGCTTTCGATCAGCGCATGCGCTTTACGCAGGCTGGCAGCATTAATGGTGCCGAGGTGTTCACCGGCGGTGGTCTTCAGCGTGCCCTCATCAATCAGCTGGCTGATACGCTGCAGAATCTCATGCTGCCGCTGCATATCCGGCGTTTCAAACAGCGAACGCGTAAACATCAGTTCCCAGTGTAATGAGATCGCCTTGCGCTTAAGCGGCATGGCATCCAGCGTCTCCGGATCGTCAATCAGCGCCAGCTTGCCCTGCGGCGCCAGCACTTCAATCAGCTGCGTATAGTAGCTGTCAGTGTGCGTCAGCGACGCAACATACTTCACCGTGTCGATGCCGAGTGCGCGCAGTTGCTCCGCCAGCGGCTGGTGATGATTGATGACATGATGTGCGCCCTGCTGCTGCACCCACGCTTCGGTTTCCGGACGTGATGCCGTGCCGATAATCGTCAGACCGGTGAGCTTGCGTGCCAGCTGAGTAAGGATAGAACCGACGCCTCCGCCTGCGCCCACGATCAGCAGCGCCGCGTTCTCATCCGCCTGCACCTCAAGGCGATCAAACAGCAGCTCCCACGCGGTCAGTGACGTCAGCGGCAGCGCAGCCGCATCGGCATCGCTCAGCGAGCGCGGTTTATGGCCGGCAATGCGCTCATCCACCAGACCATACTCTGCGTAGCTGCCGGCCCGACTGATATCGCCGGCATAAAAGACTTCATCACCCGGCCGGAACAGCGTAACCGCTTCACCCACTGCTTCTACCACGCCAACGGCATCCCAGCCCAGAATACGCGGCTGCTCAGTGGCGGCACCTTTACGTACTTTGGTATCGACCGGATTCACCGCGATGGCATTGATTTTGACCAGCAGATCACGGGCGCCGGGCCGGGGTTTGTCAACCTCAGCGTCATACAGCGCATTTTCATCCGAAATGGGTAAGCCGTTCTGATTATAAACAATGGCTTTCATGCCTTATCTCCATGGTGATTGACAGGTTTTTTGTGTACCCATCAAGCATAGCGGGCAATAGCACCCGGAAAAATCAACGTTGCAGGGGAAGACTTTCACTCGTAGAGTGAAAATCCAGTTCATCAGGTAAAAACGCTATGGTTCGCCTCGAAGATATTACGCTGTTTGTCCGATCGGCTGCGCTGGGCAGCTTCTCCCGTGCCGCGCGCGAAGCAAACCTGCTGCCGGGTCAGGTCAGCGCAGCTATTCAGCGGCTGGAGCGCGATCTCGATCGCCGCCTGTTTGCGCGCTCAACGCGCAGTCTGCGATTGACCGCCGAGGGTGAACGCTATCTGCCTTTTGCACAGGAGATGCTGGCGCTGATGCAGGCAGGTGCAGAGAGTCTGCAGCGTCATGACGACGAACTGCGCGGTGAACTGAAAATTGCGATGCCATCTGATATCGGGCGGCATATTCTTCTGCCCTTGCTGACCCGTTTCTGCCGTCAGCATACCGGATTACAGCTGCGCCTTTCACTCTCCGACCAGGTCAGTAACGTCTTCCGCGATCCGGTAGATATTGCTATCCGCTACGGCAAATTAGAGGAGAGCAGCTACGTTGCGCTGCCGCTGGCTGAAAATAACCGCCGGGTACTGGTCGCGTCACCCGATTATCTCAACGAACATGGCCGGCCGGCCGCGCTGACCGACCTGACCCGCCACCACTGTCTGCCGTTTATGATGGGAGGCCACGTGTATGACAAATGGAGCTTCCCGCAGGGCGATGGCACGCAGCTCATCACGGTAAAAAGCCGCCTTCTGTGCGATGACGCTGAAGTCGCACGCCGCTGGGCGCTGGCGGGGATGGGTATCGCCTATAAATCCTGGCTGGATGTGGCTGAAGATGTGCGCCTGGGGAGGCTGGAGTGGATTCTGCCTGAAGTAACGGGCGAGCCGACCCCGCTGCACCTGATCTGTCCGCACCGCCGGCAGTTCTCGCCGGCGATCCGCGCTCTTCATCATTACTTACGTCAGCATCTGCAAAACAGCATCGCGATGCCGGGTAAAAATTAACAATCAGCCTGGTTTTTAACCGCAGGGCTCTGCTTATTAGCGCCAGCACTTCTGATAATCGGGTTCGGATTGCTCTCTATTCTCTGCTGCATGTATGCCGCAAATTGCATCCTGACAGCCTTTTCCGGGTGTGTAACCCGGGCACCCCTCCGGTTTAGCCTGGCCTGGCATGGTATTCTTATTCTGAATAGGTAATAGTAAGTGACAGTACATATTTGTCAGGCCAACTATTCAGGATGGGTAATGTCTTATTCCAGATCCCGGTCGCGCAGGCCGCTTACGCACATTGTGTTTTTTATTGTCGTCATCAATGTCATTGATGTCATTCATGCGCTGCTGAGCTGATGTCAGACGGCCACCTGAATAGTGCAGAGTGTCGCGTGATGGAGCGGTGCTGCAGCACCGCACTTTCTCAGGAGTTATCGGGAGGCGTACTGCTTTCGCTGAACTGCGGACGCTGACGGGTCACCGAATAAACCACATGTTTCGGGTTAGTCGCATCCGTGGTGATATCAACCCCGGGAATAGTGACTTTGCCAAAACCAAACAGCGTCTGGACGTAGCCGCCAATTTCATGCTTGCCTGCCGCAACGCGGATCTCTTTATTCTCACCTTTTTTCAGCATACCTGCGTCCTGACCGTCAACGGTGACATACACTGCCGATCCGTCATCAGTGCGCGTAACCAGGTGCGAAACGTTAATCACCGTGGGGCCGCTGGCAAAGGGCGTGTCGGTGTTGCTGTTCTCAATCGGCGCGGCAGCACTTACTTCTGCTGGCGTGCTGCTGGCAGCCTCACCGGAATGATGACGGGCGCAGCCGGTAAGCAGCAAGGCAGCGGCTAAAGAAGCCAGTGTAAAACGTGAAAACATTGTGACGAACACCCCTTAACAAAATGAGAAGCGTTTAGTTTAGCGTGGCTTCTCATGTGATAACAGTCACAGGATTCCAGTATTTTCCGAAAAACTGCCTGCCTCCGGGATGTTGTTTGCCGCCAGGATAGCCAGATCTGTATAGCCCCGCTCCGCCAGCTCGCTGGCCGCCTGCGCAGCGCGCAGGCCGCTGGCGCAAACCAGCACAATGCGCCGTCCGGCGGGGGGCTGCCAGGCAGACAGGTCTGCCGGTAAAATGCGTTCAGCCTGGCTGGCCACGCTGGCGGGCGCTTCATCCCGGCTGCGTAGTTCGACGACACAATCTGCCGGAGTAAGCAGCGAGCGATCGATAAAGGGCACGCCCGGTACAGCAGGTTCCTGCGCTTCATCAAAGCGAAACGCACGAAAGTGCCAGTTCACAAAATCGCAGTTAACCATCAATCCCAGCGGGGACGGCTGCAGCTCAAGCAGTACCGTCAGGGCCATCTGCGCCTGCATGGCACCCAGCACGGCCACAGCCGGTCCCATCACGCCTGCCGTGCTACAGCTGGCGGCCGTACGCGGCAGCCGGGGAAACAGCGCCCGGTAGCTGGGAGCACCAGCGCAAAATCCGCCCGCATAGCCCTGCCGGCCCAGCACTGAAGCGCTGATAAACGGCGTACCGGCCGCATAGCAGGCGTCTGAAAGTTGCCAGGTCACGGCAAAATTATCGGCCGCGTCGATGACCAGCGTGCAGCCAGCGATAGCCTGCGCGATGTTACTTGCCGTCAGCGCCTGCGCGCAGGTTTCGATATTGACCTCCGGATTACGCTGCGCCAGCGCCTGACGCGCACTGAGCACTTTTGACTGCCCGATATCCTGCTGCGTAAACAGCGTCTGGCGATGCAGATTATGCAACGCCACTTCATCGGCATCATAAATACGCAGCGTTCCCACACCTGCTCCCGCCAGCTGCGGCAGAAGCGTTGCGCTCAGCCCCCCCGCGCCTGCTATCAGCACGCGCGCCTGCATCAGTTTACGCTGTCCTGACTCACCAATTTCCGGCAACATCATTTGTCGCTGATAGCGTTCCATCCTGTTCTCCTCAGCTCAGCGTGGCCAGACCAAATATCGGCGTTGACGCCATCGCCATATCGCGCTTTTCCATCAGCCCCGCCTCACAGGCGCTGCGCCCCGCAGCAATCGCCTGGCTGAACGCCGCTGCCATGCGGATGGGATCGCCCGCTTTCGCGACGGCAGTGTTAAGCAGGATGCCATCAAAGCCCAGCTCCATCGCCTGCGCCGCCTGTGAAGGCGCACCGATGCCGGCATCGATAATCAGCGGTGTATCCGGGAACCACGCCCGCATGGCGCGCAGCCCGTCAATGTTACGCAGCCCCTGCCCGGAGCCAATCGGCGCCCCCCAGGGCATTAATAACTCACAGCCGGCAGCCAGCAGTTTCTCGCCAACAATCAGATCTTCTGTGGTATAGGGAAACACGCTGAAGCCTTCGGCGCACAGGATGCGTGCGGCTTCCACCAGCGCAAACGGATCGGGCTGCAGCGTATCAGCGTGCCCGATCACCTCAAGTTTGATCCAGGCAGTATTAAACAGTTCGCGCGCCATATGCGCCGTGGTGACCGCTTCTTTCACCGTGTGGCAGCCTGCAGTATTTGGCAGTACGCGGACGTTCAGGCTGGTCAGCAGTTCGCGAAACGCGGCACCCGCACTGCCTTCCCGCCGCAAGCTTACGGTGATAATTTCACTGCCTGCCGCCGCTATGGCCTGCTGCAGAATGGCCGGTGACGGATACCCGGCGGTCCCGAGCAGAAAGCGCGATGTGCCTGCAAAATCATAAAACATGCCTTACCCTCCCTGCATCGGCGACAACACTTCCAGCTGGCAGCCCGCCGCCAGCGACTGGTGCGGATAAGCGCTTCTGGGCACGAAGTTGCCATTCAGCGCCGTCGCCACACAGCTGGCATCAATCTGCTGCTCCTGCAGCAGTTCGCTCACTGTCTGCGCCTGCGTTTCAATGGTCTGTCCGTTAAGCTGGATTTGCATAAGGGGTCTCCTGAGTCAGTTGTTGCATCAGCTGCTCTGCCAGCATCGGCGCCAGCAGAAAGCCGTGGCGATACATGCCGTTAAGATAATGAATACCGTTTTGATAACGAATTTCGGGCAGGTTGTCCGGCCAGGCGGGCCGCAGGCCACTGGCGCTCTCAATGATGCGCGCTTCAGCCAGCGCCGGATGTATCGTCCACGCGGCGCTCAGCAGCTCCATCATGGCGCGGGCGCTGATCGCGCTGTCATCATCGCTCTCGATCATGGTGGCTCCCAGCATGAAACAGCCGTTGCGCCGCGGGACCAGATAGCAGGGAAAGCGCGGATGCAGCAGGCGAAGCGGTCGCGAAAAATGCAGTTCCTGACTCTGTAAAATAATCATTTCACCGCGCACCGCCCGTAATGATGGCAACGCAGCGCGGGCATGAATGCCGCGACAATCGATAATCTGGCCCGAAGGCGCAGCGTGATGGAACGTTGTACCCTGAGCTTCAAGGTTCTGACGCAGTTCGGTGAGTGCCAGCCGGGGATCAAGGTGTGCTTCGCCCGCAAACAGCAGCCCCCGTGCGAAACGATCTTCCAGCGCCGGCTCTACCTCTGCCGGATTGACCCACTGATGCGCGTGGGTGAGGCGCGCAAAACGGTTCAGTTCCTGACTGTCGCGTGGCGGAGCCAGCACCAGCGTACCCTGATGTTCAACGCCGCTGACGCGCTGCTGCCACCAGCGGGCGGCATGCTGGCCGAGCGAAATAACGTCGGCGGGCGCGCTTTCTGCTTCACACCAGGGTGCCAGCATGCCGCCGGCATACCACGAGGCAGGCGGACGCTGCGCGTCATCGATGACTTCAACGGATTCACCACGCTCCGCCAGCAGAGTGGCCACGCATAGTCCGCTGACGCCTGCGCCTAACACGCTCCAGCGGCTCATTGTCCGGTTTCCGGATAAAAAAGAAGGGTCACATCGGCCTCTCAGTGTTGACTGAGACCCGTAGATACAGGAAGGGAGATAGGGAGGTACAGCCGTTTGCTGCAACATCCAGGACGGCACCGGTCGGGCGCCCTCAGTCTTCCTACGCCAGTATCAACTGGGTCAGGTTCAAAGGGTCGCTGAACCGCGCGGTTGCGCTATCAGCCTCTCAGTCTCTGTGGCGAGACTCCCCCGACATCTTTAGTTTTATTCAAGCCGCATCACGCCGTCAAGGAGCGCCTGCCCGTACGCTCTGCATACGCTTATATTTTGTACTGAAAAGGAAGGCTCTTCTGAGTTCTTAAAATGACTAAAAATCAGAATATTACAATCTTTTCATGCTGTTTTTTCAGCGAAAGGATAGGTTTAGCTGATGGCTGAATAGATTGATATAGCAAAGTGCCGCAATACTTATGTGTCCGCAAGGATCAGAATATACAGTAAGCGTTCATTTTACATGTTGCTGTTTGTTTGAGCTGCATCGTTTAGATGTAATTTTTTTTCATCCTTTCGTGAAGCTTTTTTAACGTAAGTGTATTCAGCCAGCAGAGTATCAGTAATCATGCTGAGCAAATCAGGGTTTTCCTGCACACAGCGCCGAAAATCTGTCGGTGTGCAGTTGAGGTATTTTCGAAACAGTCGTGCCACCCCCTGCTGGCCTGGGAAGCCGTAATCATAGCAAATATGCGTGATTTTCAAATTTGACGTAGCCAGCACGCAGGCAATGCTGAGAATACGTGACAAACGAATGTATTCAGACAGCGTGTAACCTGTTACCTCGCGAAAAAGGCGCTGGAAATGCCAGTGCGTATAGCCACTTTGTTTTGTTACGTCTGCAGCATGAATGCCTCGCTGGACGTTTTCGTTAATCCATTGAGTCATTTCAGCTACCACAGAGAGACGAACATTAACTCTTTCCGGTTTCATTAAAGACCCTCATATTTAACTGTTAACTAATATATAAAATTATATTTGATATTTACTTTCCGGAAAGCCCTCAGAATATACGCAAGAAGCTTGTGTCATTGTTTGAATGTTTGCAAAGTCGAGCTTGCACACCGACAAAGTGTAAATCAAAAAAAAGAAAAACCACTCCTTAATATCAGAATTTGAAACATTCCTACATAATATATTTACAATAACGCTCACATTTCAGGCTGAAAAAAATCCATGCTTTTTAAGAAGCGCTCGCTTATGCATGAGGCTATTATAGAATGAGAGAGTGATAACAGACGCATTATTCAACAAAAGTCATAGCAACAACGAAAGCAGTAACATCTATGCCCTGAAGGTAATACAGCAAAAAATGACAGGCTTTAAAGACCAAAAAGAATATGCTAGATTTTCTGTCATCTCAGCTCTTGCCAGAACGGGAGAAATTGTATCCGTATTTAAGAACTGCTGTATGAATTGAAAGATTTATAAAAGCGCCTGATGATTTATGTGAATACTGTGACTGCTATTCCTGACGTTAAGCTGAACAAAAAAAAGCCATATTAATCATTACTTGTACACCTCCCTGTAGAAAATGAATTTTGTTAAATCGCCCTAAAGGCCACGATATTAAGTCAGATTTATGCAGAATCCCGGGTTAATTTAGCATCGAATGGAGTAATAAAGATGGTAACAATACAACAGCGTAACAGCGTGATGATCATTCAAGGCAGTAGCCATGCATAATATTCTAAACCGCTTTTCCTACGACGATTTAAAAGTTGTTCTGGCAGTAGGCGAGCATGGTAACTTATCACGCGCCTCTGATGCTCTTGACATGAATCACTCCACCTTATTCAGGCGCCTGGGTGCAATTGAAAATGTTCTGGGTCTGTCACTTTTCCTGCGGCGTCGCTCTCAGTATGTGCCCACAGCGGCAGGCGCGGAGCTCATTTTACTGGCTCACCGTGTTGAAGATGATGTTAACCATGTGCTCCGTAGCATCACAGAAGAAGTCCGCGGACTTTCTGGTGAAATTCGCATTACAACATCCGATGCGTTGCTCTACGATTACCTGGTTCCATTAATCGCTTCATTTACGGCTAAGAATCCAAAAATTTCATTTGCTGTATCAATTGGTAATGAATCAGCCAATCTTTCCGAGGGGCAGGCTGATATCGCTTTTCGCGCTACGTATAACGTGCCGGAGCATCTATCAGGCCGAAAAATAGGTTCAGCAACCTGGGCTGTTTATGGCAACCGCAAGGCCTGGGAAGGCAGACAAATCGATTATGAGCAACTCTGCAAGCTGGAGTGGTCCTCGTTCAGCCATAGCTTATCAAAGCTAAAAGCATTTATGTGGATTGATGCAAACATACCGAAAGAGAAAATTCGCTTTCGTGGCAATTCAGTTTTAAGCGTTGCAGCTGCTGTGTCTGGTGGAATTGGTATCGGGCTTTTACCGTGTATGCATGGCGATGAGAACGATAATCTTGTTCGAATAACGCCTGTATTTGCCGAAATAAAAGAAGATTTATGGTTTCTTGCGCATCCTGATGTCAGGAAATCGGCAAAAGTTCGTGAATTCATGAATCACTGCATCCAGCATTTAACAGACGAGCGAGAAAACATATTTGGTATAATTCCTTAGTCCATGATGATCAGCTTCTCAAATCAATTGCGTTAATACGTCAGCCCTACCAGACCAGGCGGGCAAATAAAAACCCTCATCATTTTCGGGCCTGCTCCAGGGTCAGGCTCTGTTTCTCCTGAAAGTCTACCGAGAGAATTCAAGCCTGTAAAAATACCAACTTCTTCTTCCAGGACAGAGAGTTTATCTTTTAATTTACAGACAATGCGCTTCTAAATTGCATACCTGAATATGTGATAAACCCTCAACATTCGCAACTTTTGTTTATGCAAAGTCAGCTTTCCAAATACGCACGGACGCAATGGAAATTATTTTTTATAGTTCCTGTCGCCGCTAAAAACGATACGTTTAATCAAAATTAATCGAGGATTAAAAGCATGACCATTAAAGCTGTCGCAGCCGAAGGTAAAAATCTGTTAAACCCGCACAACCACGGTTTGATACTGTTGGACCATCAGGCACAAATGGCATTTAATACTAAAAATATCGGCATCGGTGATTTGCGTGCAAATGTTGCTATTCTGGCTGAAACCGCTAAAGGCTTTAAAATACCGACTCTGATTTCTACCATTTCTCGCAGTGATTTTGCGGGTCCGGTTTTCCCTGAAATTTCCTCGGTATTCCCTGAATCAGAAAAACCATACATTAACCGCACCACCTCAAATGCATGGGAGGATCAAAACTTTATTGATGGCGTGAACGAGCTCCACCGTGATCGTCTGGTGTTTGCGGGTCTGTGGACCTCTGTTTGCCTGAACGGACCTGTTCAGAGCGCGTTAGAGCAAGGTTTCGAGGTTTACATCATTACCGATGCAAGCGGTGATATGACCGAAGAAGCGCATCAAATGGCAATCCAGCGTATGATTCAATCCGGCGCTCGTCCTATCACTGCTGTTAACTACCTGCTCGAACTACAGCGCGATTGGGAACGCAAAGAAACTTACGGCCTGACCAGTGAGATCAGCCAGAAACATGCTGGCGCGTTCGGTATCGGTATTCAGTATGCTTATGACATGGTTCACGGCCAAAAGTAAGTTTTAAAAATCTTCAATGCTTATGCTAATCATGTTGTCCATTAAGCAGTAAAGATTCCCCCGCTTAGGCGGGGTTTCCATCAATTTCTCCTTCTATCTCACGCCCGGCCAAATTTTTTGGCCTCCTTTCTCACGAATCGTTTAAAAGAAGCGTAACAATACGTCTGATGGCAACGTACTGCAGTGGATCGCACCACCAGGCTATGTTATACACACTCATGTTAATGAAAATGATGAAAATTTACGGATAATTATCCGCCTACTCTACTTTGGCCAATGACGGAAGACTTATGGAACAGATTAAAATCGCCTTTATCAAGGCTGGCTGGCATAAAGATATTGTGAACAATGCGCTGGCGGGTTTTGTCAGTGAATTCAATGAGCAGGGCGTCGACAGCGTGCTTAAAACCTATGATGTGCCCGGCGCTTTTGAGATGCCGCTGCTGGCAAAGCGCCTGGCCGAAACCGGACGTTTTGACGCTATCGTTTGTGCAGCACTGGTTGTAGATGGCGGAATTTATCGTCACGATTTTGTTGCGCAGGCGGTGGTTGATGGCCTGATGAGCGTGCAGCTCAGTACCAACGTACCGGTATTTTCCGTTTCACTGACGCCACATAATTTTCAGCCGGTCAATGAACTGGAATCTTTTTATACCGAACATTTTATTAAGAAGGGAAAAGAAGCTGCGCGAGCCGTGCTGGCTATTCATCAGCTTAATATTGATTAAGGCTGATAAAGCATTACGTTTGTTCCGCCTGTTTAATAATGGCGTGCAATGCAGAAATAAGCTTATTTACAGGACGCGCAATAATATCATCATGCGCGTCCTGTCATATTTACTGTTTAACGACTTGCTTCATGGCCAATCAATCCGCCAATAGCCGCCCCGCCCAGCGTACCGAAGGTACTGCCACCGGTCAGCACGGCACCGCCCAGTGCGCCGACGCCAGCGCCAATTGCGGTATTTTTACCACGGTGTGACATGCCGCTGCATGCGGTAACAGAAAAAGCCAGCACCAGCACGGCAACAATATTAAAGCTGCGTTTTAAAGTCATCAAAATCCTCATTACCATTTAAAAAATGGAATGCAATCAGGTTAACGTTGTTTGTTATTTGATCGCCCTTTGCCGAAAGATAGCATGGGTCTCAGGATGCAAATTTAAAGCGTGACTAAAATTAAAGAAAGGTAAAAATTCTTATTTTAGCGTGGCCCTGTACGGGTTCAGAATTGAGCGCTGAGAAAACAGTCAAACGTGAGGAAATAATGGAGAACAGTTCTGAATAAAGGGTAGCCCGCTGCGGCACGCTACCCTTTTTTACTATTAACGCTGAGGATGATTGACTTCAAGCGGGCGCAGATCGAACACCAGCACCTCTGCATCATTACCCTGCGCAAAGGTCAGCGCCGTTTCATTACGTACCCGCGCGCCGTCGCCTGCGTTGAAGCTCACACCATTAACGTTGATACTGCCGCGCGCCACGTGAATATAGGCGTAGCGATTGGCTGCCAGCGTCAGCGTTTGCTGCTCATCACCCGTGAACAAACCGGCATAGATGCGCATGTCCTGACGCACCTGCAGCGAACCGGCGTCACCCTGCGGAGAGACAATCAGGCGCAGTTTGCCGCGTTTTTCCTCTTCCGCCACCGAAACCTGCTGATAGCCGGGCGGGGTGTTACGCTCTGCCGGAACAATCCAGATCTGCAGAAAATGCACGTTGTCATTTTTCGAGTGGTTAAACTCGCTGTGCGTCACGCCGCTGCCGGCGCTCATCAGCTGCACGTCACCCGGTACGATAACGGAACCGGTGCCCATTGAATCTTTGTGCTCCAGGGCGCCTTCCAGTACATAAGAGATGATCTCCATATTGTTGTGCGGGTGAGCACCAAAGCCGCGCCCGGGCGCAACGCGGTCATCGTTGATCACCAGCAGGTCGGAGAAACCCACCTGCTGCGGGTCGCGGTAACCGGCAAACGAAAACGTATGACGGGAATGCAGCCAGCCGTGATCGCCGGTGCCGCGCTGATGTGAGAGGCGTTGTTCAATCATGATCTGCTCCTGAATAAGTAAGGAAAAGCGATTTTGCTTCCTGATGTGATTCAGTATACGTAAACTGATTTGCTCAACAATGTGCTGAAATGACAATCACTGTCACGATTTAGTGGACATTATGCAGATAGACGATCTCCGGATTTACGTTGCTGTTATCAATACCGGCAACTTCAGTGCAGCAGCTGAACAGCTGATGCTTTCCAAGCAGTATGTCAGCCGGCGCATGGCGGCGCTGGAAGCGGCGCTGGGCACCCGCCTGCTTAACCGCAATACCCGCAAGCTTTCGGTGACAGAAAATGGTCTGCTGTTTGCGCGTCATGCTCAGCGCATACTGGATGATGTGCAGGAGGCAGAACTGGCGGTATCCGGTCGTCATCAGGCTTTGCAGGGCAGCTTTCGCCTGAGCGTGCCGATGTCATTCGGCATCACGCATCTGTCCCCTTATATTGCCGAATTTCTCACGCTGCATCCGGGGCTGCAATTTCAGGTCGAGCTGGCCGACCGCTATGTGGATATGGTGGGAGAAGGATTTGATATGGCCATTCGTATTGGCACCCTGCCCGACTCCAGCCTGATTGCACGCCGGCTGGGAGAGTTCCGGCGGGTGATCTGCGGCAGTCCCGCCTATATTCAGGGCGCCGGTGCGCCGGAGACGCCTTCGGAGCTGTCGCAGCACCGCTGCCTGCGCTACGGCCGCGAAAGTCAGCAGGGTTGGGAGCTGTTCAGAGACGGGCAGCGCAGCGTCATTGCAGTGCAGGGGCCCATGGTCAGCAACAATGGTGAAATGCTGCGCGACGCGGCAATTGCCGGGCTTGGGCTGATCCTGCTGCCGGAATTCATTGTGGCGCCGGCGCTGGCCAGCGGTGAATTAATTCGCGTGCTGGATGCGTGGCAGCCCGCCTCACTGCATCTTAATGCGCTCTATCCGCAGCATCGCCAGCGCAGCGAGATCCACCGGCAGTTTATTGCGTTTTTGCAGCAAAAAATGGCGGCTCAGTGAGCCAGCGCCAGCAGCGCTGCGCCCAGCATGCCTCCCTGATGGGCATGCCGGCCGGGGATCACCAGCGGCTGCGGCGTACGTCGCAGTACCCGCTGCTGTACCGCCTCGTTAAGGGCGGCTATCAGCGGTTCAGTGGAGGCGAGTCCGCCCCCCACGGCGACGCAGCTGGCTCCGGTGATATTAACGGTATAGGCCAGCGGTTCACTCACGAGCTGGAGCCACGCCTGTAGCGTCTGCTGCGCCTGTTTTTCGTCTGCCTGCCAGCGCGAAACGATCGCTTTGCTGCTGAGCGCTTCATCATGCAGTACGCGATGCAGGGTTTCCAGACCGCGCGCGCCGCCATAGGTATCAAGACAGCCGACCTGACCGCACGGGCACGGCTGCCGCGGTATGGCGACCGTTTTGCCGTCAATATCAACTTCACGCAGAGTGATCGGGCCATGTCCCCATTCACCGGTTAAGCCATTCTGTCCGGTGATCAACCGGCCATCAGCGACCAGCCCGCCGCCCACGCCTGAGCCCAGAATAGCGCCCAGCACCACTTTATGCCCCTGTCCGGCCCCGGCCAGCGCCTCCGCAACGGCAAAGCAGTCAGCATCGTTATGGACCGTGACCGGACGCTGCAGATGTACGGCAAGTTCCTGCGCCATGTGCCGCCCGTGAAAAGCGGGTATGTTACTGGCAAACATTTCGCCACTCAGCGGCGCTACGATCCCGGCGGTGGACACCGCGACCGGGGAGTGCGCGCTGAAATGAGCCTGATGTCTGGCGATCGTGTCGCTGACGGTGGCGCAAAACGTTTCCCATGACCGGGCGGGCATCGGCTGCTGATCGAGCAGCTGAATTTGCTCAGGCTGTGTCATCACGCCGAGTTTGATAAATGAACCGCCAAGATCGAGGCAGATTACCGGTAAGGAAGAGCTGGTCATTGCAGAGTCCGCTGAGTCAGCAAAAAGGTGCTGGCAATGTAAATAAAATAACGCCGACAGGAAACGGGCCGGACAGGTTTTTTCGCATCGGCGCAATCTAAGGCTAAAGCGTGCGCAGCAGCCGCGCAGGATTACCGGCGTAAACGCCTTTTTCAGTAATATCGCGTGTGACCACGCTACCGGCGCCGATCACCGCGCCGCTGCAGATGGTGACCGCCAGAATAGTGGCACCACTCCCTACAGAGACGTCATCCCCCAGCACAATACGACCCCAGCTGGCGCGATCGGCGTCGGGTTTGCCCTCGCGAAACATATCATTGGCGAACATGACGCCATGACCAATAAAGCAGCGCGCGCCGATCGTGACATATTCACAAATAAAACTGTGCGACTGCACCCGCGTGCCGTGTCCGACGGTAGTATGCGCCTGTATTTCGGTGAACGGGCCGACAAATACCTCATCGTCCAGCCTGCATCCATAAAGATTAACCGGCTCAACCACCGTCACATTCTGTCCGGCGCGCACATTCACCACGCCAGCCTGACGCATCATCATACTCATTTCATTAATACCTGAAATTGCGGATTAAACTCATCAAACAGCGGCAGCGCCGCGGCACCCAGCGCGGCGGTATCACTGCCGCTCATTCCGGTACGTATGCGCGTGCCGGTCAGGTAGCGCCCGCGCACAGACTGATAGAGCGGCGGCAGGCGCGCAACAATCTTTTCCAGCAGGGCTGCAGGGATCATACCGCCAATAATCACGCTCTCCGCGTCAAAGATGCACTCCAGCATATTGATGGCCTGACGCAGCGGCGTCAGCGCAGTAGCGATCCACGCGTCAAATGTGTCCGCCGGCACCGCCAGCAAATCATCCGGCAGCGCGGTCATGGGATCAAGCCCGCAGAATTCATAAGCCGCCTGCAGCGAGACATAGCGCTCCAGACACCCCTGATTGCCGCAGTAGCAGGCGCGCCCGCCTGGATCCACCACCATATGGCCCACTTCGCCGGCGTTGTGTGCATCACCGCTACACACGTGACCATCAACAATAATGCCCGCGCCCAGCCCGGTACCAATGTAGAGATAGATAAACGAGTTAAGATGACGCGCCACGCCGTGAAAGCGTTCACCAATTGCCGCCACCGTGGCATCATTTTCCAGCGTTACCGGCAGCTGGCTGAGCGCTGCCAGCTCGCCTGCAATATCCACATCTTCCCAGCCGTGCAGCGTGGTAGGCCCCAGTGAAGAGAGCCCCTCAACGCCAAAGGGCCCTGGCATCACCACACCGATACCCAGCACTTTGCGCCAGCGGTTACCCAGCTGTGATTTAATCTCGTCCAGCACCGTGGCAATGCGCGCTAACGTGGCAGCTGGCTCCGGCTTTTGCACCATAATGAGACGGCGAAAATGGGTCTCGCCGGTTAAATCCACCAGCACAATCAGCAACGTCTGGTGATCAAGATGAATACCGATTGAGAACGCGCTGGCCGGATTAAGGGTTACCGGAATAGCAGGCTGCCCGCGTCCCTGACGTCGCGGTCCGTGGCTTATCAGCAATTCCGCCTGTTCAAGTTCAGCGACGATATTTGACACCGTCTGCGCGGTCAGCGCCGTGAGCCGCGCCAGTTCAGCACGTGTCAGCTCACCGTGCAGGCGAATGGCCTCAATGATTACGCGTCGGTTATGCGCCCGTGCGTGTTCGAGGTTAGTCCCTGATGTTCTCATCGTGCTGTTTTCCTTTTGGCGCCTGGCCGCTCTGCCACCGCCACAATATCTATGATCGCTGGCACATTTTACAACCTGTTTACCTGACAGCGGCGGGAAAACGTGCAAAGTAGAAGCAGGACCCGCAGCAGATCGTTTCTGGCACATCGCTTGCTTACCTTTCTGTGGCATGGCAACTGACGCACTCATTTTGCGCGCGTTATTAAATCAATCAAATTGATTTAATTAATCTCTCATAGCTTTCAGGCGGACATATCATGAAAAAATCGGTTCACGGTTGTTTGGCACTGTTTCTGCTCGCCAGCGCTGCCAGCGCCACGGCGGCGACCTCACTCAATGCGCTGTTTATGACTCAGGCGGCCTATAGCGAGAGCGATATTCGCGCCATGACGCAGGCGTTTGAAAAAGCGCATCCGGACGTAAAGGTCAACCTTGAGTTTGTGCCGTATGAAGCGTTGCACGACAAGATTGTCGCGGCGCGTGGCGCAGGCGGGAACGGCTACGACGTGGTGCTGTTTGATGCGATCTGGCCGGCGGAATTCACAAAATTTAACCTGCTGCAGGATGTCAGCAGCCGTATCAGCGCCGAAGACAAAGCGCAGATTTTCCCCGGCGCGCTGAAAACCGTGGTGTTCAACGGCAAAACACTCGGTATGCCGTGGATTCTGGATACCAAATACCTTTACTACAACAAAGCGATGCTGGAGAAAGCGGGTATTCGCGACCTGCCGCAAACCTGGCAGCAGGTAATGGATGACGCGCGCATTATTAAAGAGAAAAAGATCGTGAACTATCCGCTGGTGTGGAGCTGGTCTCAGGCGGAAGCGCTGGTATGCGACTACACCACCCTGGTCTCCGGCTTTGGCGGGCAGTTCTATCAGAACGGTAAGCTTAGCTTCTCCAGCCCCGCTTCACTGCAGGCGGTAAAACTGATGAAAAGCTCGCTTGATGACGGACTGACTAACCCCGCTTCACGTGAGTATCTGGAAGAAGATGTGCGCAAAGCGTTCTCTAACGGCGACGCTGCGTTCGCGCTGAACTGGACTTATATGTACAACATGGCCAACGATGCAAAACAGAGCAACGTTGCGGGTCAGGTCGGCATTATGCCTGCGCCCGGCGATGCACCGGGCAAAGCGGGCGCGGTTAATGGCTCAATGGGCCTCGGTATCGCCAGCGGCAGCACCCATACCGATCAGGCGTGGCAGTATATCCGTTACATGACGTCCCAGCCGGTGCAGAACAATTATGCGCGCCTGAGCCTGCCTATCTGGAAAAGCTCTTATCAGGATGCGGCGGTGATGAAAGATCAGGAGAGCCTGATTAAAGCCGCGAACACCTCACTGAGCGTCATGCTGTCACGTCCGGAAACCGCGGACTATTCGCGGCTGTCCAGCACGCTGCAGCAGCAGCTGCAGCAGGTGCTGACCGGCGGCGCGACCCCGGAAGCGGCCATGCAGGCGGTCGATAAAAGTGCTGCGCGGCTGCGCTAAGGAGCAGGCATGCTGAGTTTGCGTCAACGCGAGCGACGGCAGGCATGGGTGCTGCTGGCACCCATGCTGGTGGTCATGCTGCTGCTTACCGCCTGGCCACTGATGCGTACGATCTGGCTGAGTTTTACCGACGCAGCCCTGATCGGCAGCGGCGATGCGCCCGGCTGGACAGGACTGGAGAACTACCTGTACGCCTTAAGCGATCCCGATTTTCGGCTTTCACTGTGGCGCACGCTCTATTTTACGCTGGTGTCGGTTGCTTTCGAAGGCGTCATTGGCGTGCTGGTGGCGCTGCTGCTTAATCAGCGGTTTGCCGGCCGCAACGTGCTGCGTGTGCTGGTGATCCTGCCGTGGGCGCTGCCGACTATCGTGAATGCGATGATGTGGCGGCTGAATTTTAATCCGGACTACGGCAGCGTGAACGCGCTGCTGACGCAGCTGGGGATCCTGGATGGCTATCGCAGCTGGCTGGGTTCGCCCGACTCAGCGCTTAACGCTGTGATGTTTGCTGATGTATGGAAAAACTATCCGCTGGTCACGCTACTGGTGCTGGCAGCGCTGCAGTCGATTCCGGACGATCTCTTTGAGGCAGCGCGTCTGGATGGCGCCTCTGCCTGGCGACGGTTTCGCGCCATCACTTTTCCGGCCATTGTCGGGGCGCTCAGCGTGGCGCTGGTGCTGCGCACGATTGATGCATTCAAAATATTCGACATCATCTATGTCATGACCCGTGGCGGGCCGGTAGATAGCACCAAAACGCTCAGTTTCTACGTCTATCAGGAGTCCTTCAGCTATCTGCGCGCCGGCAGCGGAGCGGCTTACGCCATCCTGATGACGCTTTTATGTGCGGTGCTGATCGCGCTCTATATGCTGCTGCTATGGCGGCAGCGGCGCCGGGGGTCTGCGCATGAAGCATAAGGTGATGTCTGTTGCTAAATACGTGGCGGCGGCTGCCGTAGCGCTGTCGGTTCTGGCCCCGATGGGCTGGCTGTTTCTGATGAGCGTCAGCGCCACCAGCGACCTGACGCGCGTGCCGCTGGAGTGGATACCGCGCCAGTGGGATTTCAGCCGCTATGGCCGGCTTTTGTCACTGGCCCCGGGTGAACCGGGAACCCTGTTTCTGCACGCGCTGGGTAATAGCCTGCTGGTTGCCACGGGCGGAACTCTGGTCTGTCTGCTGCTGGCGATCCCTGCCGCTTTTAGCTTTTCCCGCTACCCCGGACGCGACGGCTGGCTGTTTGCGGCGCTGGCGATCTACATGGTGCCGCCGGTCGCTTTTGTACTGCCGCTCTACTTTCTGCTGCAGCAGCTGGATCTGCTGAACACCCGCCCGGGTCTGATGATTGTTTACTGCTCGCTGATCCTGCCGTTTCTGACCTGGATGCTCAAAAACCAGTTCGACACCCTGCCGCGTGATATTGAACAGGCTGCCCGGCTCGATGGTCTGCGGGTGTGGCAGGTGCTGCTGCGGATCACACTGCCGCTGGCAAAACCGGTTCTGGGCGCAGCGGCGCTGTTTGGCTGGCTGCTGGCGTGGGATGAGTTTTTCTACGCCCTGCTCTTCACCAGCAATATTACGGCGCAAACGCTGCCGGTGACCATTGCCGGCTTTACTGCCGGACGCGCAACCGATGATGGCCTGATTGCCGCGGTTGGCATTCTGGCTTCGGTTCCCCCTCTGTTAATTGCTGTCTGGCTGCAGAAAACGCTGGTAAGCGGGCTGGCCAGCGGCGGGAGTAAAGGATGACAACTGACTGCAACGCGACGCTCTACGTCGTCGGGAACGTTAACGCCGATTTAATTATGGGCACACTGGATAGCTGGCCGCAGCGCGGGACCGAAGTCCTGCTTCCTCAGAGTGAACTGCGTCCGGGCGGATCAGCGGGCAACTGTGCGCTGGCGCTGGAGGCGATGCAGGTCCGCCATCGCGCTGTCGCCAATCAGGGTGATGATGGCCTCAGCGCCTGGCTGGCGGGCTATTTTCCTCACAGCGCGGCGCACTGGACACGCTACGCCTGCGAAACCTCCATTACCGTTGGCATTACGCACAGCGATCACGAGCGCTCATTTCTGAGCAATTTTGGTCACGTGGCACAACTCAGCGCGGATGACGTACTGGATCAAATTCCGCTGCGTGCCGCACCGGGAGATATTGTTCTGCTGTGCGGTACCTTTCTCTGCCTGGCACTCAGTTCGCACTATGCCGCACTGCTGGAAGAACTGCAGCGGCGCGGCTTTATAACCGCCGTTGACACTGGCTGGCCTCCGCAGGGCTGGAGTACAGAAGTACGGCAGCAGGTTGCCCGGTGGCTGCCTTCCTGCGACTGGCTGCTGCTGAATGAAGCCGAAACGCAGGGTCTTGGCGCGGCGGTGACGCTGCCGGAGAGCGCCCGGCAGCTGGCGGGTGCGCTGAGCGGACGTGGCGGTTGTGTGGTGAAACGCGGTGCCGCAGGTGCCGCCTGCTGGCAGGGAGCACACTGGCTGGAACAGCCTGCCGCTGCCGTCACCGTCATGGATACCATAGGCGCCGGTGACAGTTTCAACGCCGGCTTTCTCACCGCGTTGTTGCATCATCAGCCGCTAAGCCGCGCGCTGCAATGGGGTATTGCCGTGGCATCACAGGCGATCAGCACCCAGCCACGCCGCTATCCCGGCTGGCAGCAGCTGCCATTTTCTGCAGAGGAGAAGTAATTTATGGCCAGTATTGAGCTCGTCAGCGTCGCCAGACGTTACGGCAAACAAACGGTACTGCACCCGCTGAATCTGAGCATACCCGATGGCAGCTTTACCGTGCTGGTTGGCCCGTCCGGCTGCGGTAAATCCACGCTGCTGAGGCTGCTGGCCGGACTGGATAGTTTGTCAGAGGGATCCATTCTGATGAACAACACGCCGATTGGCGATCGCGATCCGGCCGATCGCGACATGGCAATGGTGTTTCAGAGCTACGCGCTCTATCCGCACCTTACCGTGGCTGAAAACCTCGCTTTTCATATGCAGGTTAAAAAGGTGAAACGCGAGGAGCAGCAGAATAAAATTGCACGCGTTGCCGCCATTCTGGGTATCGATAAACTGCTGCAGCGCTACCCGCGAGCCCTTTCCGGCGGGCAGCGTCAGCGCGTGGCGATGGGCCGGGCAATGGTGCGAAATCCGCAGGTTTTCCTGTTTGATGAACCGCTTTCTAATCTTGATGCTCAGCTGCGCATGGAGCTGCGGGCTGAAATCAAAGCGCTGCACCAGCGGTTTAAAACCACCATGATTTACGTCACACACGATCAGGTTGAGGCGATGACGCTGGCTGACCAGATTGTGGTGATGCGTGAAGGTCAGATTATCCAGCAGGGTGCCCCGCTCAGCATTTACGATCGTCCGGCGGATCTGTTTGTGGCCCGCTTTATCGGATCGCCACCGATGAATCTGTTGCCGGCACGTCTGGTGACGCGGGAGGGCGTGCCGGGCATCGAATGTGAAGATCTCTGGCAGCCGCTTCCTCCGCGCTGGCACCATGCGGCACCGCAAGGGGCAGCGCTGACGATTGGCATCCGCCCTCACGATCTGATCCCTGCAACGCAGGGCAGTCTGGCGCAGGTTGCCGTTACGGAGATCACCGGAGAATCCACGCTGCTGCATCTGACATGGCATGGACACACGCTGCACATGCAGGTATCAGGACGTCACGCAGCCGGCAGCGGCGATCCGCTGACTATTGCGCTGCGCATGGAAAAAATCCATCTGTTCGATGCGCAGAGCGGCCAGCGTCTGCAGGAAGCGCCGCCCTCACCGTGAACGTTATCCCTCTGCGGGTGTTGTTGCCGCGTTGTCGTGCTGCATTAAGGCGATCGCCACCAGCAGCAGCATGGAGAGCAGCTCAGCCCCCAGCGTACCGCTGATGGCACTCAGCCAGGATCCGGCCTGGCTGAAATGGCTGAACACGCCGCCCAGCAGCATCGGTCCCAGCCCCATCGCCGACTGCTGCACGGTCGACAACATGGCGCTGCCGGCACCCGCCTGATGATGCGGAATATCGCGCATGCCAATACGGTAGAAAGTACTGACGATAAAAGACTGACCAAACCCGATGAGCGCCGTGGCAGGCGCCAGCGCAAGAATACCCGCCTGCGGCCACCGGAGCTGCAAGGTTGCCATCAGTGCCAGCAGGCCGGTGATCTGAATGGCACAGCCAGCCAGCAGCATGGTGCGCGTGCCAAAACGCGTGACCAGTGCGGTCGAACGCATAGCACCGATAAAATAGGCTACCCCCAGCGCTATGAAAGCGTTACCGGAGTCAAAGGCGCTGAAGCCAAGCCCGGACTGCAGCGTCAGAGCCATGACAAACATAAACCCGCTCCAGCAGGAGAAAAAAATAACGGCAAGCGTAAGGCTGAAACGCACAGCGGGCAAACGCAGCAGCGACGGGGGCAACAGCGGTAAACGACCTGCCGCTTCAGCACGCAGGGCCAGCGCCAGTTCAGCACCGGTCCCAGCGCCAGGCTCAGCATCAGCGCGCCGGTAGCCGCCCCCAGCAGCAGCGCACCGCTGATATCAACCGGTATGCGGCTGGCGTTACGGGTTTCCGGAATAAACCGGCGTGCCGCGATCAGTACGCCCAGGCAGATCGGCAGGTTGATCAGAAACACGCCGCGCCAGCCATATCCACCGGGGTCAGCTTTGATGAGAAAGCCGCCCAATACCTGACCAATCACAAACGCCAGCCCGCCCATCCCGCCATAGAGACCGATTGCCCGCGCATGCTCCCTGCCCTGTAACGTGACATGCAGCGTTGCCAGGATCTGCGGAACGATAAATGCCGCGCCCACCCCCTGCAGCGCGCGGGCAAACATCAGCATCCCGGTCCCGCCCGCCATACCGCACAACAGGGAAGCGAGGCCAAAGATCCCGACGCCGCTGATAAAAACCCTGCGCCGGCCATAGTTGTCCCCGAGCCGCCCTCCCATCGCGAGACAAACGGCAAAAGCGATGCCATAGACAGCAACAATCAGCGCCAGCTCTGTTGGCGTCGCCTGCAGGCTATGCGCCATCGCATCCAGCGCGACGTTAACGATAGAAAAGTCGATCATGGGCAGTAACAGCCCGGCCAGCAGTACCATCAGCCCTGCCTGACGGAGTTGCGGACTGTGCATCAGTTTCACCTTGTTTTCGTGTTCATTGCGGCATAGCATCTGCTGAAAAATAACCGGGTACCAGTTTTTGATTATCATGGTATTAAAACCACCCGTCTTGCCGGAGAGATCCCGCTGATGTTCATGCAACCTGCTGTAAACCTTTCTGAAAAAGATGTTCATACTAATCGCAAACTGCTGGGCGCCTTTTTGCGTTCCCGACGGGAAAACCTGGATCCTGTCAGGCTGGGGCTGCCGCGTATGCGTCAGCGGCGCACGCCCGGACTGCGCCGGGAAGAAGTCGCCCAGCTGGCTGATGTGGGTGTCACGTGGTACACCTGGCTGGAACAGGGCCGTGATATCAAAGCGTCGCTGAAAACGCTGACGGCGATTGCATCAGCACTTCAGTGCAACGACGTTGAAACGCAGCATCTTTTCTCACTCGCCGGGCATAAACTGCCTGCCCCTCAGGTTGCCGCCTGCTGCAAACTTGCTGAGCATAATCAGCAGATGCTGGATGCAATTCAGCTGCCGGCCATTATTGAGACGCCACGTTTTGACATCATTGGCTATAACGACTCATGGTGTGCGCTGATGGGCATCGATCTGGCGAACGTTGACGCTGAGGATCGCAACTGCATCTGGCTGGCGTTTAACCACCCTGGCTGGCGCGGCATGATACGCGACTGGGATGAGGTCATGCCGCAAATGGTAGCGATGTTTCGCGGTCAGATGGGAGAGCACATTGGCGATCCGCACTGGGAGAGTTTTCTTACCCGTCTGATTAACAGTTCTGATGAATTTGCACAGACCTGGCAGCGTTATGAACTGGGAAAAGTTGAGAATCGGGTCAAGCGCTTCTGGCGGGCAGAAACAGGAGAATTTACGCTGCGTCAGAATAACTGGTGGTCCGCGTCACGCAATGGCGACCGCTTGCTAGTTTACGTACCGGCCGACGAAACAAGCGCAGAAGCACTGCAAAAACTCATAGCCGGATATCCGGCGCTGCGCTCCACAAACGCGTTAATCTGACTATGCTTACTCCATGATAAATAATCAGGAGAAAGCATGAAATTTCTTTATTTCGTTGCGCTTATTGCGGCGGCGGGTTATTTGCTGGCATTTCTGCCTAAATTGCGTACCCGGCGTGAACCCGTTGCTTACTGGGGCTGCTGGGCATGGCTGGGTCTGAATGCGGTTTACTGGTCAGTCTATGCTGTACGCCACTATTTCCTGCACTGAAAATATTATTATTCAGGAGTAATTTATGTCTGAAATTGATCGCGACCAGATGCCATATCTGCTCTATTTTGCCCGCCAGCGTTTGTTACTGGAAAATATTGATGCCAAAGTGGTTGATATTGGCAGCGCAGAAATTGTAGGTAACCATTTTCGCTGGAAACTGGATGGCAAGGACGCTCAGGGTGAAACCGCAAAAGAGGTGGATGAGCTGCTGGAAGAGGTTGAGCGGCACCTGAGCTTTCTGTTTGTGGATGGTCAGTTCACCAGTCTGCCAGACGTCAGTGAAGATTACGGCGACAGGCTGGATAACATGCCGTTTGTTGAAGTTTCGCTTTCTGAACTGAGCGACCGTGATGAAGGCAGCGTCCGCTGAAGTGCTGCCCTGCAGGCTGCCACGCGGCAGCCTGCGTGACATTATGCGGTGGCAGTAGTGGATTTCATTCCTGGCACCAGAATAATTTTGCGGCAATCCTCTTTGCGTTTATCAAAAATCTCATAGCCCTCTGCAGCGGCTTCCAGCGGCATATGATGCGTAACGATCTCTTCCGGCGTTAATAATCCCTGTTCAATCAGCGACAGCAGTCGTGGCAAATAAGCATGCACGTGCGTTTGGCCCATTTTGAACGTCAGTCCTTTATCAAACGCATCGCCAAACAGGAAACCATGGATAAATCCGGCATAGACGCCCGGTACGCTGACCACCCCACCACGACGCACAGCTGCGATACACTGTCGTAGCGCTTTGCCGCTGCTGCCTTCAAGCTTCAGATTACTGAGCACGGTTTCGGTCAGGCTACCTTTGGCTTCAAAACCTACCGCATCGATCACTGCATCCACGCCGCGGTTCCCTTTGGTATGGTCAATGATCCAGGCTGCGGGATCGTCAATCTCATCAAAATTTATCGGCGTGACGCCGTAGCGCTGACGGGCAAACTCCAGACGATACGCGTTGTGATCAATCATGAAAATATCTTCGGCACCCATCAGTCTCGCACAGGCGGCACTGAGCAGACCGACCGGACCGGCACCGAAAATAGCCACGCTGGAGCCTTTATCCAGTCCGGCGTTCTGCACTGCCTGCCAGGCGGTCGGAAGAATATCAGACAGGAAAAGCACTTTGTCATCCGGCAGCGCCAGCGGCACTTTAAACGGGCCGGTATTGGCTTTCGGCACGCGGACATATTCTGCCTGTCCGCCAGGTATTCCGCCGTAAAGATGACTGAATCCAAACAGGGCGGCAGGCGGCGTAATATTTTTTTTGTTGAGTATCGCACCGCGACCGGGGTTAGTGGTTTCACAGGCAGCATACTGGTGTAAATGGCAGAAAAAGCAGTCACCGCAGGCCACGACAAACGGCACTACCACACGATCGCCTACGGCCACATTGGTCACGGCGCTGCCAGCTTCCACCACTTCCCCCATAAATTCATGACCAAATATATCGCCATGTTCGGTTTTTGGGATCTTGCCGCGATAGAGATGTAAATCAGATCCGCAAATAGCCGTTGCGGTGACGCGCAGAATAATATCATCCGGCGCCTGCAATATTGGATCGGGAACCGTTTCAACGCGTACTTTATGCGGGCCATGATAGGTTAACGCTTTCATTCTTAACTCCTCAGTAATAAGCGCAGCAAGTGCCTGACATTATTTAAGGCGAATCGGTTGAGCATGGCATTGATCGCTGATTAGGCAAGCGTATCGGCACTTCTTGCCGCGCCATGCAACCGGCTTCAGCCGCGCTGGAACGTGATACACAGTAATGGATAAATAACCCGATCGGTTAAAAAAAACACTGGATATAACCACAGTAAGTTGTATACTTATCCAGCAGTCCTGAAGACTGAATGACGTTTTAAGAGGTGATATGAATGATGATCTCAACGGAAATTCTTGCTGCTCAAACCGCGTCCCTGCTGATGAGCAGCCGTGACCTTGCCAGGCTGACTGGCATCACGCACGGCGAAGTGAAGCGCCTGATTAAAAGCCTGGAAACCGCACAGCGTCTTTCCCAGCCTGTTACGGTCGGTCTTTACGAGCATGAAGGTGAGAGCCGTCAGGAGTTTCTGCTCAATAAACGTGACTCGTTGCTCGCCGTGGCACGGCTTTCGCCCGGCTTTACCGCTGACCTGCTCGATCGCTGGCAGGAAAAGGAAAAGATCGCTCAGCTGCCTGACTTTACGAATCCGGCTGAAGCCGCCCGAGCCTGGGCAGAGCAATTTGAACAGCGGCGGCGGGCAGAGCAGCAGCTGGCGCTCTCTGCGCCCAAAGCGGAATTTTTTGACCGGTTTACTGAAGTCGATGAGGCACTGGGCTTTCGTCAGCTCTGTAAAATGCTGAAGGTCAAAGAGACGGACTTCCGGCAGTTTCTGCTTGAACGCAATATTATGTACCGGGAGAAAAATACGCTGGCACCACAAAAACATCATGTGCAGGCGGGCTACTTTGCTTTCCGCACCGGCACCGGAGAAAACCAGCACGCTTTCTCACAAGCCCGCTTTACCGCTAAAGGCGTGAAATGGGTTGCCAGCCTCTGGGCAGGCCATCTGGCTTCTCATCCTGCGGGCGTCGCAGCCTGATACAGCAGGGCCGATAAAGAGATATCGGCTCTGCCTGTTTCTCAATGCTGATGCCGCTGGCGCTGCAGCTGATGACGAAACTGCCTGACTTCCTGCGGTGACCAGCACCGGCGGGAAAGCGGCAGCTCTTCATCGATTGCCGGGGGGAGCGGCACTTTCTCCAGCGTGCCGCGGTTACAGATTGCGCGAATCAGCACATCGGGGGGAACCTCCAGATAACGCGCCATATCCGATAAACGCATCAGTGATTTGCTCATTGCTGCCTCCGGTTATTTCCTGATTCCCTCTATCTTCCGGCAACGCTGCATTCTGAAATTTGATCAGGATCGGTAAGTTCGTTTTTTTAGTTCAAAAAATAACCACACCCACACATCAGCACGGGCTTACGCGCTGCGGTTTCTGAAACGGCTGGCAGCAATCTATCCCGATTCACAGAGTCTGCTGCCATACCCGCCAGCCGGAACGGTAAATTAATATAAATAATTGGTTTCTGAGACTTAACGAGTCGTCACTGCTGGCATTCTTTCCCTGCGCAGTCTACGGTTAATAAAAAAAGCGCCACGTTTATTAACCATGGATAGCCGCTATGACCGCCCATGCCGAAATTGCAGCAAATCAGGAAAACGATCTTCGCCAGCTTTGCCATGCTCTGCAGGAGAATCTTGAACTGCTGTTACCAGCGGGTCAGCCCTCCGATCGCGTGCGGGCTGCGATGCGTGCCGGTACGCTGGCCAGCGGTAAACGCATCCGCCCCTTGCTGCTGTTGCTGGCTGCGCGTGACATGGGCTATGACCTGACAAAGCGCGGTATCCTTGATCTCGCCTGTGCGGTTGAGATGGTTCATGCGGCCTCACTGATACTGGATGATATCCCCTGTATGGACGATGCGCTGATGCGGCGTGGTCGTCCAACGGTGCATCGCGAATTTGGCGAAAATGTGGCTATCCTGGCGGCAGTCGCCCTGCTTAGTCGCGCTTATGAAGTGATTGCGCTCGCGCCGGATTTGCCGGCCCAGCATAAAACAGATGCCATTGCTGAACTTTCTGCGGCCGTGGGCCTGCAGGGGCTGGTTCAGGGACAGTTTCAGGATCTGCATGATGGTGGCCAGAGCCGCAGTCCGGAAGCGATTGCCATGACCAACGAGCTTAAAACCAGCGTGCTGTTTCGCGCCGCGCTGCAGATGGCAGCTATTGTGACCGATGCTGCACCCGTCATGCGTCAGAAACTCGGCGACTTTGCACAGGATCTGGGTCAGGCTTTTCAGCTGCTGGATGACCTTGCCGATGGCTGTAAACATACCGGAAAGGATATTCATAAAGATCAGGGTAAATCGACGCTGGTCCAGATGCTGGGTGCTGACAGCGCAGAGCGCCGTTTGCGTGAGCATCTGCGCAGCGCTGATGAACACCTTGCCTGCGCCTGCCATCGCGGCGTTGCAACCCGTCAATATATGCATGCCCTGTTTAACCAGCAGCTGGCAATGTTCAACTAACGCGGATCACTTATGGGGCATTTTGCCGTTATTGCGCCGCCACTCTATAGCCATTTCCACGCGCTGCAGTCACTGGCACAGACCCTTATCAGCCGCGGGCATCGCATTACCTTTATACAGCAGGCCGACGCACGTACGTTGCTGACGGATGAGCGCATCGCCTTCTATCCGGTGGGTGAGCGAACCCATCCGGCCGGATCTCTGGCTTCGGCTCTGCAGCGGCTGGCTGCACCGGGCGGCTTTTCTCTGTTCCGCGTAATCAATGATATGGCCGGCACCACCGATATGCTGTGTCGCGAATTACCGGCTATTTTGAGAAAGCTGCAGGTGGATGGTGTCATTGCCGATCAAATGGAGGCGGCCGGCGGGCTGGTGGCTGAGGCGTCAGGCCTGCCGTTTATTTCCGTTGCCTGCGCGCTGCCGGTGAACCGCGAAGCGGGTATCCCGCTGGCAGTGATGTCATTTCGCTATGGTCAGGATGAGAAAGCACTAAAGCGTTTTGCTGCCAGCAGCCGCATGTATGACCGGATCATGCGCCGTCATCGCCAGGTTATCGCCTACCATGCGCGCGCGTTCGGTTTGTCACCGCGTTCAGGCCTGCAGGATTGTCTCTCATCGCTGGCGCAGATCAGTCAGCTGGTACCCGCCTTTGATTTTCCGCGCCAGCAGCTGCCCGCCTGCTATCACGCCGTTGGACCGCTGCGTCAGCAGAGTATCACTACTCATCTGCCGCCACCGTGGCCGGCGCTGCGCCAGCCGGTGGTCTACGCGTCGCTGGGAACGCTTCAGGGACGCCGCTTCCGGCTGTTTCTGCGGCTGGCGCGCGCCTGCCGTAATCTCGGGTTATCGCTGGTCGTTGCTCATTGTGGCGGGCTGACAGCGCCTCAGGTACGTAAGCTGGAGCTGGCCGGCGCCGCATGGGTAACCGATTTTCTCGATCAGCACGCTGCGCTGCAGCATGCCCAGGTTTTTGTTACCCACGCCGGGCTGAATAGCGCGCTGGAAGCGCTGGCTCAGGGCATTCCGATGCTGGCGCTGCCCATTGCGTTTGACCAGCCCGGAGTAGCATCGCGCATCGAATGGCATGGCGTAGGGCGTCGCGCCTCACGGTTCAGCCGCACTCATCAGCTGGAGACCCACTTGCAACTGCTGTTGTCCGATTCTCATTACCGCCTGCGCATGTCAGCGATACAGGCGCAGATGCAGCGTGCCGGCGGTTGTCAGCGCGCGGCCGATATCGCTGAACAGGCGCTGTGCCAGCAACAAATTGTGCTGGCGGAGGCGACCTGATGTCAGAGAAGTGTGCAGACCTTATTCTGGTAGGGGCCGGGCTGGCAAACGGGCTGATCGCCCTGCGGCTGATGCAGCTGCAGCCGGCACCTGACATTCTGCTACTGGAGAGCGCCACTCAGCCGGCGGGCAATCACACCTGGTCATTTCACCGTGACGATGTCAGCGACGCGCAGTTTGCCTGGCTTGCGCCGCTGCTGTCCGCACGCTGGCCTGGTTATCAGGTCCGCTTTCCGGCGCTGCGGCGTAATCTGCACGGAGAGTATTGCTCCATCGCTTCACAGGATTTTGCCCGCCATCTGCGCGATACGCTGGGAGATCGGTTGCGTACCGCCTCGCCCGTGCGCGACGTTGCGCCACAGCGCGTAACGCTGGAAAACGGCGACGTACTGCATGCCCGGGCCGTGATTGACGGACGCGGCCTGCAGCCTACGCCGCATCTGCGTCTTGGTTATCAGTCATTTGTTGGTCAGGAGTGGCATCTGGCACGTCCGCACGGTCTGCAACAGCCGGTTCTGATGGATGCCACGGTGGATCAGCACAGCGGCTATCGCTTTGTCTATACGCTGCCGCTCAGCGCTGAACGTCTGCTGATTGAAGATACCCACTATATCAATCACGCCACGCTTGATAGCGTACAGGCGCGACAAAACATCCTGCACTACGCAGAGCAGCAGGGCTGGCAGCTGAGTCGTTTACTGCGTGAAGAACAGGGTTCCCTGCCCATTACGCTTGATGGCGATATCGGACGTTTCTGGCAGCAGCAGCAGGGTCAGCCCTGCAGCGGGCTGCGCGCCGGATTATTCCATGCGACCACGGGTTATTCACTGCCCTCTGCCGTTGCGCTGGCGGATGAAATTGCTGCTGCCCTGCCCTGTGAGGCAGAACAGCTCAGCCAGCGTATTGAACAGTTTGCCCGGCGTCAGTGGCGCGAGCAGCATTTTTTTCGCCTGCTTAATCGTATGCTGTTTCTGGCCGGACGACCGGAAAAACGCTGGCAGGTTATGCAACGCTTTTACCGGCTTGATGCCGGTCTTATCAGCCGTTTTTACGCCGGAGAACTCTTTCTCAGGGATAAAGCACGTATTTTATGCGGCAAACCACCGGTGCCGGTGGGAGAAGCGCTGCGTGCACTGTTGATGACTCCTTCGCTAACAGGGAAGAAAGAATGAAACGTACTTATGTGATTGGCGCAGGCTTTGGCGGCCTGGCTCTGGCTATTCGTCTGCAGGCGGCCGGTATTCCGACTACGCTGCTGGAGCAGCGCGATAAACCCGGCGGGCGTGCTTACGTCTGGCAGGATGAGGGCTTTACCTTTGATGCCGGTCCGACAGTCATCACCGATCCCAGCGCGGTTGAAGCGCTTTTTACGCTGGCCGGAAAAAAACTCAGCGACTACGTTGAGCTGATGCCGGTGACGCCTTTTTATCGTCTCTGCTGGGAAGATGGCAAGGTGCTTGATTATGACAATAATCAGACTCTGCTCGAACAGCAGATTGCCGCGTTTAATCCGCAGGATGTCGAAGGCTATCGCCGGTTTCTTGCCTATTCACAGGCGGTGTTTAAAGAGGGTTATCTCAAGCTGGGTACGGTGCCGTTCCTGAATTTCCGCGATATGCTGCGCGCCGGCCCTCAGCTGGGTCGTCTGCAGGCGTGGCGCAGCGTGTACGATATGGTAGCGAAATTTATTCAGGACGATCATCTGCGTCAGGCGTTTTCGTTCCATTCTTTACTGGTGGGCGGTAATCCGTTTGCAACATCCTCTATCTACACTCTGATTCATGCGCTGGAACGTGAATGGGGCGTCTGGTTTCCGCGTGGCGGGACCGGCGCGCTGGTCGACGGTATGGCGCGGCTGTTTCGCGACCTCGGGGGTGAACTGCTGCTCAACGCCGAAGTCAGCCAGCTGGAAACGCAGGGTAACCGCATCAGCGGCGTGCAGTTAAAGGATGGCCGTCGCTTTGACGCCACCGCAGTGGCCTCCAATGCTGACGTTGTGCATACCTATGACCGGCTGCTGCAGCACCATGCAACTGCCCGTAAGCGCGCCGCCACGCTGAAGCGCAAGCGCATGAGTAACTCGCTGTTTGTACTCTATTTTGGTCTCAATCAGCCGCACGCTCAGCTGGCGCACCACACGGTCTGCTTCGGCCCGCGTTATCGCGAACTGATTAATGAGATATTTAACAGCAATCAGCTGGCGGACGATTTTTCGCTCTACCTGCATGCACCCTGCACCACCGATCCGTCGCTGGCACCGGCAGGCTGCGGCAGCTTTTATGTGCTGGCGCCGGTTCCGCACCTCGGCACTGCCGCAATTGACTGGCAGCAGGAAGGGCCGCGCTTCCGCGACCGTATTTTTGCTTATCTTGAGGAGCACTACATGCCAGGCCTGCGCGATCAGATAGTGACACAGCGTATGTTCACGCCGGAAGATTTCCGCGACACGCTGCATGCACATCAGGGTTCAGCGTTTTCGCTGGAGCCGATCCTTACCCAGAGCGCCTGGTTCCGGCCGCATAACCGCGATGCCGACATCAGTAACCTCTATCTGGTCGGTGCGGGTACGCATCCCGGCGCTGGCGTGCCCGGTGTGATCGGTTCAGCAAAAGCCACCGCGCAGCTGATGGTGGAGGATCTTGCCGGATGAATCAGCCTCCCCTGATTGAGCAGGTCACGCAGACGATGGCCGCAGGCTCGAAAAGTTTTGCCACGGCAGCAAAGCTTTTCGATCCGGCTACGCGACGCAGCACGCTGATGCTCTACGCCTGGTGCCGTCACTGTGATGACGTGATTGACGGACAAACATTGGGCGAAGGTGGCACGCAACATCAGGTGGCAGATGCACAACTGCGCATGCAGCATCTGCAGATTGAAACCCGCCGCGCATACAGCGGTGCGCATATGGATGAACTCGCTTTTCGTGCGTTTCAGGAAGTGGCGCTGACGCATGAGCTTCCGCCCCAGCTGGCATTTGATCATCTGGAAGGGTTCGCTATGGACGCGCGCGAAGAGCACTACATCACGTTTGAAGACACGCTGCGTTACTGCTATCACGTAGCGGGCGTCGTGGGTCTGATGATGGCGCGCGTGATGGGCGTACGCGATGAAAACGTACTCGATCACGCCTGCGATCTCGGGCTGGCGTTTCAGCTGACCAATATTGCTCGTGATATTGTTGAAGATGCCCAAAACGGGCGCTGTTATCTGCCGGAAAGCTGGCTTACGGAAGCCGGGTTACGTGCCGATCAGCTGGCCGACCCACACTATCGTGCGGCGATAGCGCCGCTGGCTGCACGCCTGGTAGCAGCAGCGGAGCCTTACTACCATTCAGCCCGCAGCGGGCTGCCCGATCTGCCGCTGCGCTCGGCATGGGCTATCGCTACGGCTCACGGGGTGTATCGCGAAATCGGGGTAAAAGTGCAGGATGCAGGTATACGCGCCTGGGATGCCCGGCAGCGCACCAGCAAAGGAGAAAAGCTGGCGCTGCTGCTTAAAGGCGCGGGGATTGCGCTTACTTCTCGCGTGGCGCGTCCGCAGCCGCGTCCTGCTGGTCTGTGGCAGCGGCCGCGTTAGGTTTGCGGCCGTGACGTTCGCGCAGCGTGGCCTGCAGCTTATGCAGCGGCGGCGCATAGAGAAAGCCAAATGAGACACATCCCTCACGCCCGCGCACCGCATGGTGCATCCGGTGCGCCATATACAAACGCTTCAGATAACCTTTACGCGGAATATAGCGAAACGGCCAGCGCTGATGCACCAGCCCGTCATGCACCATAAAATAGAGCGCGCCGTAGGTGGTCATACCGGCACCGATCCACTGCAGGGGCCACATGCCCTGCACGCCATAGTAGATTAGCCCGACCGAGAGCACGGCAAACACGACGGCGTAAAGGTCATTGAGTTCAAACCGGCTGGTATGCGGTTCATGATGAGAGAGATGCCAGCCCCATCCCCAGCCGTGCATAATATATTTGTGCGAAAGCGCCGCCACTGCTTCCATCAGTGCAACGGTTGCCAGCAGAATAAGCGTGTTCCATAACCAGAGCATGGTGCGTCCATTTTAAAAGGTCAAAGAGTAAAGGTGGACTGCGATACAGGATGCCGCAAGTCAGCATAGGTGAAATAAGCGCGGGGGTCACGCTTATCCCGGCCACAGACGACTCAGTTAGCATGGCGGGATTGCGGTTCACTCAGCGGGGTCTTCGCCAGCGTACGCGCCAGCAGTGATGAGTAAAGCGGCTTGCCGCCAAAAAACTGTGCTGCCAGCGTGGCACCCAGACAGGTGATGATCATCGGCAGGATCAGCTGATAGTTATTTGTCATCTCCAGCACCAGCACAATCCCTGTCAGGGGCGCGCGTACCGATGCGGCAAACAGTGCGCCCATACCTGCCACTGCAAAAGTTACCGCTTCCAGATGCCACGCCGGAAACCAGGCTATACAGATCTGGCCGAAACAGGTGCCCAGCAGCGTCCCCAGCGTCAGCATGGGCGCGAAAATTCCGCCCGGTGCCCCGGAGGCAAAACAGCAAAGGGTCACCAGCGTGCGCAGAATAAAAAGTCCGAACAGCATAAACGCGCTATATTCGCCACCAGAGAACGCCGGGATCAGTGTTATTCCTCCACCCGCCGCCTGCGGCAGCACCATACTCAATACACCACAAAGTCCGGCCAGCACGCTACCCCATGCTACCCATACCATTGTGCGCCCCCGATGCAGACGCTGAAATCGATCCTGCGCTGCGAAGATCAGGCGGTTAAACGCGACGCCGACAGCGCCAAACAGAACCCCCAGCAGCAGATAGAGCCACAGCGTGTCAGTGGGCGCATCTCTGAGCTGGCCGATATCAATAATCGCGCCATTGTCCTCGCAGAGCCGGTAGACAATGCTCGCCATAATGACGCCAACAAATACCGCTTTGATTGAAACCAGACTGTAGCGAAACTGCGGACGCATCTCTTCAATGATAAACAGAATTCCCGCCAGCGGTGCGTTGAAGGCCGCTGAAAGACCGGCTGCTGCGCCGGTTGCCAGCAGCGTATGCCGCGATTCAGCACTGCGCAGGCGAAAAAGATCGCTGCACATACCGCCAATATTTCCGCCCAGCTGCACCGTGGGCCCTTCACGGCCCAGCACCATTCCTGATCCCAGCGCACCCATGCCGCCAAAAAATTTTACCGGCAGTACCCGCCACCAGCGCACCGGGCGCAGCTCTTCCAGCGCACCTTCAATTTCCGGAATGCCCGATCCGCCCGCCTCAGGCGCAAAGCGGCGTACCAGAAAATAGCCCACGCCCCCCATAATAGCGGAGGCGGCAAAAGCATAGATTAGCCCGGTCAGTAAACCGGTATGCTGCGCAGAGAGCGTGCTGATACGCAGCTGCAGCATCAGATTGACCGCCCGGTTAAATGCCACCCCTGCGAATCCGGTCAGCGTGCCAACCAGAGCCGCCAGCAGCAGCAGTCTCACCGGCGTGGTGTCCCGGCGCAGCAGCGCTTGCAGTCGCATAAACCGGCCAGGACGACGCGTATTCTCTTCAGCGCCAGAAGGTGTAACAGACATCAGTTTCCCCTTGTCAGAAATCCATGTGCATCGTCTCTGCGCGCTGCACCGATTCAGCATAGCCAAAAGCGGACAGCCCGTAACCTGGTCATTCGCAACAGAATTTTACGCTGGGGTTAAATGACCCCGGCCTGAGACAGTGCTGCTATCACGCACAACAGAATGTGTCACAGAATTGCGGCTGGCGGATTGACGCGGCGCCTGCAAATCACCATCATCCTGGCCATCGCCCTTGTGGCCAGATTCATTACTATCGGAGCGGGATGTGTCAGAACTCAGTAACGCATTGCTTGAAGAGATTATCAGCGAGGTCCGGCCGCTGACGCAGCAGGGAAAGGTGGCGGATTATATTCCGGCGCTGGCGGACGTGGAGCCTGACCAGCTGGGGATCGCAATCTGTACCCCGTCCGGCGAGTGCTATCAGGCAGGTGATGCCGCTACGCGCTTTTCAGTGCAATCCATCTCTAAGGTGCTGTCGCTGACGGTGGCCCTGACGCTGTATGAAGACGCTGAAATCTGGCAGCGCGTGGGTAAAGAGCCATCCGGACAGGCGTTTAATTCGCTGGTCCAGCTGGAGCTGGAACAGGGCAAACCGCGTAACCCCTTTATTAACGCCGGCGCGCTGGTGATGTGCGATTTGCTGGAGAGCCGCCTGACGGCTCCGCGCCAGCGCATGCTGGAATTTGTCCGTGGACTGGCGCAGCAGGAGGATATTCTGTATGACCGCGGCGTTGCGCGCTCTGAGTATGAGCACTCCGCCCGGAACGCTGCCATTGCCTGGCTGATGAAATCGTTTGGCAATTTTAATAACGATGTCAGCAAGGTGATGGAGACCTATTTTCACTACTGTTCGCTGGCCATGAGCTGCAACGAACTGGCGCGTACATTTCTCTATCTGGCCAACCAGGGACGCACACAGGATAATCGCCGGGCGGTGATCTCGCCGCGTCAGGCGCGTCAGGTGAATGCGCTGATGATGACCAGCGGCATGTATGATGGCGCCGGCGAATTTGCCTGGCGGGTGGGCATGCCGGCCAAATCCGGCGTGGGCGGCGGCATTATTGCGGTGATCCCGGGGGAGATGAGCATTGCCGTCTGGTCTCCGGCGCTGGATCGCTCAGGCAATTCACTGGCCGGCACCGCGCTGCTGGAGAAGCTGAGCGACCGCCTGGGCCGCTCGGTATTCTGACCCTTAGCTCACCTGATTACGCGGTTTATCCTGCGCAAACGCCTCCAGGTTGGCTTCAATACCGCGCAGCAGATTCGCCACGCCCTGCCGGGTTGCCCAGGCGATATGCGGCGTCAGCAGCAGCCGGGCAGGCCGGGTTGCAGCAGCGGATGCGTAGCGGGTGGCGGCTCGCTGCTCAGCACGTCCAGCGCCGCGCCGCCGAGGGTTCCCTGACGCAGCGCGGCCGCCAGATCCTCCTCTTCAATCAGTCCGCCGCGCGCGGTGTTGATCAGTAACGCTCCCGGTTTCATCGCGGCCAGCGTCTGCCGGTTGATCATCTGCTGCGTCTGCGGCGTCAGCGGGCAGTGCAGCGTCAGTACGTCGCTGCGCGCCAGCACCTCATCAAAGGCGGTATAGCCGGCGCGGACGGCTGCCGCCCCCGGCCGTTCAGCATAGAGCACCGTCATACCCAGCGCCTGCGCCATCTCACCCGCTGCGCTGCCAATATCGCCTTTGCCGACCACGCCCAGTACCGCACCCTGAATATCCTGCAGCGGCTCGCGATGGATACAAAAGTGCGGCGAGGCGGGCCACGCGTCGCGGCTGCTGATGGCGTAATCCATCAGATGTCGCCGCAGCGCGAACAGCGCAGCGATTACCCCCTCCGCCACGCTGCGGGTGGAGTAGCCGGGTACATTGCTGACCACAATGCCCTGCGCCCGGCAGGCGTCAAGGTCGATACAGTCATAGCCGGTAGCCGTGACGCAGATATAGCGCAGTTCAGGCAGCTGCCGCAGCGTGTCGGCGCGCAGCGGGACTTTATTTGTCATGGCTATCGTCGCCCCCTGCAGGGCTGACACAATATCCGCAGGCGCGGTTTGCCCGCGCCAGATCCAGTCACTGCACCAGGCAGGCTGTGCCGGGCGTTCGGGCAGCGTATCACCATCCAGCATCACTATTTTCATTTGCGCTCCGCTTTGTTGTTTCTGCACTGTTCTCATCAGGTTGCGTTAAGGTTAACAAAAACAGCGCCCGGGGTGAGCTTTTTCAAAAAATGCGAATTTTTTCTCTGCAGGGTGGCGTTTGTTTAACGCGGCAGCAGCAATCGCGGTACAATTCCGCCTCTTCTCTGACGTGACCTGCTATCTGTTATGACGGTTTTACCTGCACTTCACCAGCGCCTTACTGCCTGCCTCGCCATTCTGGCGGTGCTGCTGCTGTTTGTTGCGCCGGTGGTGTCGAAAAGCCTGATTCAGCAGCCGCACGTTTCGCAGCCTGCCCCGGCCATGATGGAGATGGATCATCATCAGATGATGGAGCACGCCATGCCGGGCATGATGCATCATAACGCGGAAGACGGTGAGTTTGCCTGCGGCTACTGCGATCTGCTGGTGCATGTGCCGCTCATGATCTGGGTATTTATTCCCTTTATCTGGCTGATGTTGCTTCACTCCCGTGCGCCGCCGCTCCCGCGGCTTGCCGCGCCAGTAGTGCGCACGCTGGCGGCCATTCCCCGTCCGCGCGGACCGCCTTGCCTGCTTCTTAACTGAATCTGCTTTAACGTGGTGCGGACGCAGCCTGCTGCCCGTCGCCCCGGTTATTTATCTTCAGAAGGAAGACGCTTTTGTCTGCTATTAATTCTGCAGCACCGCGCGGTGCGGTGCTTAATCTGCTTCGCCGTCTGCATTTTTATATCGGCCTGTTCGTAGCGCCGTTTATCTTTATTGCGGCGCTGAGCGGCACGCTTTATGTGCTGACGCCCCAGCTGGAACAGCTGGTCTATCACGATGCGCTGACGGTAAAGCCCGAAGGTGAACCACAGCCGCTGTCGGCTCAGATTGGCGCAGCACGCGCCAGGGCTGGCGCGCAGGCGCCTGTTTATGCGGTGCGACCGGCACCGGGTGCAGAGGATACCACCCGCGTGCAGTTCAGCGATCCGACGCTGGGCGCCTCCACCTCGCACGCGCTGTTTATCGATCCCTATACCCTGCAGATAAAGGGAGATATGCCGGTTTATGGCACCAGCGGCATACTGCCACTGCGCACCACGCTCGATCTGCTGCACAGCAGCCTGCTGCTGGGCGATGCAGGACGCAACTACAGCGAACTGGCGGCAAGCTGGCTCTGGGTAGCCGCGCTGGGCGGCGTGGTGCTGTGGCTGGCGACCCGGCCAAAGCGCCGGCTCAAACCGGCACGCAGCGGTTTCGCTTTCAGCCGCCACTGGCACGCCACTCTGGGATTGGTGTTGCTGCTCGGCCTGCTGTTCTTCTCTGCGACCGGCCTCACCTGGTCACAGTGGGCAGGTGCGAACATAGATAAAATGCGCAGCGAGCTGAACTGGCTGACGCCCCAGGTCAGAACGGTACTCGATCCGGATGCACCGGTCGCCCCCGCCGATCCGCACGCCGATCATCACAGTATGTCAGTGACCGATATGGCCGCGATGCGCAAGCCTGGTATGACGGCGATGAAACCGGTGCCTGCCAATATGCCCGATGCTGACTGGGACCAGGTGCTGAAGGCCGCGCGTGAGAACGGAATTGATGCAGCGAAAGTGGAGCTGCGCCAGCCGAAAAACAGCGGCAGCGCCTGGACCGTCACGGAAATCGATCGCCACTGGCCAACGCAGGTGGATGCGGTATCGGTAGATCCGCACAGTTTTGCGATTGTGGACCGCGCAGAATTTGCCCGCTTTCCGCTGGTGGCAAAACTGACCCGCTGGGGTGTGGATGCCCATATGGGCGTACTGTTCGGCCTGCCTAATCAGCTGCTGCTGGCTCTCTTTGGACTCGGCCTCTGCACCATGATAGTGCTGGGCTACCGTATGTGGTGGCTGCGCCGCCCCGCTTCTGCTGCCGCCAGTCCGCTTGAAACGCTGACGGCAAGCTGGCTGGCGCTGCCGCTGACGGCGCGTCTGCTGTGCCTGCTGCTGGCGCTGGCGCTGGGGTATGCGCTGCCGGTAATGGGTGTCAGTCTGCTGCTGTTTTTAGCCATCGACTATCTGCGCTGGCGCAGGCAGCAGCGCACGCCAATGACTGAAGCGGAGATCCTCGCAGCTCAGCAGTCGCCGCTGGGTATTATTCGCGCCCGCTTTACGGTCAAACGCAAAGAGATGCGCTATTTTCTGCGCGGCCTGTTCATCCTGGCGCTGATTGTCGGTACGGTAATGAGTAATGCGATTATCGGTGGCGTGATCGACCAGTATGGTATTCCGTTCAGCCACTGGTCGCTGACCATGTATCTGACCCAGGGCTTTATGATTACGCTCTACACGCTGGTATTTACCGGGCTGATGTCAATTCCCCTCTGGTATTTCTTCCTCGGCGAGCAGGACGATTCAGCAAACAAAGGGTAAAAAAAAGAGGTGGCTAAGCCACCTCTTTTCACCTCTGCATCAGAAGTCAGCTTTCAGCACAACGCGGTAGTTTGCTTTACCGGCACGCACATGTTCCAGCGCATCATTGATTTTTGACATCGGGAACTCTTCTACGTGCGGCGCGATATCGGCACGTGCGGCAAGACGCATCAGCGTACGCAGCTGGCCCGGTGAGCCGGTAGAGGAGCCGGTTACGGCGCGATCGCCCATGATCAGGGTAAATGCCGGTACCGGGAACGGTTTCATCACCGCACCCACGGTATGGAACTTACCGTGCGGGGCCAGCGCCTGGAAATAGGGCTGCCAGTCGAGATCGACCGCAACCGTACTGATAATCAAATCAAACTGGCCAGCCAGCGCCTTCAGCGCTTTTGGATCGCGGCTGTTCACTACACGATCGGCGCCCATCGCTTTGACAGATTCAGTTTTGCTGGCGTTAGAACTGAACGCGGTCACCTCTGCACCCATAGCACGCAGCAGTTTGATGGCCATATGACCCAGACCGCCAATACCGATCACGCCAACGCGGCTGTTAACGTTGATATTGTGCATCAGCAGCGGCTTGAATACGGTAATACCACCGCAGAGCAGCGGGCCGGCTGACGTGATATCAATTGATTCCGGTAGCGGGATCACCCACTGCCAGTCTGCACGCAGATGGCTGGCAAAGCCGCCCTTATTCATAATGGTAGGGACAGAGCCTTTTTCGCAGTTTACCTGCTCGCCGTTGATACAGGCGTCGCAGTGCTGACAGCTTTTCGCCGTCCAGCCGATGCCCACGCGCTGACCCACTTTCAGCCCTTTGTTTTGCGCTGCATCGCCCAGCTCGCTGATGCGGCCAATCACCTCATGTCCGGCAATAACCGGGAACGAGGAGATGCCCCACTCGTTATCAATCATGGAGAGATCGGAGTGGCAGACGCCACAGTAGTCAACTTCAACCATCACCTCTTCCGCGTTCAGCGGACCTGCTTCATATTCGTGCGGCACCAGCGCTTCGCCCGCTTTCATGGCGGCATAGCTTTTGATTTTCATTACAGTCCTCTGTTTTTTGGTTGCGACCCGGGAAGTTTAGCAGAGGCGCCGTGATGATTGAGGCGAGCAACCAGGCAACCAGGCAGATCGAAAACGCTGCGGGGCGCAAAAAGCATTAAGGGTTAAAGCGAACCGGGTGTGCAGCAGGAGTTTTACGCCTCTGTCCGCTTTCCACCCGGCTCAGGCTTAATATTCCGGCTCCTCACCCGGCAGAGATTCAGAGAGCGACTGCCCCTCCGCCCCGGCATAAAAAATGATCAGCTCAGTCGCCTGCTCAGCGGTATAGCCGCGATGCGCACTGTTAACTGTCTCATTCAGCGCTTCACCCGCATTGACATGCTGGCGCTGGCCGCTCTCTTTATCTTCAATGATCAGCTGGCCGGAGAGCACGTAAGCCGTGTTAGGCATGGGATGCGTATGCCACGGCAGTTCACTGTGGGCCGGCAGCGACATGCGCATCACTGTAATCTGTGGCTTGCCCGACGGATAACCGTCGTAAGCCTGACCGTTCCAGGCTGCGCCGCTCTGTGACACCAGTTCGTGGCTGATTTCGCTGTTTTTTGGGGTCGTCATCTTTTCTCCTCTTATTCTGTACTGTACCGGAGTGTAGAACATTGCTGCGCTTACAGACGTGTGCGCTGCACTTTGCTCAGTGTTCAAGCTGTTCCCGGCATGCGCTGAAGAGTTCGATAAGATGATCGGCCACCGCGCGTACGCGGCCTGACGTTGCCAGATCGGCGTGCATCACCAGCCACAGGGGCTGATCGGCACTGCTGTCACGCTGCAGGCAGTGTAAACCGCTGGCTCTGGCCATAAAATGCGGTAACACGCCCACGCCCAGCCCGGCCGCAACGGCTGCGACCTGTGCGGCAAGCGTATTGGCCTCCAGCCGGCAGGGCCTGCCGCGCAGTATCCGCTTCAGCCAGCGAGCGGCCGGCAGATGCTGATGCGATTCAGACCAGCCGATGCAGGGTGCCTCATTGAGCGTAAAAGGCGCTGAAGCCTGCAGTAAAGCCGGTGCCGTATACAAACCGAACCCCAGGGTGCCCAGCCGCCTGATAGTCAGGTTGCCCGCCTCAGGGCGAACCAGACGGATCGCCAGATCGGCCTCTCTGCGGTGCAGATTGACCGACTGTACTCCGCTCAGAACCTCCAGCCGGAGCGCCGGGTGCGTCTGCAGCAGAGACGGAAGTGAAGGTAGTATAAAATGGGTCGCCAGATTGTCCGACGTTGCCAGCCGTACCAGCCCGGCAACCGAACCCTGCAGCTGCGCTTTTTCCGTCACTGCCCGTCCTGCGTCTTCCAGCGCCTCCGCCCGTTCCAGCAGCGCTTCACCATCATCCGTCAGCCGGTATCCGCTCTGATGCCGGCTAAACAGCGGCAGCCCCAGCGACTGCTCCAGCCGATCCAGCTTTCTGGAGACGGTAGCGATGCCTGTGTCCAGCGTGCTGGCAGCGCCGCTCAGCGTTCCGGCGCGGGCAATTGCCAGAAAGATCCTGATGTCATCCCAGTAAAATTCACTTTTCATAGTTTCCATTTATGGAAAATAGCATTCCATTCTGCGCACTGTTTTCCCGGTTTCGATCAGATGATACTGCGCATCCCCGGGAAGTTAAACAGGTTAAGAATTCCGGAATCTGAACACAAGGAGACTGCACCATGAATGATACCGCTATCGCTCCGCACGCTGTGCCGGCGCGTCACTGGGTTGCTATTGCCGCGCTCGGCCTCAGTGCCTTTACCATTGTTACCAGCGAGCTGGCTCCGGTAGGCATGCTGAATGCCCTGGCAACAGATTTGCATCAGCCTGCTGCCAGTACCGGACTGGTTGTTACCGCCTATGGCTGGGTCGCTGCGCTGGCTGCACTCTGCGCCGGTATGATGCCGGCACGTACTCCGCGTAAGGCGTTACTGGTGGGTTTAATGGTGATTCTGGCCGGTTCCTGTCTGATGGCGATGCACGCTTACACTCTGTCCGCCCTGATGACCGCCCGTATTACCGGTGCGCTGGCCCATGGCGTGTTCTGGGCGCTGATTGGCACCGTCGCCGCACAGCTGGTTCCGGCCAGCAGACTGGGACTGGCGACGTCAGTCATTTTTGGCGGCGTATCAGCCGCCAGCGTACTCGGCGTGCCGCTTGCCAGCTTTATGGCTGCTGCTGCCGGCTGGCGCAGTGCGTTTAATGCCATTGCGCTGCTCGCACTGGCCGCCGCCGTGGTTCTCTGGCGCACGCTTCCGGTTCTGACGCCGCCTGTTCCATTGAAACTGAATGCCTATCTGGCGATTTTTCGTCATCGGACGCTGCTGACGCTGTTTGGCGCCACGGCCGCTGTCATTACCGCACACTTTGCCGCGTTTACCTATATCGACCCGCTGCTGACGTTAAAACAGGGCATTGCCCCTGCTGCGGTTTCCGCCCTGCTGCTGGTTGCCGGCATCGCTGGCGTAGCAGGCAATATCATTGCCGGAAAACTGATTGACCGCTATCTCAGGGGCCTTATTCTTTCAGCGCTGCTGCTGAGCGCGACGGCGCTGGGCGCGCTGAGTATTGCCGCTTTGCCACACGGCCTGACCGCGCTGCTGCTGGCACTCTGGAGCGCCGGGATCGCCGTGATATTCGTCGGGCTGCAGACCTGGCTGCTGCGCAGTGCCGGTCCTGCTGCACAGCCTGCTTCCGCGCTCTATGTTGCGATATTCAACGCGGCAATCGGCAGCGGTGCGCTGGCCGGTGGTCATCTGGCAGACGTTATCGGCCTGCAGGAAATGGTGTTACTGGCAGCCACTATGATGATTATCAGCAGCCTGTTTATACTGTGGCTGCGAAGTCCGCGTTAACCCCCTGCCCGGCATGCGCAGGTCACCGCTTTTCTTCACTGGAGACCGCCGCCGCAATGTAATCAATAAACGCCCTGACTTTGGCGCTCAGGGCTGAACGTTCGCTGACGCAGGCATAGAGGGTCATCGGCAGCGACCGGATCGTTTGCTTATCATCAGCAAACAGCGGTATCAGCTGGCCGCTGGCGATCAGCGGCCGGGCAATAAAGCTTGCCAGTCGTGCAATTCCGCCGCCGCTGACGGCAATCCGGGCAATAATATCAATATCATCACTGATAAACCGCGGGTTAAGCCGGGCGGTGATGATCTCTCCGCCGGCGCTAAAGCTCCAGGGAAGAAAGCGGCCGTCCGTGGGATAGCGGAATACCAGACAGGCGTGCTGGCTCAGCTCCTCTATCCGTTGCGGAATGCCTGCGCGGGAGAGGTAAGCGGGTGCCGCACAGAAAATAAACGGCAGGGAGGCAATTTTGCGTGCCACCAGCTGATCGTTCAGCTGCGCCTCAATGCGCAGGCTGACGTCAATGTTTTCCAGCCGGTGATCGACATCACGATCGGTGCTGATCAGTTCGATATCGATACCAGAGAACCTTTCATTGAAAGCCGGCATAAGAGGGGCAACCACGTAGCGGCCAAACGCAGCGGTGGTGGCGATGCGCAGCGGACCCTGCGGTTCGGTTTCCACTACAGCAGCCTGCGCAGCAAGGTCGATATCATACGGAATATGACGAACTTTTGCGTAATAGCGCTTGCCGCTTTCCGTCAGGACCATACTGCGGGTTGTCCGCGAAAGCAGGCGCACACCAAGGTGCGTTTCGAGCCGGGCCAGGCTCTGACTGACGGCTGCAGCACTCATTCCTCTGTTGCGGGCAGCGGCGGCAATGGTGCCGTTTTCCACTATGCGAACAAAATTGTCGATTAACCCCAGCATATCCATTAACGGCCCGCTCTTTTCGTAACTTTTGCTTAGCAATGATTAAAGCACAGCTGCTCTGTTTTTGTCCGGCACGGGCCCGTAAGGTAGCCGCTGTTTCTTAACTTATCGCTCAGGAGAGATTTTATGATTAAAGCTATTGCGTCGGCTGGCGTGCGCTTACGACTGCCCCATCGCGTGACTCCCTATATATTTTCTCTGTATATGGCGACGATTATGGCATTCCTGATGAGCCTCGTTATTACGCTGGCAGAGTCAGGTGCAGGCCCGCACTATATGACAAATGTGATGAATGCTTACCGGGTGGCAATGCCTGCTGCATTCATTTGTATTCTGCTTGTGCGTCCGGTGGTTATCCGGCTGGTGGCGTTAACCGTTCACGGCCATTAAGATCCTGCACAGCCGGCCGCGTGCTTATCGCGGCTTTTTCCGGCGCTTTTCGGCATACATGACGCTGTCGCTCTCGCTGATCATTTCCTCGAGCGAGGCATATCTGCCTGCCTCACTGCCGATCATGCCAAAGGAGTAATTGATGTTATAAGGTTTAGCCGCCTGCTGATTCCACACCGCTAACGTGTCGCGCAGCCGGCACAGGTAAGCTTTGGCATCGCTTTGATGAGCCAGCAATACAGCGAACTCATCTCCGCCAAGACGACCAGCAATGTCATCCGGACCGAGCTGCTGATAGAGCAGTGCCGCGAAGGTTTTCAGGACCTTATCGCCTTCCGCATGCCCCCATATATCGTTGATAGGTTTGAATTTGTCGAGGTCAAAATAGAGGATGGCAAAATCGTGATTCTGCTGCTGTAATAGCTGAAACCGCTTTTCTCCCATTGCATAAAATCCCCGACGGTTAGGAATATCCGTCAGGCTGTCCACCATTGCAATGTGCGTGACCTGGAATTCATCTTCGACAATCGCCGCCACATCTTTCATCGCAGCAATGTCATCACCGGTAAAGCTGCGCGGCTCACTATTAACCAGACACAACGTACCGGCAACGGCGCCGTCGGGCAGCCGCACCGGGTAGCCGGCATAAAAACGGATAAAGGGCGTGCCGGTAACCAGCGGGTTGTCACAAAACCGCGCATCTTCGCGCGCGTCTGTGATAATCAGCGGTTCATCCAGCATAATGGCATGCGCACATAATGAGATATCGCGCTTCATCTCACGGCCGTTGATCCCCTGACAGGCCAGCGTCCATTGACGATCGCGATCGATAAGATTGATCAGCGCGATCGGTACCTGAAACAGCCGGCGGGAAATGCGGGTCAGCCGTTCAAAGCGCTCATCGTCCTGCGTATCCAGCAGGCCAAGCTTGTGGAGCGACTTCAGCCGCGCGGCTTCATTTTCCGGCATTCCCGGCAGTTTCATATCAACCTCTTATCGTTTCGCGTTATCGTCCAGTACCCCCTGGTCTGCCGTGGATCCGACATTAACCGGTACGGCGTCTGCACTCACCGTACCCGGGCACCCTCAGGGTTAAGCTTACAGCGGCTACCGCAACGGCATAGCCTGCTTACGCTTATCTGCAATCAGACACCCTATTCTGACAGAAGAGGGAAAGAGATGCCCGGCGATCAATTTTAGTTTTGTATTCTGCCGAGACGCATGGCGATCGGCCAGACTATTTTTCTGCGCCTGTCAGGGCTACCCCATAGTGAAGTCAGCTCATTTTCAAACTGCGTAATAAGGTGCGCCTCACCTTTTTGTCTGGCCTGCCGTACAGCAGACCAGGTGGATATGTATCCCAGCAACGCCTGCAATTCCCACTCTGCTTCGATACTGAAAGGCGCAGTATTCAGCTCTTCAAACGGAAAAGGCAGATCGCGGTAACCTGCATCAACCAGCTGCCGCTCAGGAGGCCAGAAGCGGCCAATCTCTTCATAGTAGAATTGCCTGAACCGCTCTCCGGCCTGGCCTTCTATGTTCAGCACGCCGTAACTTATCAGAGCAATGACTGCCTGCGGCCTGGCCACACGGCGAACTTCACGATAAAAATCGTCTAACCGGAACCAGTGGGCGGCCTGCGCAACCGTAATCAGACTATAACCGCTGAAGTCTGCCGGCAGGCTTTCAGCGGCAGAGTGAAGGTAAGTAATGCCGGGTGTATGAGAAGCGTTGCACAGCTGATCTTCGCTGGGATCAACGCCGGTCACCGAGCTGAAATATGCAGAAAGAAGCTGAGTTAGCTGCCCGGTACCGCAACCTACGTCCAGTGCTTTCTGGTTATCCGGCGCCAGTTCTGCAAGATAGCCTGCTAACTCAGGGGGATATTCCGGGCGATATTGTGCATAATTCCGCCCACCTTCTGAAAACCAGTTTGTGCCGGCAGTGTCATCGCGCATCGTCTTTTTCCTCACATTGTTGTAACTCAGCCGTCGCTTCGCTTATCCGTGCTTCAGCGCTACGGTCGCTAAGCGCACTTATCGTTTTTTTAAGCGTCTCCATGAGCGGTGTTCCTGTTTCCGCTTCAAGTTTTGAGACTGCTAAAAAAATAGCCTGCCAGTGACATTCAAGCCTGCTCAGTACGGTATGCCCGTGCGCCGTCAGCTGCAGCGCATTTTTTCTGCCGTCAGTCAGGGGCTTCCGTTCAATAATGCCATCCTGCTCCATCAGGGCCACTGTCTGGCTGACTGCGCCCTGGGTCAGAAACGTGGTGGACTTTATATCGCTGACCGTCGTTGCCCCTGCAGCAATAGCCCGCATAACCGGTGTGTAGCGGGAGCGATAGTTAACGGGCAGCGCCGGATACGTTTTTTCAGAGCCGTTATCAATAAGCTCAGAGAGATGCCTCAGCATTTCGCCCAGACCATGGATATAAACCACATTCACCTCCTGAAATGCATTAGCGCTAATGCATTTTTATCGCATCTGCCGGCCCCGGTCAATCCGGCACAAAGCATGGAGATAGCGGAATCGTGAATACTTGCTAACTTGTGGTGCAGTGTTGAAAGCGTTTACGCTTGCTCCTGCAGTACAGCAAACAATGTAGCGTTTAAGGTAACGTCGTTTCGCTTAAACGGGTTTTAAGGGATAGCACTCTGTCCAGTTGTAGTTGGTTTTTACCAGCGTCAGTTCCCCGGCCACATTCCCGAACGTGGCGGCCTGATGCCTAAAGAAAAACGCACGCACATAATCCGGTAAGAAAGCCGCTCCATAGCGCAGAAGCGTGCTGTGCCAGAAGGGAGCCGGCAGCGCTCTGCCCGCATGCCGTATCAGTAGTTCATTTTTCCACTGAGAGCCCAGCACGTTTGCACAGAACTGCTCGCGCAGCGCCAGCGCAGGAGGTGCCGGGATCCCCGCCAGCAAAAGCTGATCGGGTAACGCGACCAGCCGGAGATGGGTAATAACTAATTTTTCCGCTGCAAATTCGCGCCAGATAGCCATCAACTGATCCACTTTCGCGGGTAATGGCTCATCTGCGTGATAGAGCGGCAGAGTCAGAGGTAAAAACGTAAAATGCAAACCACAGGCGGGCAGCGTGTCGGCAAGCCTGTCACCTTTGGTCAGTTGAGATAGTTGTTCAATAAGCCGCGAAATACCTGAGGTCACGGAGGGCCGTATGCCAGTTGCAAGAGCGAGTCTGGTCGGATCGTAGTAGTTTTCCTCTCTGATTTTTCCGATGCCTGCATTTTCCGCCCACAGTGCAGCGGTGTTATCGTTTACCGCGTGATACCTGTTTTGCAGACTTAATCCGTTCATGGCAACCCTTCAGGCATTAATTTAAGCACTGGCTTGTAGTCACATATTTAGCAGAGATTAATGACCCGGACCTGCTAATGAGCACCAGCCAGCTTCCGTTCATAAACAGAGTCATGCTTCAGAGAAACGAAGAGTCTATAAAACCACTCAGCTCCGCAGCATTTATGTTTGCCAGCGCTGAAGCTTTCAGATGCGGGGATGCTGCAAGATACCTGGAAATCAGCCTGAAACCTGCGGTATAGCCCAGCCACTTTGGCAACCCGCTGGTTCCGTAAAACCAGGCATTATGATCGTAATCAGCGCGATGCCAGCTGTCGTGCAGTTGCAGAGCATAAGAACGGACAATATCTGATTCGAGGCGTTCCCAGGGTTCAGGTTGGCCGCCCAAAAGTTCAAGAGAAAAATGCCCGGCAAGTCCCTCAGAAACGACAGCCTCCCCTAACGTTGAGCCGTATCCGGGCCCTGCCCATCTTGCAGCATGGTGCAGTTCATGAGCAAACATTCGCTCAAGCGACTGCGCGTCATTTTGACAGAATGCCGGACTCTCAGGATCGACCGTTAAATAAACAACGCCCGGTTCAGGACAAAAACCCGTATGCCCTTTTTCAGGGATAACAAACTTTCCGGCTTTAACCACCACATCCAGCGGAGGAACCGGCATCAGCTCCCGGGCTTTTTCATAAGTATCGATCAGAGTGGCCTGAAGCCATTCACGGTGAGCGGTAAGTTTTTGCTGAGCATTCAGAATATGGAGAGTTATGTCAGGCATATCAGCATTATCCAAAAGCAACCGTTGATCTCCGCATAGTAGCAAACCTATCGCGAGTGTGATGGTGCACGGTTGCAGATCACTCTGCTTATGATGTAAAGCTGCCTCTTACACGTTGACGGTTGATCAGAGAGTGGCAGAGGGTTTCGTGTAAAACTGGTTATCGCCGGGATGAAAACAGAGTTTTTTGTGGACACGACCTGCCGTGCAGCATCAGAACAGTGCTGATTGCGGATGCGCACACCACAATGGATAACAGCGGCTTGTCAGCCAAAGACATTATCAGCCATCACAATGTTACGCTGGCTGGCCCGTTTGTAACGCTATCCGCAGCCGCCCGCAGAGCGGCTGAACGCAGGACTCTTCACTTATACAGCAGCCTGATTTACCGGCTAACGTCCGCTATGAGCGAGTAACGGATCTTAAAACGGCTGTTAAGAATTTAAGGCAGGCAAGCAGTATGCAAGCCAGCCCACTGTTCGCCGTCAAAATCTGATAAAGGCTTAATACACCTCTAACATAAGTAAAACTTCATATTTTCAATTATCTGTTTTGCCAGAACAGCATGGTCCATTTCCCAGCGTGCCGGGCTGAAGAGTTCTGCTGACCACACGCCGTCAAAACCGGTGGCTTTGACCGCATTACTCCATGCATGAATATCAATATCCCCTTCGCCCGGCATATAAGCGCGCAACACTGTTTCATTCCACTCTTCACCCGGGTACGGCTTACGACCATCACAAAAGTGAACGCCGTAGATAAGGGCAGGATCAAGCTGTTTAATATCTTCCGGCGTAGTATGCCCGGTCGCAAAGAGATGCCAGAAATCGATGACTAAACCGATGTTAGGGGCGTTTATACGCTGAATCACCTCCAGTGCCTGACTGAGCGTGTTAAATCGGGTATGTGCGATAACCTCAATTTGATAGCGCACACCATATTGCTGACCAATACTGGCAATCTCAGAAATATTGTCGGTAATAATGTCGAGAATCTGCCCCTCGGGCAGATGATCAATGCCATGCTGCGCCAGTATCTGAATCGTCGGGCAGGCCAAATCAGCCGCAATCTGCGTCAGTCGCCTGGCTTCAGCCAGCATTTTCTGCTTTTCTGCCCCCTGATGGCGTTCAATATTTATCAGTGCATTAAGGCACAGAGTCTGCAATCCATGCCCCTGCACCAACTTGTTAAGTTCAGCAGTAGTGCCGCCGTGATCAAGATAACGCAGCAATTTGTCATGTAAAAATTCCAGACCATCATAGCCCGCTTCTGCAGCTATACGCGCTTCAGTAACGACATTGCAGTAATGTGTTGAAATGCCGTGCAGGGCCTTAAGCATAAGGATCCTCCGGATCAGGATGTTATATAGTGATAAAGGTCAGGAAACATAAAAATCACATACTGTTACGCAATACACCGAGCGCATGGCTCTTTGCGTGAAAAAAGTAAAACCGGATGGCAATTCGCAATGGAGTAGTGGCACGGCAATGATGCCGCACAGCATCCATGCGACTTAACTTTTTATCTGCCCGGTTATCCAGAATTTCTTATAACGAGCCGGCGGGATGCCGACAAGATTATGAAAGATTCGATGGAAATTGTTTACATTATCGTAGCCCACCGCACTTGCTACATCTATCACACCCAAATCGGTACTTAATAATAGGTTCTGGGCCTCACCAATACGGCGACGGGTCTGGTATTGTTTTGGAGAGTAACCCGAATAGGCTTTAAACACATGCGCCAGATAAAACTGATTCATATTCATTGCCGCAGTAATTGAATTCAGGGAGATATCTTCTTTATAATGGTTATCGATATAATCCTTCACACGCTGCCCTAATAACACGCTGGCTGTTTCTTGTTGCGGCTTACTTTCTATCCAGATATTTCTGCATATTAATAATAAAACGTTGAGTAAGCTATCGCCAATTTCTGTGCTGTACAGCCGTTTACTACTGACGTGCGACCACATTTGTTCAAACAGCTGGCAAATTTCATAGTAATAATTTCCGCTCGGCATGACCGCGGTTTGTGCACGTGGCGTAAGGACGTTGAGTGGCAAACCATCGACTTTTAGCTGTTCAACGCCACAGCTAAATATCAGTAAGTCATCTGTTGCTTCCGGACATTCATCATGAAGCACGCTGGCATTGAACAGCAATATATCGCCGGGTTTAACAACATAGTTACGGCCGTCAATATTATAAATACCTTTTCCTGCGCGGATAAACATTAACTCAAAGCGTTCATCATGCTTATGCATTACGCGAGGGATCGCTTCCTCTTTGCCTTCGGCCTTGCAAATGAAGCTCAAACGCGGTCGCAAGCCACTATCTAAGCCGCGTACGGAAGAATGCTCGTTAAGGCTGAAAGTGATCATAGTGTCTCCCTGTCGTGATGCCGCTATTCTGACATGACTTTAGGCAGTGGCAATCATCAACTTTGCTTTTTCTTCATGTCCAACCCACTGATATGTAAAGCCTCAAGAAAATTTCTTTATCTTTAACTCTCTGTAATTGTCATAAACACCCGGGGTACGAAAACAAATATGATCATCATCACATTCTTTTGAAAGAGGCCCGATGTGCTCATTCTGAGAAAGGAAGACAATAACTAACCCCATCTGACAGACATATTCTCTTTAAACGACCAATTATCATCAAAATGACTATTTTTTTATTTAGCAGCATGTAATAGCGGTGCCCGTTTAAGACGAATTTTTAAATCCTCTTCATTCTTGCTATGTCAACGCACTTATTGAGCGACGTGATGATTATCACTACTTTCCATGAATTTGATCGAATATTCTTGATCGCCAGCACGCTGACAAATAGTGCACTACGGAGTGTCTGGCTTTTGGTTTTCACTTTGATATAACGTTTCTGTAACGATTAAGGAGTACAGCAGCGCTTTCGCCCTGATATTAAGAAACCACACTGGCCTGGTCCTTGAGTTAAATGCTCTATTTCTGATTTTAAAAAACATAGCTTTATTCTGACTATAAACGGCTTGCATCGGTATTACCTTACAACCAGATGGAAAAACTATGTATAACAAAACTACCCTGCAGAATCCTAAGCGCATGCGTTTGATTACTCTTGTATCAACAATTGGTGGCTTATGCTTTGGTTATGACACCGGCGTTATTTCCGGCGCTCTGATATTCATGAAATATGATATGAATCTGACACCGGCTCAGGAAGGTTTTATTACTTCATTCCTGCTGTTTGGTGCCGCGTTAGGCTCGTTATTTGGCGGATATTTATCAGACAAGCAGGGGCGTCGTAAAAATTTGCTCTGGGTGGCAGCAATCTTCATGTTTGGCGCATTAGGTACGGCATTTGCCTGGGATGTGCCATCAATGATTGTGGCGCGCTTTATCCTGGGTTTAGCTGTGGGCTGTGCTTCTGTAACCGTACCCATTTATATTTCTGAACTGGCCCGCGCGGATCAGCGCGAGCGGTTAGTCACCGTCAACGAATTAATGATTGTTACCGGTCAGTTCCTTGCTTACTCCGTTAATGCGACGCTTGTGAATGCCTATCCCGAGTTGCAGCACAACTGGCGCATTATGTTAGCCATTCCAGCATTGCCTGGCGCGCTACTGTGGATTGGTATGCTTATGATGCCGGAATCACCGCGTTTCTTTATTCGCCGCGGTGAAACCGAAAAGGCCATAAAAGTATTGAAATCGCTCCGCCTGCCGGAAGAAGTTGACCGTGAAGTGAAAGATATCCAGCAAATCGTCAAAGCCGACCAGATGAAATTAAACCTGTTTGAAGAATTGAAAAAACGTTGGGTGATTCAACTGGTGTTAACGGGCTTAATGATCGTGCTGGCAACGCGCGTTACCGGGGTCAACACCATCATGTACTACGCGCCAACAGTATTGAAAGCTACTGGTCTGGGCGATGCGGCGGCTGTAACTGGTGCAGTAGCCAATGGCATTATTTCAGTACTGGCTACCCTGCTTGGCATGGCGTTAATTGGCAAACACTCACGCCGAAAAATGTTTTTTACCGGACAGGCCGGCGTCACTCTGAGCCTGCTACTGATTGGTTTAGCGTTTAAATTTTTGTTCCATACTGAAGTTGTTAACGGTGCAGAAATTCTGCACGCGAATTTTGCCAGCGCACCTTATGTGATACTTGGCTTAATGCTGGTTTTCCTGGTGTTTATGCAAGGCTGGATAGCGCCGGTATTTTGGCTGATGCTGGCAGAAATCTATCCTCTCAGAATGCGCGGTATTGGTATGGGCTTTGCGGTATTCGGTTTGTGGATATTCGATTTTATGATCCAGTCTATTTTTCCTTTCTTACTGAGCCATTACGGAGGCGGCTTGACCTTTGGCTTCTTCGGGGCAACCAACATCATTATGCTTATCTTGCTGGTGAAATATCTGCCGGAAACACGCGGTCTGACATTAGAGCAGATTGAAAAGAAATTTCGTTTTTAACGCTGTAGTTACTGAGGGTAAATAAATGACTGTCAAAATTGGCTTGATTGGTCTGGGTATGATTGGCCAGGACCACTTAAAACGTTTTAAAAATGTTATTACTGGTGCGCAGGTTACGGCTGTTTGCGATATAAACCACACGGCAGCTGATGTAGCTGCAAGAGAATTTAACGCTACAGCGTTTTATGATGCTGAAGAGATGATTAATTCAGATCTGGTCGATGCAGTATTTATTTGCTCAATAGGCCCGGTTCATAAAACGCAAATACTTGCGGCATTTAATGCTGGCAAACCGGTATTTTGCGAAAAGCCATTAACCCCAACTGCTGACGAATCAGCAGCAATCATTGATGCTGAAGTCAGGGCCGGTAAGCGTCTGCTTCAGCTTGGCTTTATGCGTCGTTTCGATCCAGGCTATCAGGCGCTGAAAAAGACAATTGATGACGGTAAAGCCGGCGATATTCTGCTTATCCATTGCGCACACAGAAACCCCTCTGTGCCTGAAAGCTATACGCTGGAAATGGCGGTGAATGATTCAGCCACTCACGAAATCGATATTATCCGCTATTTGCTTAATGAGAATATTACTTCGGTGCGGGTGGATAAACCCCGTAAGAAAACCCAGCGCGCGCTGCCGCATTTACAGGATCCTTTAATCATAATTTTTGAGACTGAATCAGGTGTGCGCATTGATGATGAGCTGTTTGTGAACTGCCATTACGGCTATGACATCCGCTGTGAGGTGATTGGCGAAAACGCGATTGTCGCGCTTACTGAACAGCAGCTGATCAGCACGCGTTCGCTGAACGGCAACGCACAGCATATCGCACAATCCTGCATGGAGCGTTTCGCTACGGCATACGATCGGGAAGTGCAGCATTTTGTCGATAACGTGCGTAAAGGGCGCGAAATGAGCGGCCCCTCCTCATGGGATGGTTACGTAGTAGCGCTGGTTTGTGATGCCGGTTTAGCATCGCTGAAAGATGGCCTGAAACACGATGTCATTATTCCGCCGCAGCCAGCGCTTTACCGTTAATTAATGCACTTTTGCGCCATCGGTGAGGAATGATTCATGCTGAGTTTAACTGAAGACGCGCTGCATTTGCAGTGCCGCGCAACGAATAAAAATGAGGCTATACATATTGCCGCCAGTGCTCTGGAAAAAGCAGGTTATGTTAAACCCGGCTTTGAACAAGGAATGCTGTCGCGAGAAAAAAGTGTCTCAACCTATATTGGAGCAGGTATTGCGCTTCCCCATTGCGCAAAGGAAAACCTTGATTTGGTCATCCAATCTGGCTTTCAGGTATTTCAATTTCCTGATGGCGTAAGCTGGGGAAAAGGAAAAGTTGTTTTTATTGTTGTCGCCGTGGCTGCAACTAAAAATGAACATATCCAGATTCTGGCAGATATTGCAGATTTATTAGGTGATGAAGTAAAAACCACCTTATTAGCAAATGCCAGAACTAAATCCGGTTTTATTGATCAGTTTGAAAGAGCATAACTCACGTGAAACATTGGGGATAAAAGAATGGAATTAGCATTATGTACTGACGTTCTGGCGGATTTACCTTTCCCGGCCATGCTGGATAAAGTGAAAAGTTATGGCATTCGTGGTGTTGAAATGACCGCAGGTGGCTGGTCATCCTGTCCACATGTCAACACCACAGAATTATTAAGTTCACCTGAAAAGCTTGAGCAATTTAAGCAGGAACTGGCTGAGCGGGAGATGCGTATTGTGGCGCTGAACTGTTCTGGCAACCCGTTAGCGCCAGGTGAACTGGGTGAAACCCATAGCAAAAGTAGCTACAGGGCGGTTGAGTTAGCAGGCAAACTGGGTGTTAAAAAGATTGTGATGATGAGCGGTTTACCTGGAGGCGGGCCAGACGATCGCGTACCGAACTGGATTACTTCAACTGTTTCATGGCCGGATTACATGCCGGGGGTAATCGACTATCAATGGAACGATGTCGCGATTCCATGGTGGAAAAAATTTGTACAGCACGCTAAGCACCATGGCGTAGAGCAAATTGCTATCGAAGAATTTCCGAGTCAGCTGGTTTATAACCCGTCTACCCTGCTGCGCCTGCGTCACGCGGTAGATAATATCATTGGCATTAACCTGGACCCCTCCCATCTGATAGCTATGGGTGCCGATCCTATTGCGGCAGCCCGTAAGCTGGAAGGCGCAGTATTTCATGTTCATGGTAAAGATGCGCGCATTGAACGAGGCCTTGCCGATATTGATGGACTGATGGAGTATCAGCCGGTCACCCATACTAAAACCCGTACATGGAATTATGTCGCCGTAGGTTGCGGGCAGGATCTCAAATGGTGGAAAGAGTTCTTTTCAGTATTGCGTATGACTGGCTATGACGGTGATGTTTCACTCGAGATGGAAGATCTTACGATGAGTGTTGAAGCCGGTCTGCAAACGTCAATTGATGCATTACTCGCTACACTGAGTCGCTAGAAGCGTAGTGCCTGTCATAAAAGGCAGGCACATGCCCGTAGCCATACAGTCTCGAACTGCATATAAACAGAACTCATATCTGTTTTGTCCGCTTTCAGTGCCTGGCTATCAGGCGAGAACACACAATCCGCTTTAAGTGAATAGCGGACTTTCTTGATGTTCGTAACTTTTTGGCATGTATGGAGTAGTATATAGGGAGATACTACGGGAGTATTTTAATGAAGGTAGAACTAAAGAGCGCTACCGGAGAAAGCCAGCCTTTGGAAGTGGCATCTCTGGTTATCACGCTGAGTAATGGTGAAACAATAGAAATCAGTGAAGAAAAACAAGGCCGACCTGCACATCTGGCTGAAGGCATAACTATATGGGGGGGCCGTATCCCCCAGGAAAACGCCAGCCTTGAAGAACTGAAGGCGTCAACCCGAATGCTGGGAATTTACCCCCTGGCTGCTAATACTCTGCATCTTTTTCCCTTAAAAAAATAATCTGGTTATGTTATAAGAACCTGCGCTGGATGATTACAAAGGATGATTAGTATTGAAAGGTCCGCTTCTGGCACAAAGCGTAAAGGAAAATGCCCGCCGCATGTGCCCCCTGATTAAAGTGCAACGACGTAATTAATAAGAGTGTGGAAGAAGCCTTACGCTGCAGAGTGGGCAGGAAAAATCATTTTACTTTAGGCACCTTCTGGGCGAAATGCGGCTGGTGATAAAATATTTTTGAAATGTACGGCTTAGTCATAACGAAAGGGGTTAATCTGTAGCCGTGTTTAAAACAGCGCCTGCACTTTACGGTAAGCAGCGGGTGGCATTCCGTAATGACGGCTGAATGCACGGGTAAATGATTGTTGCGATTCATATCCGTATTTTATCGCAATGTCTGAGATAGAGTTACTATTCGTAATAATATCTAATCTGGCTGATTCCATCTGAGCTTTCCTGATGTATAAACCCAGGGTTATACCGGTGTGCTTTTTAAAAATACGCTGAAGATACCAGAGTGAAAACCCTGATTTACTGGCAACTTCCTGCAGAAGTAACCTCTGCGTTATATTGCTCTTAATCCATACCATAAGTTCATCAAAAAAGAGTGAATCTGCCATGATTTAACCTGTTAATTAATTGAATTAAGGTCTGCATCTGCGAAGCACGCATGAAACAGCCGGAGTTATACTCCGGCTGTTTCATTAGAATGAATATGAAAAACCGCCCCAAAACGTCACAAGTGAATCCTCAGCGATCATTGGACTGTGTTTCACTTCGTCAGGCAGAAACGTGTAGCGTGCGCCTCCATACACATCCCAGTTAGCTGTCAGATTATAATTCAGACTGAGTTCAGCAAAAGGCGTCCAGCTGTCGCCTGGCGAGTACTCTTTTAGCCCACTCCGGGCTGATTCACCGGAACTGATACCAAAGTAGTAACGATTAAACTTACGGTCGTTCCAGTTAACGCCCAGTGCAGGCTCAATGCTGAATGCGCCTGACTGTAACGGATAACTCCAGGTGCTGCTCCAGTGCAGACCGTTACTGGTACCCAGCGCGTCTGTCGATAAAGCCGTTTCTAATTTACCCAGATCGTCAGACTGGTGCGAATAACTTAGTCCTGTCATGAGTGTGCTGCGGCGATCTTTCAGCTGACGCATCTGCCATGAATGACTGTCGCCAGCCCTGAAAGAGAGGGGCAAATAATAAGCCAGCACTGCGATTCTGTCGGACGGTGTGTGTAATAGATCATATCCCGTGCTCAGGCCGTGAAACCAGAACCGATCTGCTTCGTAATCTACGTTTGGAAAGAGCAGGTTATTTTTATTTTCATTTACCTGTTGGTAAAGCTTTGATGACCAGCTTGCCGTTAATCCCAGGGATAAATCATTAGCCTGAGCTGCCTGCAGGAAAGAGCCTGTCAGGAGCACTATTGCCACCCCTGATTTAATTGCGTTCTTCATATGCTACCTTGCCAAAAGAAAAAATTTCTGTTTTATTCTGAGCATGTTATATAAAATATATTTATCAGAACCATTCCGGTTACTGATATATGTCCAGCTGACTTTTAAGAAATGCTGCTGTGTGCGTCTGATATTCTTTTTCGCCAAAGTTCTCCATTCTGAGGTTATAAATACCATCCAGTCCACATGAGTAAGCGATACAGTCCCAGGCAACGGTTTCTGTCGGTCTTTTAACTGTAAACTCACCCTTTTTAATACCGGTTTCCAGCAGATAGACCAGCGCAGTATGCCACTGATTTAAAGCCGTACGGAAAGCGCTTCTCATCACGTCATCCTGGTAAGAAATCACTTCAGCCTCTTTCCAGAGTTTGCTGTAATGACGCGCCTCTTCCAGATTTTCAGTAAACAGGCACCAACTAATCATTTTTAGCGCACTGGCATCCTCCTGCACGCCTGACTTATTCATTAACGCCAGAGACTGGGTCACCGTTAGCAAAAAAGCCTCAGATTTTAGTTCTGACGCTGACGAAAAATGGCGATGAATCTGTCCTACAGCAATCTGTGCTTCCTGCGCAATTCTGCGCACTGTCATCGCTGTTAGCCCCTCAGAAAAAGCAATACTCACGGCTGTTTCCAGGATCATCTGATGTCTTTCATCGTGACTGAGATACGACATATCTGCTTTCCTTATTTTCATTCAGATGTGGACAAGTGTTCATCTTCACTATAAGTTTATCCTGAACGCTTGTCCATCTTTTTACTGTTCGGGTAAACAACAGTATGCGAACTAAATGGAATATACTGGTTGTCGTTATATTCATGTATTTACCGGTATCAATTGATGCAACTATTTTATATGTGGCTGCACCGCTTCTGAGCGTCCAGCTTCAGGCAACCCATAACCAGCTATTGTGGATACTGGATATTTATCCACTCTTCATGGCCGCGTTACTGCTCCCTATGGGCGCACTGGGAGACAGGATTGGTTATAGAAATCTGGCTTTTTATGGTAGCTCGCTGTTTGGTTTAGGATCTCTGGCAGCAGCGTTTGCCACCTCACCTTCGTTACTCATCGCTGCGCGCGCGCTGCTGGCCATGGGTGCGTCAATGATATTACCGGCGACGCTGGCTGCCCTCCGGCACAATTTTCCTGAAGAAAAAGACAGAAATCTTGCTCTGGGCATCTGGACCGCTATCGGTACGGGCGGTGCGCTGGCGGGGCCGCTGGTTGGAGGCGCTCTGCTGACCCACTTCTACTGGGGCTCAGTTTTTCTTATTAACGTACCTGTCGTAGTCATCGTCCTCATTCTGATCAGGCGAAGAGTTAGGGATGATAAGTCCTGTAGTCAGCCACCGGTTAATCTTAGCCAGGCTCTGTTGCTGATGAGCGCCATTCTGATGTTCATTTATTCTGCCAAGAGTCTGATAAAGCCAGAAGACCAGGGTGTATTACCGCTTTATCTCTTACTCGTCAGCCTTGTGTTACTTACCGGATTTATCGCCCTTCAGGTTTTTTCAGCTGAGCCTTTACTGGACAGAGGGCTGATTACGCAGCGCAATATCATTGCCGGCGTCATTCTTGCCATGACTTCCATGATCACCCTGGTCGGCTTCGAGCTGGTTATTTCTCAGGAGCTGCAGTTCGTGCACCGTTTCACGCCACTTGAGGCCGGAATGTACATGCTGCCGCTGATGCTGGCAGCCAGCGTAGCCGGGCCGCTTGCTGCGCCTTTGATTACCCGCTTCGGTATCAGACCCGTCGCAATTACCGGGTTAGCCGGGTCCGCGATGAGTCTTTATGCACTTTCCGGCATCGATTTTGTCAGCCAGCCTCACAAGGTTTGGGCATGGATGGTGTTACTCGGCGTGGGCGATACCTTAGCTCTGATGGCTTCCTCCTCAGCGATCATGACCGCTGCGCCAGCCAGCAAGGCGGCATCGGCCGGCTCGATTGAGGGTATGTCTTATGAACTGGGCACCGGTCTCGGCATTACTTTGTTTGGCTCGATGCTGGCTGCTGTGTACTCCACAAATATTCACCTGCCGGAAGGACTGCCGGACGCCGTATCTTCTTCCGCAGCGTCATCCTTTAGTGAGGCCGTTGAAGCCTCACGTCTGCTGGATAACTCAAGCCGGGAGCAGCTGCTTTCAGCCGCTTCGTCTGCGTTTATGCATTCTCACTCCATCACGCTGGAAGCGGCCTCAATCATGCTGGGGCTGCTGATGCTGCTGACCTTCGTGATTTTTAAACCGGAAAGTGCTCTTCGTCACGATTGAACGCTCACCGGCAAATTATTCGTTCACCCCTATTGGATATTTATTATGAAATTCAGGATGCTGGTATTAACCACTGCTCTCTGCCTCGGCGGCATTACCGGCTGCGACTCATCGGAGCAGGCCGATATGAATGCGTCTCCGGCTAAGCCAAACGTTGTTACACAAACGCTTAAGACGCAGGAAATTTATATATCACAGACCTTTCCGGCTCGAGTCTTAGCCGTCAGGACGGCACAAATTCGCCCTCAGGTGGGGGGAATTATACAAAAGCGACTGTTTACGCAGGGCTCTGAAATTCAGCAGGGACAACCTCTGTTCCAAATCGACCCCGCGCCTTTTGAAGCGGATGTCGAAATGGCTCGTGCTGCGGTTGCTAAAGCGAAAGCCACTTACCAGCAGATGAGTCAGCGTGCGTACCGTTTCTCCCGGTTGCAGCAAAGCGCAGCCATTAGCCAGCAGGATTTTGATGATGCGAAAGCCAGCAGCGCACAGGCTGCCGCCGATTTAGCAGAGGCAACAGCCTCACTTAATCGTAAGACACTGGATCTCAACTATGCCACCGTCCGTGCGCCCATCAGCGGCCGTATTGATCAGGAGCTGGTGACGGAGGGCGCTCTGGTCAGCCCGGGTGATTCGCAGGCTATGGCTACCATTCAGCAGCTGGCAAACGTCTATGTTGACGCACGGGTTCCGGCTCAGGCGCTTCGCGCTTTGATGAGTCAAGGTCAGCAGGAGGCTGCGCCTGTTGTCACCCTGCTTGATGATGCCGGTCAACCTTATGAACTGGCGGCAAAGCTTCTGTTCTCTGGTATCAGCGTCAGCGATGAAACCGGGGATGTTGTCCTGCGAGCTGAAGCTGAAAATCCACAGCGCACGTTACTGCCCGGCATGTTCGTCAAACTCCGTATTACCCGGCTGATTAATAAAGCAGGCATGGCCGTGCCCGAGCAGGCGCTTAACCGTAATAAAGACCAAACCACCGTGTGGATCATTGACAGTGCCAATAAAGCGCAGCGCATGGAAATCCAGACCGGTGAGCAGACTGCTGAAGGCGTGACGGTTACGCACGGCCTTAAGGCCGGTGAAAAAATTGTCGTTGAAGGGCAGGACAAGCTTCAGGAAGGGGCTGAAGTCTCTGTCCAGCCGGAAAATACAGCCAGTTAGTTCAGCACTGTTCATTAAACACGGGAATATCTGATGTCTCAGTTTTTTATCCGCAGACCCATCTTTGCGTGGGTTATAGCGCTTTTTATTATCCTTCTGGGTGTCATTGCGATCCCGCAGCTTCCGGTCGCACAATATCCTTCTGTGGCTCCGCCCAGCGTATCCATTACGGTTACCTATCCGGGCGCCACGCCAGAGACTATGAACGAATCGGTCATTTCACTGATCGAACGTGAGCTCTCGGGCGTTGACGACCTGCTTTACTACGAGTCAACCAGCGATACATCCGGTGTGGCGACGATTACCGTGACGTTTAAACCCGGCACGGATATCCGGCTGGCACAGGTCGATGTCCAGAACCAGATTAAAGTGGTTGAGCCGCGTCTGCCGCAGGCCGTACGCCAGAATGGCCTGAACGTTGAGGCCGCTTCGTCCGGCTTTCTGATGATGGTCGGCCTGAACTCGCCGAACGGTAAGTTTACCGAGGCTGACCTGAGCGATTACTTTGCGCGAAAGGTAACGGATGAACTCCGTCGTATTGACGGCGTAGGTAAACTTCAGGCGTTTGGTTCAGAAAAAGCCATGCGTATATGGGTCGATCCGGCCAGGATGATTTCCTACCGGCTGTCAGTCAGCGATATTACCACCGCCATCACCGAGCAGAATGCGCAGGTCTCGCCGGGCAAGCTGGGTGATTCACCGGCATTACCCCAGCAGCTCACGGCCTACCCGCTGGACGTTGATGGACAGCTTGGCACACCAGAGGCATTTCGACAGATTGTGCTACGGGCAAATGCGGATGGTTCGCGGGTAACGCTGGGTGACGTAGCCAAAGTCGAACTGGGTCTTCAGTCCTACGGCTTTGCCATTCGTGAAAACGGGCATAGTTCTACTGCCGCCGCCATCCAGCTTTCGCCAGGCGCAAATGCGGTGCGCACCTCGGAAGCTGTAAAGGCGCGTATGCAGGAGCTGGCAAAATCGTTCCCGGAAGGGATGACTTACTCCATTCCCTTTGACACCTCGCCGTTTGTTAAAATTTCTATCGAAAAGGTGGTACACACGTTCATAGAGGCAATGGTACTGGTGTTCCTGGTCATGTACCTCTTCCTGCAGAACGTTCGGTATACCTTTATTCCGGCTATCGTTGCGCCGGTGGCACTACTCGGCACCTTCACCATCATGATGCTGGCCGGGTTCTCTATCAACGTGCTGACCATGTATGGCATGGTGCTGGCTATCGGCATCATCGTGGATGACGCCATTGTTGTGGTGGAAAACGTTGAACGCCTGATGGCAGAAGAGGGGCTATCTCCCAGAGACGCAACGGTAAAAGCCATGAAGGAAATCACCGGCGCAGTGGTGGGGATTACGCTGGTGCTTACGGCTGTTTTCCTTCCAATGGGACTGGCTTCAGGTTCGGTTGGCGTTATCTATCGTCAGTTTACTCTGTCGATGGCCGTGTCGATCCTGTTCTCTGCGTTTCTGGCTTTAACGTTGACCCCAGCGTTATGCGCCACTCTGCTCAAACCGGTTACGGCAGATTCACATAAAAAGAACCCTTTTTTCAGCTGGTTCAACCGCACGTTTGATCGGATGACCGGGCGTTATGAAAATGGTGTGACGCGCGTAGTGCGCAAAACCGGGCGAATGTCGCTGATCTATGTGGTGCTGTGTGGCGTGCTCTGGCTGGGCTTTAAATATTTACCTTCGTCGTTTCTGCCTGATGAGGATCAGGGATACTTTATTACGTCAATTCAGCTACCTGCAGATGCCACGATGGCGCGCACGGAGCAGGTGGTTAAGAAGTATGAAAGCATGGTACTGGAACGCCCCGGCATTGAACGCAACGTATCCATTCTGGGTTTCAGCTTCTCCGGTTCCGGCACCAACTCTGCCATGGCCTTTACCACGCTGAAAGACTGGGATAAACGCAATGGTGCCACGGCGCAGGATGAGGTGAATAACGTCCAGAATGCCCTGGGCACGATCCCGGAAGCCACCATCACCAGCCTGATGCCGCCGGCCATTTCGGAGTTGAGTACGTCTTCCGGCTTTACGCTGCGCCTGGAAGATCGCTCAGGGCACGGCTATCCGGAACTGGTTAACGCGCTGAATACGCTTCTGGAAAAAGCCGGACAGAGCAAAGTGCTGTATGGCGTTTATATGGATGGCCTCCCGGATGGTATGGGCGTCAGCCTGAAGATTGACCGTCCGAAAGCCGAGGCGATGGGCGTATCATTCAGCGAAATCAATCAGACTTTATCAGGCGCACTGGGTTCAAGTTACGTCAACGACTTCCCCAATAATGGTCGTATACAGCAGGTCATTGTGCAGGCTGAGGCGTCGTCACGTATGCAGCTGAATGACATCCTTAAGCTGAACGTGCGCAATAAAAATGGCGGTATGGTGCAGCTTTCGGAGTTTGTTCGTCCCCTCTGGCAACAGTCGCCGGTTCAGCTTATCCGTTATCAGGGCTATCCGGCATTCCGCGTTACCGGCTGGCCAAACTGGGGTTATTCAAGCGGGGATGCGATGGCTGAAATGGAAAAAATCGCCTCCACGCTGCCTGCCGGATTTGCTATTGAATGGACCGGTCAGTCACTGCAGGAACAGCAGTCAGCTTCAGAAGCGCCGATGCTGATGATCCTTTCCATGCTGGTTATTTTCCTGGTACTTGCCGCGCTTTATGAAAGCTGGTCAATACCGGTCTCGGTCATGCTGGTTGTTCCACTGGGGCTGTTAGGTGCCCTGATTGCTGTCTACATGCGCGGAATGGCGAATGACGCCTTCTTTAAGGTGGGCATGATAACCATCATCGGGCTTTCGGCTAAAAACGCCATTCTGATCGTTGAGTTTGCGCGCCAGCTTCAACATGAGGGTGAAGGTCTGATTAGCGCAACGGTGAAGGCAGCCAGGATGCGTCTGAGGCCGATCATGATGACGTCACTGGCGTTTACACTGGGCGTAGTACCACTGATGCTGGCAAGCGGGGCAAGCGCAACCACACAGCAGGCGATTGGCACGGGTGTGTTTGGCGGTATGGTAACGGGTACGCTGCTGGCAATTTTCTTTGTCCCGGTGTTTTTCGTTGCGGTATTGAGTCTGCACGAAAGATTGCTCAAAAAGCATCGGGCCTGACAGAGCGGTTTTTCGTAATGGCGCTGCTGACAGGCATCAGCAGCGTTAGCACGACTATTTTTCAGCATGGAGAAGTTAGCCTGGTTACGTGACATGCGCCTCATTTCTGCCAGGCTTATACCTTACGTCAGCATTAAGGACAGATATAACAACTGGAGGGAAAATGACTATTCGCGGTATTGAGCATATTGGAATTACTGTTGCAGATATTGAACAGGCAAAACAATTTTTCATTGATGCACTTGGCGCTTCCGTTCTTTATCAGTTAGTGCCTCCAGAAGAAGCAGAGAAAAATATAGACGGCAAAACTATGCAGCCATTAAATGGTTTTCCCGGTGAGTTTAATCTGACCGGTCTGGCCATGTTACGTCTCGCTAATGGATGTAACGTGGAACTGTTTCAGACGCAACCGGTGGCAAAGGATCATCAGGCTAATCCATCCCAGCCCGGCATCAACCATTTTTCTCTCTACGTTGACGACATTCACCAGACCGGTGAAAAATTACGTGCGCATGGCGCAAAAATGTTTGATGGCCCCTCAGACTGTTTTGCTCAGGAGCAGGGTAAAGGCAATCAGACATGGTTTTGCATGACGCCATTTGGTCTTCTCATTGAGCTTATTTCTCTTCCGGATGCCCTGAGTTATGATCCTTCCGCGACCGCTACGCGATGGATCCCCGCCTCGACATCATCATCTGAATAAAGAAAGCCTATTGCACAGAGCATTGTTCAGCAGAGGCTGTTGTTAATGCTCTGTAGCACGCTTTTATAGTGATCGGTGTCGCTTAGGCAGGTTTCAGGAATGGGTATTAAAACAGAGCAGGCCGCTGACCAGCAGAGTAAATGCCTGGATGGCTTTTGGTAATGCCTGTTGCGGATTGCCGCTTGCGGCCACCCATTGTGCGGCATTCAGTGCTGCGCCATTTAACAGCCAGGCGGCGGCATCCACATCTACCGGTTTGATTAATCCACGTTCGATCAGATCTGACATGCTCTCACGAGTGGCGTTGAGGCAGTTATTCTGACTCGGCCATTTTGCAGGATCGCCAAGAAAAGCGGGACCATCAAGCAGAACAATGCGCCGGACTTCTTCATCCAGCGCCATTCTGATATAGGCTACCCCTTCAGCGAGGAGCGTTTGCTGATCGTTTTCGGCGTCTGCCGCTTCGCGTTTAGCGCGTTGCGCCATTTCAGAATCGATCTGCGCAACTACCGCAGCCAGTAACCCTTTTTTATCCCCAAAATTATGATAAAGCGCTCCGCGCGTCAGACCGACACTGGCAGTCAGATCGTCCATTGATGCAGCGGCAAACCCTTTTTCAGCAAACGCTTTGCGTGCAGCTGAAATCAACTTCTTCCGGTTTTCTTCCATCGTTTCTGTGCGGCGTTTAGTAACCATATGCTCTTCCTGCAGCTAACGCTGCGTATGCCATTTGACATACACGGCGTATGTGTGATTAATTTTACATACGCCGCGTATATTAATCCTTTTGTTTATGCCGCGCATCCCCTGACGCTAATCCCTGCAAAGGAATCACTATGACCCAGCCAACACCTGTTTTTCCTGCTCATCGTCACGCTCTTTATGAGCAGCATGGCTATTCTGCAGCAATCCGTTCTGGCGATTTATTATTTGTTTCCGGACAGGTGGGCAGCCGCGACGACGGCACCCCGGAGCCAGACTTTGCAACCCAGGTACAGCGCGCTTTTGAGAATCTCAAAGCCACGCTTGCTGCGGCAGGATGTACGTTTAAAGATTTGATTGATGTGACTACCTTTCATACCGACCCGGAGAACCAGTTTTCAACCATCATGCAGGTGAAACAAACTATTTTCCCGGCGCCTCCCTACCCTAACTGGACCGCCGTGGGCGTTAACTGGCTGGCGGGATTTGATTTTGAGATAAAGGTTATTGCCCGCATTCCTGAATCTCAGGCATAAAAACGTTGACGAGGTAGAACGATCGTTCTACCTTAGAGCCATGAACAAAACAACAGGCAATACCCGGGCAAAAATCCTCACGAGTGCTGAGCAGCTTATTTATCAGAACGGTATTCATGCTATGGGCATGGACCTTCTGGTGAAGACCTCAGGCGTCGCCAGAAAAAGTATTTATCGCCACTTCACCAGTAAAGAAGAGGTGGCATCAGCCGCGCTGAGCGCACGCGATGAGCAGTGGATGGCGTGGTTCAGAACCGCTTCTGATCAAGACAAAACGCCGCAGGATCGCATTCTGAATATGTTTACCGTGCTGAAAAGCTGGTTTGAGTCAGACGGTTTCCGCGGCTGCGCGTTTATTAACACCGCCGGTGAGACAGGCAATCCTGACGACGCAGTGCGCCAGATAGCGAAAATCCACAAACAGAAATTACTGGATTACGTACTTGAGCTCAGCAAACAGATGAATGTTGTGCATCCCGACGCGCTGGCGAGGCAGTTGCTGATTCTGATAGAGGGCGCCATTACCGCATCCTATGTCATGGGGAGCGGGAGCGCTGCCGACGACGCACGCGACGTGGCAAAAATTTTACTGGATCAGGTTTCTTAAAACTTTTTTCTCAGCACCCTGTTTTTACTCATCAACCGGAATTTACAGGAGTTTTACTATGTCTGATGCACATCTGCGCCCGCCGCTTCCCCCTTTTACCCGCGAAACGGCAATGGAAAAAGTGCGCCTGGCCGAAGATGGCTGGAACACCCGCGATGCCGCCAAAGTCGCACTGGCTTACTCAACGGACACGCAATGGCGCAACCGCACCGAATTTGCCCATATCCGTGAAGAAGCCGAAGCGTTTCTGGCCCGTAAATGGAAAAAAGAGCTTGAGTACCGCCTTATTAAGGAACTCTGGGCGTTTGATGGCAACCGCATTGCCGTTCGCTACGCGTATGAATGGCGCGATGATTCCGGTAACTGGTTCCGCTCTTACGGCAATGAAAACTGGGAGTTTGAGGGCGATGGCCTGATGAAACGTCGCTTTGCCTGTATCAACGATATGCCTATCAAAGAGAGCGAACGCAAATTTTTCTGGCCGCTGGGACGGCGTCCGGACGATCATCCGGGGCTGACTGCGCTGGGGTTGTAACGGCGGCCGGGCAGCTCGCGTGGCTGCCCTGCCCGTCAATTGTCGTGTCATTCGACCCGACTGACGACGTCACCGTCCCCTGCCAGGAGAGGATCCCTGCTGCTGCATGCGTTTATCAGCGCCTGGCTTTAGCGAGGTAGTGCTGCATTTCAGCGGCGGGGACCATGCCTCCGCCGGTTGCCCAGACAAGATGCGTGGCCTGCTGCAGCTGCTGCGGGGTGATCCCCCGCTGCGCCAGATAATCCGGGCTTGCCGCGACGCGCTGGGGTCCGGACATGCCCGCCAGCGCGGAGGGTTCAAGCTGAATGCCTTCCGTTTCATCCAGCATGACAAGCAGGTCATACAGAGTCCGATCGCTGATCGTACAGCAGCCGTCGATCAGCTGCTCCATCGCCCGCCCTACGAAGCCGGAAGCGCGCCCTACCGCCAGCCCATCCGCAGCGGTTTGATTATCAATGCCGATATCCTGTACCGCAATGCGATCGTGCAGACCGGTACTCATTCCCAGCAGCATACAGGGTGAATGCGTAGGTTCCGCAAAGAAGCAGTGGACGTTATCGCCAAAAGCCAGCTTCAGGCCAAAAGCGACGCCTCCCGGTCCGCCCCCCACGCCGCAGGGCAGATACACGAAAAGCGGATGGGACGCATCGACAGTAATGCCTTTTTCTTCCAGCTGTGCTGGCAGACGCAGCCCGGCCACGGCATAGCCCAGAAACAGCGTGCGTGAATTTTCATCATCAATGAAAAAGCAGGCGGGATCGGACTCAGCCGCTTTGCGGCCCTGCTTTACGGCAACGCCGTAATCCTGCTCATATTCAATCACGTCTGCCCCGTGCCCGCGCAGCATCTCTTTCTTCCACTGACGCGCATCCGCCGACATATGTACGGTAACGTGAAACCCGAGCCGGGCGCTCATTATGCCGATCGAAAGGCCCAGGTTGCCCGTTGAACCTGCGGCTATTTTATGCTGGCTGAAAAACTGACGATGCGCCGGCGAAAGCAGCAGGCTGTAGTCATCGTCTGGCGTGATGAGGCCCGCCTCCAGCGCCAGCTTCTCCGCATGTGCGAGAACTTCATAAATGCCGCCGCGCGCTTTGATTGACCCTGAAATGGGCAGGTGGCTATCTTTTTTCAGCCAGAGTCTGCCCGGCAGCGGCGCACTCTGTTCCAGCCGCGCCTGCATCGCGGGTACAGGCACCATATCTGACTCAATAATCCCGCCACTCCCGGCCGTTTCCGGAAAGGCAGCGGCGAGCAGCGGAGCGAACCGACGCAGACGAGCTTCGGCATCTTCAGCGTCTTTGCGCGTCAGTCCCGTATGCAGAAGTCCCCTTTCTGCCGTCGTCACCTTGTCGTTAAACCAGAGGGTTTCACGTAGCGCGATCAGATCGCTTACCACCGGCACAGACCGGAGTTTTTCAGTTAAATCAGTCATGGTCACTCTCAATCAGCATTGCGCATAAAAAGGAAATAGAGTGCTATTTAAATGCACCCGTTTGCAGGGTGACAAACGATAGTTCTTCAACTTAACATGAGCTCAGCTAACCCAAAATATAATCGCGCATTACGTGCTTTATCTGCCATGCACACACCGGTTTAACAAATTAGTCACTCTATCAACCTGTTAACTGACAAGGGTAAAAAATTGTCCTCTGCAATGCGTGAAATAAAGGGTGGCCAGCTGGGACGTCTTTTCACCTTTGAAGCGGCTGCCCGCCACGGCTCGTTTGCCGAAGCAGCGGCTGCACTGTCGCTGACGCCCAGTGCAGTCAGCCACCGTATCAGCCAGCTGGAAAAAGAACTCGGCATCGCCCTGTTCATTCGTTTACACCGCAGGGTACTGCTGACCGAAGAAGGTGAGCGCATTTTCAATGCAATGAGTACGTCACTCGACTATCTCAACCGGGAAATTCAGGGCATCAGGAATCAGGGTTTCAGCGGAAGACTTACGGTATACAGTCGCCCGTCGTTTGCGCACGCCTGGCTTGCACCGGCGGTGGCGTCCTTTCTGGAACACCATCCTGCTATCGATCTTGTGATCAATACCGGAAACGAACCGGTTGATCTGCATAAGATGGGTGCTGACCTGGCCATCTGTTTTGATGCTGACGTGCCGGACAGGTTTCATCTCGATCCGCTGATGGATGAACATATTATTCCGGTATGCAGCCCGCGCTACGCTGAACAATTCAGGCTGGCAGACTGCCCGGAGAATCTGCGGGCCTGTCGCCTGCTGCACGATCGTCAGGCGTGGGGGGTGGATTCCGGAGCAAATGAATGGCTGTTGTGGGCAGCGCACTTTAACGTGGATATCACGGCAGCACGCCGCGCCGAATTTGATCAGGCAGAGCTTGCGGTTGCGGCAGCGATAAACCATGCCGGCATCGCGATGGGACGTAAGACGCTGCTGAAACAGCGTATCGCCTCTGGCGAACTGATAACCCCTTTCCCCCGGCTGGCGCTGCTGTGCAAAGAACGGTATTACATCGCTACCCGCGCCGACAGACGCTGGCCAAAGACCGAAACCTTTATCCGCTGGCTGCAGGAAACCGTAGCGAAAGAGAGATAACTGCGCTCATAGCATTGTCGCCCTGGTCAACCTACCTGATGCGCAGTGATACAGCCTGCCCGGAGGCGGGTATTATCAAAGGCTCAGTTCTGGCAGTTGATCGGGCACTGACGCCGCGGCACGGTCAGATTATTGTGGCGGAATATGAGGGTGAACTGGTGCTGCACAGATTGCTGCTGAAACCCGTTCCGGCGCTGCAGTCGCTGGAGATGCCCGGGGCTGTCGTTCTGCTCGATGAGAACCAGCCGCTGCCGGTGTGGGGCGTGGTGGCTTATGCACTCAATGATATCGCGGGCCAGGGTTTCACCGGACCTGCAGGAGAATAGCGATGTTTGCGCTTGCTGATGCCAACAATTTTTACGCCTCCTGTGAAACCATTTTCAGGCCAGGTACGATAATCCGCACTAAGTAAGCTGTTTAAGCGCTGTGGCCTCTCGTGGTGCTCTCAGACCTGCTGCCATACTGCCATTCTCTATTACAGCTCATGACGAGCATGTCCTGCGCTGACTGCTGCTGATCCCGTCTCCAGCGCTGCAGTAGCAGTCTGGCAACGGCGAGCTTGTACTCTGATGGCAGATTTCGACCTTTCTTTCTGTGGCATAGTGACCTGTGCCTTACCGATTTGACCGGGCTGGGTTGCAACCATACGCTGCAGGAATAAAAGCCCGCATGCGGCGGGCTTCGGTTACTGCATTTGTATCCGTTTGGGCTCCGCTGCGCCTACCAGCGATGCCAGCGGTATATTAAACATTTCATGCAGGTTACGGATCATCGGAAGCGTCAGCGCACGCTTATTGTTCAGTACTTCATAAACCCGGTTTGGGCGTCCAATCGCAGGCACCAGGTCTTTCGCCGTCAGCCCCATCTGCTCCATGCGGAACTTAATCGCCTCTACTGGATCGGGTACTTCTATCGGATAGTGTTCCTGCTCGTACTTTTCAATAAGCAGGATCATTACTTCCAGAAAATCTCCGGCTGCGCTTCCTGGCTCCGGCTCATTGTCAAACAGCGGGGATACAGCGGCCAGAGCTGCCTCGTAATCTGCTTCGTTATGAATCGGTTTGATTTTGTAAGTCATCACATATCCACCGTATCTGCGTCTATTTTATCGTATTCAGCGTGCGTTCCAACAAACTTGATGTAGACCGCCTGAAACCTGTAAGCCACTGCAACAATCAGTCGATAATCATTGCCTTTGATATTAAATACCACCCGATTGTTACTCAGAAAATCTGCGGACCTGTATTTGTCCTTGATGTCCTGTGGCGTTTTCCACTGTGCCTTTTTGACTTCATCTACCCATGCTTTCAGGGGTTGCTCCGCCTGATTATGCGTCTCCCGGAATTGTTTGAGAGAGGCGATTGATATAATCCGCACTGGCTTTCCCTATAGTCCCAAATTGGGACCAGAATAACAATCCCAAAATGGGACGTCAACGGTTAAGACATATTTCTATTTTTAAATGTACTGTATGCATAAACAGTGATTGCTAAGAGAGTTTTTCTCTATTCGTGCTGGCAGACGCTAACAACTTTACACATCCTGCGAAACCGTATTCCGGCCCGATTTGCGTGGGAAACCTATCGCTGTGGTCTCAAACAATAATGGCTGCGTGATTGCCCGTTCAGCTGAAGCAAAGCGCATGGGTATAAAAATGGCGGCTCCCTGGTTTAAGCATGAACGCTATTTTCGCGATAACGGCGTACACGTTTTTAGTTCTAACTATGAACTCTATGGCGTTATGTGGAATACAGTTTCAACTGCTTAATTAATAATCGTCTCAGAGCACACGTGCTTTAGGAATGTCTGACCAGCGCGTGGTCCAGGCAGGGCTAAGCATTTCACGCTTCATTTTCCACTCAGTGTTAATTCCCTGTCCGGCAAACCACACATTTCCCAGTCCTGACTGATTAATGCCGTCCAGTACCTTCATCAGCTGTGCGCTTTTAGCCCGTGGCCGATTATCGTCAAACAGATTTAGCTGGCTTACGCCGTTCGGCGTAAAGTTATCAAGCATGATGCCTGCTTTCATGTATCTGCGCCCCTCAAGCCAGATACAATCGAGCGACCGCATCGCAGACTCAATGATGTCCCGCGTATCCTGTGTTGGTAGTGTCAGCTTCTCTCCGGCGCTGTTTCCGTAAAACACCTCACCGCTGGCGTGTGGCGACGTCCGGATAAACACGCCGATGTTGCGGCAGTACTGACGTTCCCCTCGCAGCTTTTCCGCTGCGCGTGCAGCGTACTGACACAGCGCCTGCTGCATGGCTGTTTTTGTTGTAATGCGCTCCCCGAAGCTGCGACTGCAGACTATCTGCTGTTTTGCCGGCGGCAGTTCTTCCAGCGGAATACATGACTCACCGTTCAGCTCGCGTACGGTGCGTTCCAGTACCACGGAAAAGTTATCGCGAATGAACTTTGGACGCGCGCGTGACAGCTGCAGGGCGGTTTCGATGCCCATCAGGCTGAGTCGCTTACCGATACGCCGTCCCACACCCCATATTTCCTCAACGGGCTGGTTAGCTAGCAGAGTTTCGGTACGTTTCAGATTACCCGGCGTCAGCGCCAGCACGCCGCGAAACTGCTTCCACTCCTTACTCGCCCACTGGGCCGATTTTGCCAGCGTTTTAGTGGGCCCCATGCCGACACCGACGGTAAGACCCGTTGTGGTAAATACATGCGCGCGCAGGCGACGACCAAAAGCTTCGAAGTCCTCACAGCCGTTAATACCGGTAATATCCAGGAACATTTCATCAATGCTGTACTGCTCGACGCGTGGCGTTATCTCCTCAAGCGCGGTCATTACTCTCTGGCTCAGGCTGTGATACAGCGCATAGTTTGAGCTGAACACGTGTATCTTTTCCGGATAGTCCTGCGTTTTTATCTGGAACCACGGTGCACCCATTTTTATACCCAGAGCTTTTGCGCCAGCAGAGCGCGCAATAACGCAGCCATCGTTGTTACTGAGCACGACTACCGGCCTGCCACGCAGGTCCGGGCGGAAAAGCGTCTCACAGCTGGCATAGAAAGAGTTGACGTCAGCCAGTCCGAACATGGGCATAATTATCTCCGACGGGCCCGGGTACTGTTAAAGAACCAGGTGACAACGCCGAGCAGCTGCAGCTCTTCCGGATAGATGGCGGCGTAAGCAGGGTTCATGGGCAGCAGTGCCACCCTCGGGAGCAGCTGCAGGCGCTTAACTGTGAACTCACCGCCAACCTCGGCAATGACGATGTCGCCGTGCGTGGGTGGCTCCGCGCGATCGACCACCATAACATCACCGTCATAAAGCCCCAGCTCCTGCATGCTGTTGCCACTGGCCCGTACGAAGAATGTGGACGCCCGTCTGCGAATACAAAGCTCATTCAGGTCCAGCTCTTTCTCTACATAATCCTGAGCAGGGGAGGGAAAGCCAGCTGAGCAGGGATCTGCGTACAGCGGCACCTTTACCGTTGGGGTAAAAATCGGCGGCCATAACAGCGTCAGGCCCTGAGCGTAACTGACCGCTTTCATAACGCGGCGTCCCGGACGTGCTGCTGTGTACGGATTAGGGAAAAAAATGTAAAGCGCATAAAAATCCTCCTTTAAATTATACTGGTTATATGAACAGTATTATTGAGCCTGGAATTTCTGGCAAGAGGAAGCGAAACGGTTATGGCTAAAGCTGTTGTCAGAGTGCTGGAATTTTACCGAAATGCTGAGCCATGGCCTTTTTATATGCTCTGCCACTGCAGCCGGATCAACAGGGTATAAAAGGCTTTCTTTTTGAGCGCAGCACTTTTATGGCGGGAAGAGGCTTGACCATTCCGTCCGCTTTAAATTATATTTCCATTATTCTGGAAATGTAGATTTGGTGATGATGTGGACATACAAAATGCTGCGGCTGCTCTCAGGGAACTGGGACACGTGACGCGACTGGGAATTTACCGTGAACTGGTGAAAGTCGGGCCTGAAGGACTGCCTGTGGGTGACATCCAGAAAAGACTGGCTATTCCGGCCTCCACGCTAAGTCATCACCTTTCTGCGCTGATGTCAGCTGGCCTCATAAGCCAGGAACGGCAGAGCCGTACCCTGTTCTGCAGGCCCTGCTATGCGCAGCTTGAGCAGCTGATGGCCTTTCTGACGGAAGAGTGCTGCGCCGCTGGCTGCTGCTGCAGCCTGTCGGCTACGATTACTCATAAAGAGACTCTATTGTGAATAACTTCAATGATGCCCTGAACAATATCGATCCGACGCACCTGGATGCACCGCTGACGGAAGAAAAATTAAAAGTCGAAGAGGTGGCGCATCCGCCCCGCATACTGATGCTCTACGGCTCGCTGCGGGAGCGCTCTTACAGCCGACTCACCACGGAAGAGGCCGCCCGGCTGCTGACGGCCATGGGCGCGGAGGTGAAGATATTCAATCCGTCTGGCCTGCCGCTGCCGGATGATGCACCTGAGACGCATCCGAAGGTCGCAGAGCTGCGCGAGCTGGTACTCTGGTCAGAAGGGATGGTCTGGTGCTCCCCTGAGCGTCACGGTGCCATGACCGGCATCATGAAGACGCAGATTGACTGGATTCCGCTGACGTCCGGGGCGGTCCGGCCCTCGCAGGGGAAAACCCTTGCGGTAATGCAGGTCAGCGGCGGCTCACAGTCGTTCAACGCCGTAAATCAGATGCGTATTCTCGGGCGCTGGATGCGGATGATCACTATCCCGAACCAGTCATCCGTGGCAAAAGCTTGGGCCGAGTTTGATGAGGCCGGCCGCATGAAGCCTTCTCCGTATTATGACCGCATAGTGGACGTCATGGAGGAACTGATGAAGTTCACTCTGCTGACGCGCGGTCGCAGTGGTTATCTCACCGACCGCTACAGCGAAAGGAAAGAGAGTGCCGCGCAGCTCTCTGAGCGTGTAAACCAGCGCAGCATATAAAAAAGCCGGCATCTGCCGGCTTTTTCAAATTTGCTATGCCCGCAGCCTGGTGAAACATCAGTGGCTGACGCGGTTTCCGTGCTCATCAATGACGGCTTCGCCGTCCTCTTTGGTAAACGCTCCCTTCTGCGGGTCCGGCAGTATGTCCAGAACCATTTCTGAGGGGCGACACAGCTTCGTTCCGAGCGGCGTAACCACAACCGGTCGATTAATGAGGATCGGATGAGCCAGCATGGCATCGAGCAGTTCGTTATCGCTGAACCGGTCCTCTGCCAGGCCGAGCTGCTCGTAAGGTTCGGTATTTTTACGCAGCAGGGCGCGCACGCTGATCTCCATATCCGCAATAAGCTTTTTCAGCTCATCACGCGCCGGCGGAGTTTCCAGATACAGAATCACCGTGGGCTCGGTGCCGCTGTTGCGGATAAGTGCCAGGGTATTGCGGGACGTCCCGCAGGCCGGATTGTGGTAAATGGTAATGTCAGTCATAAGCGGTACTCCGTAAAGGCGCTGCACAGGCGCAGCGCCGGGGTTTAGGTTAAACAGACAGGCGCAGGGCCAGTGCGGCCAGCGTCACAAACAGCACCGGCAGGGTCATCACGATGCCCACACGGAAGTAGTAGCCCCAGCTGACGGTAATGTTTTTCTGTGCCAGGACGTGCAGCCACAGCAGGGTAGCAAGGCTGCCGATGGGGGTGATTTTCGGACCGAGGTCGCAGCCGATGATGTTGGCGTAAATCATCGCCTCCTTCACCACGCCCTGCGCGGTGCTGCCGTCAATGGAGAGCGCGCCAACCAGCACGGTAGGCATGTTGTTCATGACTGATGAAAGCGCCGCCGTCAGAAAGCCGGTGCCGAGCGTTGCGCCCCAGACGCCATGCTCTGCAAACCGGTTTAGGGCGGCAGAAAGGTAATCAGTCAGCCCGGCATTGCGTAGTCCGTATACCACCAGGTACATGCCCAGCGAGAAGATAACGATCTGCCAGGGCGCACCTTTCAGTACCTTTCCGGTATCAATCACATTGCCTTTCCGGGCTACCAGCCAGAGAATAAACGCCGCCACCGCGGCCACAAGGCTGACCGGTACGCCGAGTGGTTCGAGGGCAAAGAAGCCGATCAGCAGCAGGATGAGAACAATCCAGCCGGTTTTAAAGGTACGCGCATCGCGAATGGCCTCACGCGGCGCCTTCAGCTTCGCCAGGTCGTAAGTGGCCGGGATGTCCCTGCGGAAAAACAGGTGCAGCATCACCAGCGTGGCGGCCACGGACGCGATATTCACCGGCACCATCACCGAGGCATACTCGCTGAAACCCAGTTTAAAGAAGTCTGCCGTGACAATGTTCACCAGGTTCGACACGATGAGCGGCAGGCTGGAGGTATCAGCGATGAAGCCTGCCGCCATCACAAACGCCAGCGTGGCGCCCGGGCTGAAGCCCAGCGCCAGCAGCATGGCGATAACGATCGGCGTCAGAATAAGCGCTGCCCCGTCATTGGCGAACAGGGCGGCTACCGCCGCACCCAGCAGAACGATATACGTGAACAGCAACCGGCCCCTGCCGCCGCCCCAGCGTGAAACGTGCAGCGCGGCCCACTCAAAAAAGCCGGACTCATCAAGCAGCAGGCTGATAATGATGACCGCAATAAACGTGGCCGTGGCGTTCCAGACAATCTGCCAGACCACAGGAATGTCCCCGATGTTTACCACGCCGGTCAGCAGCGCCAGTGCGGCGCCGATAACGGCACTCCAGCCAATGCTGAGCCCTTTCGGCTGCCAGATCACCAGTATCAGGGTCAGGATAAAAATCGCACCCGCCAGAAACATACTCTCTCCTTCTTAATTATACCTGCCCGTTAAAGCGGGCTGCTAAGTGTACCCTGTAAATATATTCGTTTAATCGAATGTGTTTAGATAAAATTTTTACATGCAGACAGCTTTGCCGTTGGTGGTTGCGTTATCACGCTCAGCCTGCTGACTGAGATGAAGAATTTCATCCCGCTGACACAGATATGCCTGCTCAATGACCGCTGCTGCCCACGCAGGCATGTGTGGCGATAACCGGTAATGGATCCACTTGCCGTCGCGCCTGTCGATAAGCAGTCCACTCTCTCTGAGCAGGGCCAGGTGCCGCGATATTTTTGGCTGTGTTTCTTTCAGGATAGATACAAGCTCGCAGACGCAGAGCTCCCCTTTTTCGCGCAACAACAGCACTAGGCTGAGCCGGGTTTCGTCAGAAAGATTCTTAAAAAGTTGCAGGGGCAAAAGTGACGGCATAATTTCTCCTTCGTGGCGGACAGCAACAAGTCTCGTCTTCTGCAGACGAAAGGTCAATTTTATATTGATAAATTCATATATGTTGTGACGTGATTACAGGCTTTTCTGTACAGCTTAATGAGGGAATAGCGGTTAAACGATGTCACACAGATTTTAACGGCAGCACACTTTCAGCTGCCTTAATAGACGGGCAAGACGAAGTCACATCACAAAAAAGCCTGTTTCTTTAGTGAACAGTTCTACTTACAGCAGAAAGCAGCATCAGTAAGAGTGGCTTCCGGCCAGATGACCTGCAGTGATAACCGGCACGATATCCTCAGACTCTTCTGTCTGCTCCAGTTCGCGCAGAATTCCGCAGTCCCGTGTTGCCCGGTTGGCATTGCAGTGGCTTTGGAGCTCAAAAAGTTGTTTTTCCAGCATATTCAGTTCACGAATACGGGCCTGAACGTGGTTCAGATGTTCATTTATCAGGGCATTAACCGTACCGCAGTCTGCGTCAGGCTGGCTGCGCGCCTGCAGCAACACCCGGATTTCTTCATGGGTCATATCGAGCGCCCGGCAGCGCCGGATAAACATAAGCCTTTCGAGATGTGCGCTGTCGTAATGGCGGTAGTTATTAGTCTGGTCCCGCAATGCGGCCTGCAAAAGCCCCTCTCGCTCATAATAACGTACCGTCTCTACAGGACATCCCGCCTGGCGGGCCAGTTCACCAATTTTCATATCACACCTCTTCTGAGCTTGACCCTGTAGTTACATCAGGGTCTTTAATGCCAGTATACGTTATGAACGGGATAAAAAAATGAGTGACTGCTGCAGTAATAAAAAATGTGGATCAGCCGCAACCGTAGAGGAGGCGTCTGTTAAAAATACCGCAACTGCCCCGACTGAGGCTTCCGAGAAGATGCCACCAAAAACGACTGAGACCACACCGGCTTGTTGCAGCACCGGGAGCTGCTGCTCAACGGACGGCCTGAGCCAGGTGTCCGAACTGGTTGCAGAGCATCCCCGCAACGATGACGTTCAGACGCGTCTGCGCATCATGCAGATGGACTGCCCGACGGAGGAGGCGCTCCTCCGAAAAAAACTGGCAAAATTATCTTCCGTCAGCAATCTCGAATTCAATCTTATACAGAGGGTGCTTACCGTGACCCATACGCCGCAGGCGCTGGAACCGGTTCTGCAGGCGGTGCGCTCGCTGGGTTTTGACCCGGAACCGATTGATAAAGCAATGCAGCCTGAAGGCAACTGTTGTACAGGCCGTGAGGCGGAAAGTACCGGCGGTTCCTGCTGCGCACCTGCCCCTGTCACATTCGGTGAGCTGCAGACGCAGCAGTTGACCGCTGACGGGGTGCGTACCAGTATCAGGATCATGCAGATGGACTGCCCTGTTGAAGAGGGCATGATTCGTAAAAAGCTGGATGGCATGTCAGCCGTCAAGGAACTGGATTTCAATCTTATGCAGCGCGTACTGACGGTGGTTCACGCACCGGATGCGCTGGAGCCAGTTCTGGCCGCCATTCGTTCGCTGGGCTTTGAACCTGAACTTCCTGACAGTAATGGCCGGCACGTGGTCACTGAGGAAAAGAAAAAACCCTGGTGGCCGCTCGCGCTTGCCGGTGTGGCGGCAAGCGCCGCCGAAGCCATGCATTGGGCGGGCATGCCGGAATGGCTGGAAGCGGCTCTTGCTCTTGCTGCCGTTGCGGCCTGTGGCCTGTCCACGTACAAAAAAGGCTGGATTGCTCTTCGCAACGGCAACCTGAACATCAACGCCCTGATGAGTATTGCCGTCACCGGGGCGCTGGCGCTCGGACAGTGGCCTGAAGCCGCCATGGTAATGGTCCTGTTCACGATTGCGGAACTGATTGAAGCAAAGTCTCTTGATCGCGCCCGCAATGCCATCGGCTCTCTGATGAAACTGACGCCTGAAACGGCCACAATTCAGCAGCCGGACGGCTCCTGGAAAGAAACTGAGGCCGTGTCTGTATCCCTTAACAGCGTGGTCAGGGTAAAACCGGGCGAGCGTATCGCCCTCGACGGCACGGTGGTTCGGGGAAGGACCGCCATTAATCAGGCACCTATTACCGGCGAAAGCCTGCCGGTGGATAAAGGGGAAGGCGACCCGGTCTTCGCCGGGACGGTCAACGGATCCGGTGGCTTTGAGTACCGGGTAACGGCGGCTGCCGGAAATACCACGCTTGCGCGTATCATTCATGCCGTGGAGGAAGCGCAGGGGGCAAAAGCCCCTACGCAGCGCTTTGTTGATCGCTTTGCGCAAATTTATACCCCTGTGGTGTTTGCTATTGCCGTCGCAGTTGCCGTTCTCCCGCCGCTGATTGCAGGTGAAAGCTGGCAGGCGTGGATATACAAGGCGCTGGTGATGCTGGTTATCGCCTGCCCCTGTGCGCTGGTCATTTCCACGCCAGTGACCCTTGTCAGCGGCCTGACGGCAGCAGCCCGCCGGGGGATATTGATCAAGGGCGGCGTTTATCTTGAAGAGGGTCGAAAGCTGAAGTGGCTGGCGCTCGACAAGACCGGCACCCTGACGCACGGTAAGCCGGTACAGACGGATGCGATTATCTATACCGGGGTGGCAGAAGACGAGGGGCGCAGGCTGGCTGTGAGCCTGGCAGGTTACTCCGATCATCCGGTTTCGCAGGCTGTATCGGCGGCATCAGATAGCATTCAGCGTTATGAAGTGGAAAACTTTGAGGCTCTGCCAGGCCGCGGCGTGCGTGGCGTCATCAACGGTCAAACCTACAGTCTGGGCAATCTGAGGCTGGCTGAAGAAACGGTGCGCTGCCCGGAAGCGGTCAGGGCTGCACTAACGGAACTGGAGACCGGGGGTAAAACGGTCATCATGCTCTGTGACACTCATCAGGTGCTTGGGCTGTTTGCGGTGGCTGATACGGTGAAGGAAAGCAGCCGCGAGGCGATAAGTCAGTTGCATAGTCTGGGTGTCAAAACGCTCATGCTGACCGGAGACAATGCGCACACTGCGCAGGCCATTGCCGGTCAGGTTGGTATCGATGAGGCGCGGGGGGATCAGCTGCCGGAAGATAAACTGCGTGCTGTAGAAACGTTTACGGCGCAGGGCACGACCGGCATGGTAGGCGACGGCATCAATGATGCACCGGCGCTGGCCCGCGCCGATATCGGCTTTGCCATGGGCGCAATGGGCACGGATACCGCCATCGAGACTGCCGATGTGGCCCTCATGGATGACGATTTGCGTAAAATCCCGGCTTTTGTCCGACTCTCCCGCCAGACGTATAACGTTCTGGTTCAGAATATCGTTATGGCTATTGGGATCAAGGCAGTGTTTCTGGCCCTGACCATTGCAGGTATGGGCACCATGTGGATGGCGGTATTCGCGGATGTGGGTGCAAGCCTGCTTGTCGTGGCAAATGGTCTGCGCCTGTTACGTAATAAGCAGCGGTTGCTGCCTATCAGATTATGATGGGCAGTGTCAGGAGAAGCCGTTGGCTTATATCTTCTGCGTTTTGTTGCCAATGCCGGCTCTGGAAAACTGAGTGACAGCATCACTGACACAGCACTTTTCATAATAGACGTAGTGCAGTTTCGATACCCATCCTGATATAAAGGCTCTCTCCGACAGAGGGCCTTAGAATGTCATGATACGTCTGTTTTATGCCTGCGCAGCCAGATTAATTTGTAGGCAGCAGGAATAATGAACAGTGAAAGAAGCGGAGCTGTTATCATCCCTCCAATCATGGGGGCCGCAATCCGACTCATGACTTCTGAGCCTGCTCCGGTTCCCCACAGAATGGGTAGCAGGCCCGCAATGATCACCGCTACAGTCATGGCTTTTGGCCGGACACGTAATACTGCTCCATGATAAAGAGCTTCATCAAGGCCTTCAGGTGTGAACGTCTCCCGGTGGGACAATTCCGGGTGTGCTTCAATGGCATGACGCAGATACATCAGCATGACCACACCAAATTCTGCCGCCACCCCGGCCAGGGCGATAAACCCGGTTCCGGTCGCCACAGACATGTGGAAGCCCTGCCAGTAGAGGAACCATATTCCCCCGACCAGCGCGAACGGCAGACTCATCAGGATCAGCAAGGCCTCATCCACACGACGGAATGCCAGATACAACAGGATGAAAATGATCACCACCGTCATCGGAACCATCAGTTTCAGTTTCTTGTTGGCATGCTCCAGTAATTCAAACTGACCGGAGAATGACACGCTGGTCCCCGGTCTCAGTTTCACTTTTTCGCTGATAGCCGTCCTGATATCGTTGACCACCGACACCATGTCCCTGCCGCGGGCATCAACATAAATCCAGCTGGCCGGTCGCGCGTTTTCCGTTTTCAGCATGGTAGGTCCGGATACAACGTTAATATCGGCAACGTCACCCAGCGTGATCTGCTGTTTCATGGGTGTCAGGATGGGCATTTCCCTCAGAGCTTGTGGACTGCTCCGGTAATCCTGCGGGTAACGGATATTAATCGGATACCGGGCCACGCCCTCAACCGTTTCCCCCACCGTCGCGCCGCCGATGGCTGAGGAGACAAACAGCTGGACATCACCCACCGTCATCCCGTAGCGGGAGGCTTTTTCACGGTTAATATCGATGTCAATGTAGCGCCCGCCCTCCAGTCGCTCGGCCAGAGCCGATATCACGCCCGGCACGGTTTTGGCTACCGCCTCAATGCTCTGCGCCGTTGCATCGATATCGGACAGAACAGTACCTGACACCTTGATACCTATCGGACTTTTTATCCCGGTTGAGAGCATATCAATACGGTTACGGATGGGGGGCACCCAGAGGTTAGCCAGACCGGGTAAACGGACCGTTTTATCGAGTTCGTCAATAATCTTGTCAATCGTCATGCCGGGCCGCCACTGATCCTCTGGTTTAAGCTGGATCGTGGTTTCCATCATTTCGAGCGGCGCGGAATCCGTCGCGGTCTCGGCCTTCCCGGTCTTGCCAAAAACAGAAGCTACTTCAGGTACGGTTTTAATGAGCTTATCCGTGGTCTGTAAGAGCGCAGCGGCCGCTGCCGGCGACACGCCCGGCAATGTTGAGGGCATATACAACAGGTCGCCCTCATTTATCTTCGGCAGAAACTCGCCGCCTACCTGACTCAGGGGCCAGATAACCGTGAAGATGGATAAGGTCGCAACCAGCAGGGTTATTTTTGGCCAGTGAAGTACCCGCAGCAACAAAGGATGATACGCTTTGATCAGCAGCCGGTTCAGGGGATTGCTGGTCTCGGCAGGAATTTTCCCGCGGATCCAGAATCCCATCAGAATCGGAATGACGATGATGGCCAGCGCGGCCGCGCCCGCCATGGAGTAGGTTTTCGTAAAGGCCAGCGGACCAAACAGACGACCTTCCTGTCCTTCCAGGGTAAAAATAGGAATAAAGGACAGGGTAATGATCAACAGACTGATAAACAGCGCGGGTCCCACTTCAACGGAGGCATCGGTGATAACCTTCCAGCGGGTTGCGTTATCAATCTGCTCACCCGGATGCTGATGATCCCACTCTTCCAGCCATTTATGCGCATTTTCAATCATCACGATGGCGGCATCCACCATCGCCCCTACGGCAATGGCGATCCCTCCCAGCGACATTATATTGGCGTTCAGCCCCTGGAAATGCATGACAATAAAGGCGATACACAGACCAAGAGGCAGAGAAATAATCGCCACCAGGGCCGAACGAACATGCCACAGGAACAGGGCGCAGACGATGGCCACCACGATAAACTCTTCCAGGAGTTTGTAGCTGAGGTTGTCAATGGCCCGGTCAATTAACTGGCTGCGATCGTAGGTAGTCACAATCTCAACGCCTTCAGGCAAACTTGCCTTCAGGGTCTCCAGTTTATCTTTCACTGCCGTGATAACGTCGCGCGCATTTTTACCCGACCGCAGGATCACGACGCCGCCGGCGACTTCTCCCTGACCGTTAAGTTCTGCTATACCACGCCGCATTTCAGGCCCGGTCTGCACGCGGGCCACGTCCCGCAGATAAATCGGTACACCGTTTTCTCCGGTTTTCAGGACGATGTTATTGAAATCGTCTATGGACTGGAGGTAACCGCTGGCCCGGACCATGTACTCCGCTTCGGCGATTTCAACGGATGAGCCACCGGCTTCCTGATTAGATGACTCAAGGGCCTGTTTTACTTCTGGCAGGCTGATGCCGTACTGGGCCAGTTTCTCCGGGTTAACCTGGATTTGGTACTGCTTGACCACGCCGCCTACTGATGCAACTTCCGCGACGTTAGGGATAGTTTTCAGTTCAAATTTCAGGAACCAGTCCTGCAGAGAGCGCAGTTCGGAAAGGTCGTGTTTTCCGCTGTGATCAACCAGAGCATATTCAAATATCCAGCCCACACCTGTGGCATCAGGCCCGATTTCCGAGCTTACACCGGAAGGCAGTTTTCCCTGAACCTGATTAAGGTATTCGAGCACACGCGAGCGGGCCCAGTACAGATCGGTCCCGTCCTCAAAAATGACATACACGTAGGAATCGCCGAACTGGGAAAAACCGCGCACGGTCTTGGCACCGGGTACCGACAGCATGGTGGTCGTGAGCGGATATGTAACCTGGTTTTCAACAATCTGCGGAGCCTGACCAGGATAGCTGGTCTTGATAATTACCTGTACATCGGACAGATCGGGTAGCGCATCCACAGGGGTGTTGATGATAGTCCAGGTGCCCCAGACACTAAGAAACAGAGCGGCCATCATAACGAGGAAACGGTTGGCAACCGATCGCCGTATAATCCATTCAATCATCATCGTCTCCTCAATGACCGGAATGTGTATTTGCAGACGGAGCGGACATTGGCGACATTGTGCCGTCCGTTGTTTCCGGATGACGCATACGTTCCAGTGCGCCCGTAATGTTGGCTTCGGAGTCAATCAGGAACATGCCGCTGACTACCACCATATCGCCTTCATTGAGGCCGGTGCCGATACCGGACTGTTGCTGAGATTCGTGGAGAACGTGGACCCTTTTTGGCACAAACCGACCTTCTGCATCGACAGTGATCACGCGCTGTTCTTTACCGGTGTCAATAACGGCCTGCGACGGGATCAGCAACATTTCCTGGCTCCGGGTATTCAGTTTCAGATAGGCATTCATGCCCGGTTTAAGACGTTCGTCCTTGTTTGATACCTGCAGACGTACCTGCAGGGTCCGGGTGGTTTGATCGACGCTGGGAAGAATGTTCCATTTTTCTACATGGAACAATTTATCCGGATAGGCCGGTACTGAAATTTCAAATTGAGAGGTGTCTTTCAGGAGATAGGCGATGGATTCGGGTACTGCCGCACTGATCCAGACCGGATCCATCCCCTGAATCTGTGCCACCACTTTATCTTTTGAGATATTCATACCAGTGCGCAGGTCAAACGCCGTAATGACACCATCTATCGGTGCCTTAATGGTAAACCGGGTCTGAATACTCCGGGTTGACCGCAGTTTCTGGATATCCTTTTCCGGCATTCCGGCCAGACGAAGTCGTTCAAGCACACCTTTAATTTGCGTTGGTGTCCCTCCGGTGCCAGATAACAGTAGAAACTCACTTTGTGCTTCCACCCATTCCGGAATGGTAATATCGATAAGCGGTGTACCTTCCTTCACATGATCGCCAATCGTCAGGGGATACACTTTTTCGACGAAACCGTCAGAGCGCGCCTGCACAATGACAAACTGATACTCGTTGTAAATAACATTGGCCGGTATTGTCTGAGAATAATTCAGCATTCCGCGTGTGACTTTTTGCGTTTTTAATCCCAGGTTCTGAACCAGCGTTGGATGAATACGGATCCCATCGCTGATTTTCTCGCCGCTTTCATCTGCATATTTTGGCACCAGGTCCATGTCCATAAAGGGTGATTTTCCGGGTTTATCAAATTTCGTATCCGGTTTCATCGGGTCATACCAGAAAAGTATCTTTCGCTCCGGTGTCTTTAGTTCCGTTTGTACTGTTTTTTGTTCCGGGTTTACATACTGCAAGGCAGTAACCGATATCAGCCCCCCTGCTATCAGGCTGCTGATAATTATTGCAGCATATTTTATCTTTAAAGAAGCCATACAATTTCTCGCTGAAAAATCAAAACACCTGGCATATGCGCCTGATCATTAATTCACAGAAATATCTTTATAAGTGTTCAGGCCCACTGGATATATTCGCTCCGGGCTGTCAGTCAGGATTGGGTAACGTTAATGCTTTTGAGTAAGGCGATATTGCCCTGCTGAATAAACGAGAAATCAACGTGGTTACCGGTTTTCAGGGCATTAATGGTGTCGTCTACATTCACAAAGGTGAAGCGCATGGTCATTGCAGGCCAGCCCACCGCAGGGATAGCTCCGTGCGAAATGGTAATTTTTTTACTTTTTATATCAATGACTTTAACGACACCGTTGCCATAAATAATTTGCTGTGTCGAAGCATCACTGGCAGCATTCATATCACCATGGTGATGTGTTTCAGCATGAAGACCGGCAGAAATCATGACAGAGAAGGTGCCCAATAAAACGGCTTTAAGTGAATTACGCATTTTTTATTTCCTGATTAATGAATTAAATTTACTCTACCCAACCGCCACCCAGTGCGGTGAACAGATTGATTTCGTTAACCTGATGGGAATATGTAAGATCGAGAATGGTTTGCTGTGTCGTGAACAGGGAGCGTTCTGCATCCAGCACTTCAATGTAGCTGACAGCACCACTTGAATATAATCCTCTGGCACGCTGGAGGGTTATCTGCAGTGAATTGAGATAACGCTGCTGTGCCTCAAGTTGCTGGCTAAGGCTGTCCCGCAGCGCAAGCGTATCGGATACATCCTTAAAGGCGGACTGAATTTTTTGTTCGTAGTTAACCATCGACTGTTGCTGGCGAATTTCAGCCAGTTTCAGATTGGCTTTGTTCCTGCCGGCATTAAAAACAGGAATTTCAATTTTGGGAATAAAATTCCACATTCCGCTTCCTGACGTAAAGAGGCTGGACAGCTCTGTACTGCTTGCGGAAAGACTACTGGTCAGGCTAATGGATGGGAAAAAGGCCGCTCGCGCTGCGCCAATATTGGCATCAGCCGCTTTGAGCTGGTATTCCGCTTCCATGATATCCGGGCGCTGCAGCAAAATTTGTGACGACAGGTTTGGTGGCAGTTTTACTGGTGCGATCTCACCACCTTTCATCGTTTTTTCTGACGGAAGTGCGTGGTAGGTTCCCAGCAGCAGTTGCAGGGCATTGTTTGCCTGCGCCAGATCGCCTTCTCGTTTGGCTATCTCAGCGCGGGTACTTTCGATTTGTCCCCTGGCCTGTTCAAGCGCCAGAACGTTCGCACTCCCGGTCACCAGCTGTTGTTCAACGAAAGCATAAGACTGTTGATAATTTTTCAGCGTTTCTCGCGCAATACGGAGTTGTTCGGACGCCAGTTGCTGGCTGAAATAGCTCTGTGAAACGTTCGATACCAGCAGGATGTGTACGGCACGACGGGCTTCTTCGCTGGCAAAATAGTTCTGGCGGTCAGCTTCACTCATGTTCTTAAGCTTGCCGAAAAAATCGAGCTCATAGCTGAGCTCCAGACCCGCGTCGTACTCCTGTGCGGTCGGCTTGTCACCTTTCAGACTACCGCGGTAGGTGATCCCGGATGAGGCATTCAACTGGGGATTACGATCTGCATCCGTGACGTTGAACTGGGCCCGGGCCTCTTCAACCTTCAGGGCGGCCATTCTCAAATCACGGTTGTTTGTCAGGGCTTCACCGATCAGCAGGGTAACATGGGGATCGACAAAAAAATTACGCCAGCCCGTATCCTGATAGCCATTTACCGCTGGCGTCAGGCTGTTGCGTGACAGAGAAAACTGCTGTGGTACTGGCGCTGCCGGCCGCTGATACTCAGGTGCCAGTGAAACGCAGCCTGTCAGTATAAAAATCATGCTGATGCTTAATAGTTTTAATTTGAACATAACGCTTCTCTTCCAGGCAGGCCTGGTAAATGGTTCAAATGAAGTCCAGAGTATTGATAGGGGGATTTTACAGAATGCTCTCTGTTTGCCAGGTGACTGAATAATGACAATGCTGTCATTTTTAACGTAAGTCGTTGATTACATGCTTAGGCTAAATAGAATGAATGGCATGAGTAGTCAGCTAGGGGAGCAAGATGAAAATACTGATCGTTGAAGATGAAGTAAAAACTGGAGAGTACCTCAGTAAAGGGCTTACTGAGGCGGGATTTTTAGTTGATCTCGCTGATAATGGTCTGACCGGATATCATCTCGCCATAACAGCCGAATATGATTTACTGATTCTGGATATCATGCTCCCGGATGTAAACGGCTGGGATATTATTCGTATGCTTCGTGCCGCAGGTAAAGGTATGCCTGTTTTGCTGCTTACGGCTCTCGGCACCATTGAGCACCGGGTTAAAGGACTTGAGCTGGGCGCGGACGATTACCTGATCAAACCATTTGCGTTTGCTGAGCTTCTTGCCCGGGTCAGGACACTTTTACGACGGGGTAACACAGTCATCACGGAAAGCCAGTTTAAGGTGGCTGATCTGATGGTAGACCTCGTTTCAAGGAAGGTTAGCCGCGCAGGGAAACGTATTTTGCTGACGAGTAAGGAGTTCTCCCTGCTGGAATTCTTCATTCGTCATCAGGGAGAGGTGCTGCCCCGTTCGCTGATTGCATCGCAGGTCTGGGATATGAACTTTGACAGCGATACTAATGCTATAGATGTGGCAGTAAAACGCCTCAGGGCAAAGGTAGACAACGATTATGAGCCTAAGCTGATCCAGACGGTCCGCGGCGTGGGATATATCCTGGAGGTTCCGGATGCGTTTTAATTTCTCAGGGCGCCCTTACTCTCTCGCACTGAGACTGACCTTCTTTATCAGCCTGTCCACCATAATTGCGTTTTTTGCTTTTACCTGGTTTATGCTGCATTCCGTTGAAAAACACTTTGCAGAGCAGGATGTCCGGGATCTGAAACAAATCAGTCTCACGATGAACAGAATACTGCAGACACCTGTAGCTCCGGACCAAAAAAAAATAAGTAAAATCAAAGAATCCATCTCAGATTACCGCAACGTCGCTGTTCTTATTTTGACTGATGGGGGCGACGTGTTGTTCAGCTCACCACAAGGGGCGACGTTACGCTCTGCGGTCAATGCATCAAACTTTACCGCGCATAGTCGGGCCAGGGAAATATTCCTCTGGACAGTGAAAGAGCCAGCTTTACTTATGCGCAACGGCTCTGACATGAAAATGCAGACTTACAGAATCGTTGCATCTTCAGGCAAAGCAACGCTTAACGGAAAACCACAGACGTATCAGATGATAATTGGGCTCTCGATTGATTTTCATCTTCATTACCTGGAAGCACTAAAAAAGAATTTAATTGCCATTGCCTTCGTAATCAGCCTGTTGATTATTTGCATTATCCGCATAGCGGTTCGCCAGGGACATCTTCCTCTCCGCAACGTCAGCAAGGCCATTAAAAATATTACCTCGGAGAACCTGGATGTGAGACTGGAACCGTCCAAAGTTCCCATCGAGCTGGAGCAACTGGTGATATCGTTTAACCATATGATTGAAAAGATTGAGGATGTATTTACGCGACAGGCAAATTTCTCTGCTGATATCGCCCATGAAATCAGAACGCCCATAACCAATCTGGTTACACAGACTGAAATCGCGCTAAGTCAGCACAGAACGCAGAAAGAGCTGGAAGATGTGTTGTATTCCAGCCTGGAAGAGTATAACAGAATGACAAAAATGGTCAGCGACATGCTTTTTCTGGCACAGGCTGATAATAATCAGTTGATCCCCGAACGGATAATGTTTGATCTCCGCACAGAAGTGGTCAAGGTGTTTGATTTTTTCGAAGCCTGGGCAGAAGAACTCAATGTTTCTCTGCAGTTAAACGGGTCGTGCTGCCTTATTAAAGGAGACCCACTTATGTACCGAAGGGCATTAAATAATCTTCTGTCTAACGCTCTGCGTTATACGCAGTTAGGGAAGACAGTGACTGTAACCATTGCGGGGAATGAGAATAGTGTTCAGCTTATAGTTGAAAATCCAGGGAAACCGATACCTGCAGAACACCTGCCACGTTTGTTTGATCGGTTTTATCGCGTCGATCCATCGCGGCAAAGAAAGGGAGAAGGCAGTGGGATTGGTCTGGCGATTGTAAAGTCAATCGTAAACGCTCATCACGGGAAACTGTGGGTCGAATCAGATACGGTTTCGACACGATTCATATTGCTATTACCCAGAATGGCTGCATAGTGTCCCGAATTTCTCCAGTTTTTTCGATGAATAATAAATATATTACAGAGATGTCATTAAGTTGTCATGCCTTCAACAGAATTAAGCAGGTAGAATCGTCCTCAATAAGCAGGCAGAACAGTCTTTATGGATCAATATCAGCGGAATACAGGCACTGAGTTACGTATATTATCTTTTTTAAGATGAAATCAGTCTGGCTTGTGAGTTCTTTAGTTGATGACATCATTGACAGTCCGTTATTTATTTCATTGTCAATGGGGACCTTATTATGAAAATTTTAATCTTCGCTTCCTTTGTCGGTCTTAGCTTAATTCCTTCAGCCTGGGCGGATGTAAACATTAACATTCATGAGCATGTTAATAATGCCCAGGCGGCAGCGCACCAATAACCGTCTTCATTCGTTCCTGAATCTGTCAGGGGGGAAGTATCACAAATGAAGAGTATGGATCAGCAAGAACAGGCCCTTATTGTTCATAATTCCATGAAAAATGGTGCTTCTGATGCCCATCAGAAAATGGCGAAGAACCATCAGAAGATGTCTGATGAGATGGCCGGCATGAAATCAAGTACCGCGCCATCTTTTGCAGAAATGGATGAACATGAAAGGGCCGCCGTTGTCCACGAAAATATGAGTAACGGCCAGTCAGAAGCACACCAGTCAATGGCTGCAATACATCGCGGCATGAAGTAAAACTGACGGAAGCGGGTTGCTATATCAGTCCTTAATATTTTATTCAGATGCAGAAATTCGTACCTTACAGATACGAACCATTTATTCAAATCAGCCCCTGTTCGGGGCTTTTTTGCAACACTTATAAACGAACAGCATCTTTTTATGATATTTAATTTTATTTTTTATTTTCCTGATGCAATTGAAGACTTTATCGATTCGAACTAATGCTGAGGAATTCTGTCGAAGCCATTTCAACCATGTTAGTATTTTTACATGACGCAATGTGTTATTTCTAAATAAATGGCTTGCTTAATTCTGCTTGTTTTTTCGAGTGCTGCCAAAGCACGTTAATCAATTTCTTTGTCAATTTTTTAAATACTTACGGGCGAAGCAATAATGCGCTTTCCTGAACGGTTTAGAGTTTTTCATTATGCATGACAGCGGCGTATACGACATTAAACGTAAAAAAATGACCTTCAAAATTTATTGGTTCTGATGACATTCTGTAAGCGGCTGTATTTTCATTTCGATGCTTTCTATCGTTTCAGCATGAGGCCGTTCAGGCATAACCTGAAGATAAATCGCAGATTGCAGTGCAGGTTCAGGGCGGTTAGCTGGCAGACAACACTTGAACCGGGTAAAAAAGGTAAATACAGTTACACCTTACTGCTCGTTGAGTAAACCGGGGTCTGCGGTAAAAAGAATGTTTAAAATATAAAAATGTAGCCCGCCACAGTCAGCGGGCCGGCTGAAATCAGCCTGAAAGAAGATTTACCGGAAATACATTAATGATGAGGGTAATACACAACACATCCCGGATGCAGTGGCAAAGAAGAATAGAAAACTCCGGGCGAATTTTCTGTCTACATACTATCCGTTATTTCTCTTCCAGCATCATTTTACGGTGCATATCGATAATGCTCTGATGCGCAGCTGAGTTTGCATTATCCATGCTCTCATGCGCAAGAATGGCACGTTCATGCTCATTCATCAAAGAGACAGAAACACGGTTATCAGTGTTATCTGGTGCTGTTTCAGGATGCTGCTGTGCCCATGCGGACGAAGCGGAAATCAGGATCATAAGAGGGATAAGCATTACTTTTTTCATGGTGGCAGTCCTTAACGTTGAATGTAAAAGAAGAATAAACAATTACCAGCCGGGTTTACCTGTGGCCTTAGTGATGTTCATCGTACAGAAGAAAAAACGTTACGGCGAAAAATGACAGAAATGTAATTTATAAACAGTGCGTTCCAACATTACACAATTGTAATCACACAAAGTCTGTAGCTGTGGTAGCTTTCCGGTAACAAAAAATTTTTCATCCTGAACGGTAAGCACGGCTTGTGCTTCCGATGCGGAGAGAGCCATTCTCCCGGGATAACAGGAAATTGCCGGAGTTCAGTCATGCAGCTTAAAAGTTCACGACGTAATTTCATTAAAGGGATCACTGCCACTGGCATTGTGGGCGGACTGGGCCTGCGAACATTCGATGCATTCTCGGCGGTAAGCCTGATGCAGTCCCGCACACTTACCGGCACAGACTTTGATCTGTTTATTGGCGAGACGCCGCTTAATATCACCGGTAAAACCCGGTATGCAAAAACCATTAATGCCGGCCTGCCAGGCCCTCTGTTGCGCTGGAAAGAAGGCGATACCGTTACATTAAGAGTTAAAAATCGCCTTTCTGAACCGACATCAATTCACTGGCATGGCATTCTTCTGCCAGCGAATATGGATGGCGTACCGGGACTGAGTTTTCATGGTATTGAGCCGGACGATACCTATGTTTACTCCTTTAAGCTAAAGCAGAACGGTACATACTGGTATCACAGCCATTCCGGCCTGCAGGAGCAGGACGGTGTTTATGGCCCGATTATTATTGATGCTGCTGAACCAGAACCGTTTGTCTGGGACAGCGAACACATAGTCATGCTTACCGACTGGTCTGATGAAAAAGCATCAGACATTCTCGCTAAACTGAAAAAGCAGTCCGATTATTACAACTTTGCGAAACCTACCGTTTCTGACTTTTTCCGTGACGCCAGGGAAAAAGGTCTCGGCAGTACCTTGTCCGATCGGAAAATGTGGGCAGAAATGAAGATGAATCCGACGGATCTGGCAGACGTCAGTGGTGCCACATATACCTATCTCATGAACGGACAGGGGCCTGGAAAAAACTGGACAGGGCTGTTCCGTAAAGGCGAGAAGGTACGCCTGCGTTTCATTAACGGTTCCGCCATGACCTACTTTGATGTGCGCATTCCAGGGCTGAAAATGACGGTCGTGGCGGCTGATGGTCAGTATGTCAAGCCTGTTGCTGTTGACGAGTTTCGCATCGCTGTGGCCGAAACTTACGATGTAATCGTGGAGCCGGCTGAAGATGCCTACACTATTTTCGCGCAGTCTATGGACAGAAGCGGCTACGCTCGCGGCACGCTGGCTGTCCGTAAAGGGCTTTATGCTCCGGTACCAGATCCGGATCCACGCCCCTGGCTAACTATGGACGATATGGGGATGGGCGGGATGGATCACGGCAGCATGGGCGATATGGATCACAGCCAGATGCAGAGCATGAATAACGACACCATGACAGGCATGGATGGTAATGCTATGCAGGCTATGGATGGCTCAGCTGTATCCGGAGCAGCAGAAAGTATGCCGGAAATGGACCATAGCGCCATGGCCGGGATGGATCACGGCAGTATGAGTGGCATGGGGGACATGCAGAAACATCCTGCATCTGAAACAGACAATCCACTGGTTGATATGCAGGCCATGATGCCGGCGCCTAAATTAAGTGACCCGGGCATTGGTTTACGTAATAACGGCAGAAAAGTCCTTACGTATGCCGATCTGAAAAGCACATTCGAAGATCCGGACGGGCGTGAGCCGTCGCGTACCATCGAGCTACATCTCACCGGACATATGGAAAAATTCGCCTGGTCATTCAACGGTATTAAATTCTCCGATTCAGAACCGGTTACGCTGCGATATGGAGAACGCGTGCGTGTGGTGCTGGTTAACGACACGATGATGACGCACCCCATTCACCTGCATGGTATGTGGAGCGATCTGGAGGATGAGGACGGTAATTTCCTGGTACGCAAACACACTATCGATATGCCTCCGGGCACCCGCCGAAGCTATCGGGTGACTGCCGATGCACTCGGGCGGTGGGCTTATCACTGTCATCTTCTTTTCCATATGGAAACCGGCATGTTTCGTGAAGTCCGGGTTACAGAGTGAGGTAGCGATAATGTCAGTTTCAGGATGGAATGATATGACAAAGTATTTTTCACGTTCCGCTGCAGGATTGCTGGCCTGCACTGCGTTTGCCGGAGCGATAGTGATGCCCGCGTTTGCAGCACCTACGGGATCATCTGACAATATACAACAGCATGATATGTCAGGCATGGACCATTCTGCTATGCAGGGAATGGATCATGCGTCAATGGAAGGAATGATGCATGGGGCATCCGGTATGGAGGGTATGGAATCCATGCAGCCCGCGGCGCCAGCAGAAAGCCGTACACTCATTCCGCCGGTTACGGAGGCGGACCGTAAGGCAGCATTCCCGGACGTACATGGGCATAAGGTTCATGACAACAGCATAAATTACTTTGTGCTTGCCGATCAGCTGGAATGGCAAAAAAACAACAATCCGGGTGGCTTCAGCTGGGATGTAAGCGGCTGGGCTGGCGGGGATATCAATCGACTCTGGTTACGTAGCGAAGGTGAAACCACCCGAGGTAAAGCCGAATCCGCAGAAGTTCAGGCTTTATGGGGACATGCTCTGACACCCTGGTGGGACGTGGTTGCCGGTGCCCGGCAGGATTTCAGGCCCGGAAAACCGCAAACCTGGCTGGCTGCTGGTTTTCAGGGCATGGCGTTGTACAACTTTGAAAGCGAGCTGACTGCGTTTGCCGGCGAGCAGGGACGGACTGCGCTCAGGCTGGAAGCCGAATACGATGTGTTGCTGACCAATCGCCTGATCCTGCAGCCTTCCTTTGAGGCAAATATTTACGGGAAAGATGATGAAGCACGGGAAACCGGTAAAGGCCTTTCCAGTACCGAACTTGCTCTTCGCCTTCGCTATGAAGTGAAAAGAGAATTTGCACCTTACGTGGGAATTTCGTGGAGCCAGTTCTATGGCAATACTGCTGATATGGCTGCCCGTGAAGGTGAAAAAGATAATGAAGTGCGCTTCCTCCTCGGGGCTCGCATGTGGTTCTGATGCAGTTAATTCAAACAAAACAGGTATTATTATGAAACATTCATCTGCCAAATATTTCTTTGCTTTAGTTGCTTCTGTCGCGACTTTCGCTGCACAGGCGCATCCGGAACTTGCGTCTGCTGTCCCTGCTGATAAGTCTCAGATAACGGCACCGTCTAAACTGGAACTGCATTTCACCGAAAATCTGGTAACGAAATTTTCCGGCGCACGTCTTGTAATGACCGCCATGCCGGGCATGTCTTCTCATGCGCCAATGCCCGTTGCGGCGAAAGTCTCAGCGGGCAGCGATCCGAAAACGATGGTTATCACACCGGCAAAAACTCTGCCTGCAGGAACCTATAAAGTGGAGTGGCGGGCGGTATCTTCTGATACTCATCCCCGCACCGGCAACTACAGTTTTAGCGTGAAGTAATACCATGAACGATCAGACTTTTATTATCATCCGTTTTTTTCTTTACCTTGATCTTATGCTTCTTTTTGGCCTGCCTTTATTCGAAATTTATGGGGTAAAGGGAGTATTGAAGAAATCGGTATCGTTATTCAGTGTCTGGTCGTTCTTTTTTACGCTTATCTCTGCTGGCATGGTTTTGTCCCTTGCAAATATGCTGCTTGTCGCTCAGGCCATGAGTGGCGTCAGTGATCCCGGCGAACTGACTCTGCATATTATGGAGATGGTTGTCGGGGAAACTGCTGTGGGCATGAGCTGGGTTATCCGCTTCGCTGCGCTGGTCATGGCGTTTATCGGACTTGGCCTCCGGCTCAGGCATGTAGGGCTGTCACGTTATGTGCTTACCCTGTCCGGCGGTATAGCACTTGCTACACTGGCATGGGGCGGACATGCAGCAATGAATGACGGCATCAGCTACTATCTTCATCTTCTGAGCGATATTATTCATCTGACTGCGGCCGGGGCCTGGATCGGTGCACTGGCGGCTTTTACTCTGCTCTTATGCATCAAAAAGGCTGAAAAGGCTGTCTATGCCAGCCAGCTGGCCGCAGCGCTGTCGGGTTTTGCCCGGGCCGGCACGATCATTGTGCTGAGCATTGTCATCACCGCCGTGGTTAACTTCGTATTTATGGTTGAAAAGCCTCTGAGTACCCTGCCGGGCAGTGACTATGGTCTGCTGCTGCTGATAAAAACTGCTCTGTTTTTTCTGATGCTGCTGCTGGCCGCCGCCAATCGCTTCCGGCTTACACCGCGACTGGAAACGGCCCTGCGTCAGGGCCAATATAAGATGGGTATTTACCTGATGCGTAAAAGCATTATCACGGAATTTACTGTTTCGGTACTGATACTGGCAACCGTCGCCTGGCTGGGCACGCTGTCGCCGGGTACCGGTATGGAATAACGACTAACCGTAGCCTGCAGGAAAGCTGCCCATGACCACTATGCTGATCGTTGAGGATGAACTGAAAACCGGTACCTACCTGAGACAGGGGCTTCTGGAAGCGGGATATGATGTAACCCTTGTAAACGACGGGCGTCAGGGACTGGAGCATATCCTGCGACAGCATTATGATCTCATTATTCTGGATGTAATGCTGCCCTCAATGGACGGCTGGGATATTCTTCAGCAGATGCGTATGGCCCGGCACGAAGAGCCCGTGCTGTTTCTGACTGCCCGGGATAACGTCAGTGAAAAGATTAAAGGTCTCGATCTTGGCGCGGATGACTATCTGCTCAAACCCTTTGATTTTGCCGAGCTACTGGCGCGTATCCGCACCCTGCTCAGACGCAACCGTACGCAAACGTCCGGTACGCACCGCATTGCTGATTTGGTTATGGATGTCACCCGCCGGAGTGTGAGCCGTTCCGGCAAAAAGATACATTTGTCTGCTAAAGAATTTGTGCTGCTTGAGCTGCTGTTACAGCGGACCGGAGAGGTGCTGCCAAGGAGCCTGCTTTCATCTCTGGTCTGGAATATCAATTTTGAAAGCGATACCAATGTGATTGATGTGGCCGTCAGACGACTTCGCAGTAAGGTGGATGATGACTTTACACCAAAGCTTATTCACACGGTACGGGGTATCGGATATGTGCTGGAGATACGGGAAGAGTGAAGCGTAACTGGTCTCTGACATCACGACTGAGCATAATTTTTGCCGGCGTGATGATGTCCGTCTGGCTTCTTTCGAGTGTGCTGCTTGTAGCCGCCCTCAGCAGTTATTTTCGTCATCAGGATGCCACATTGCTGACCGGAAAGCTTGAGCTTGCCACAGAGCTTCTTGAGGGTGAGGTGCACGCCGGAAAGCTCGACAGCGCATCGCTTGCACGAAAGCTTTCGGATGCCATGGTTGGTCACAGCGGACTTTATCTTTCCGTTAAAACAACTGATAACCAGATGCTGGCCGACTATTCATCTCCCGGTTTTTTGGTGCCTTATGAGCGGTTTAGCGGCGAAGCTACCCGTCCGGGTATTATGCAGACGGTGGAGGAAGACAGCAGGCGTTATAACGTTATGGTCAGAAAAATTAATGCGAAGAGCGCAGGTAAACTAAACGATGTACTGATTACGGCAGCCTATGATACCAGCCTTCATGATGAGTTTATCGGTCAGCTTAAAAGATGGCTGGTCTGGTTTAATGTCGCTCTGATATTTATCTCCGTTTTTCTGGGATGGCTCGTCACCCGGATGGGACTCAGGCCTCTGAATGAAATAAACCGGCTTGCCTCGGCGATTACGATTAACAGCCTGAGCAAACGTCTCCCTGGCCATAATCTGCCAGCCGAACTGAAGGTAACAGTAGCTGAATTTAACAGCATGCTTGAACGGCTGGAAGATTCATTTAGTCGTCTGTCTGAGTTCTCTTCGGATATCGCGCATGAACTGCGTACCCCTGTCAGTAATCTAATGATGCAGACTCAGGTTGCGCTGTCACGTGAACGTGATGCCGAAAGTTACCGTGAGGTGCTTTTTTCAAATCTGGAAGAGCTGAGCCGGCTCGCCAGAATGAGCAGTGATATGCTTTTCCTGGCTAAATCTGAAAACGGGCTGATGCCTCTGGAGAAACAGGACGTTTCGTTAAACGCAGAGCTGGAAGAGCTCCTCGATTTTTTTGAACCGCTTGCCGGTGACAGCGGCAAAACGCTTTCTCTGCAGGGGGAGGCAGTTGTCAGAGGCGATCGCCTGATGCTGCGTCGTGCAATGAGTAATCTGATAACTAACGCCATAAAATATTCATTACCCGGATCAGCCATTAATGTGCTGGCTGAACACCACGCCGGCAGGGTTTTTATACATGTCTCTAACCCCACAGAAAATATCAACCGGGATAGTCTGAACCGGCTTTTTGACCGCTTTTACCGGGGCGACGCTTCCCGTCAGCATAATACGGACGGTGCCGGGCTGGGGTTGTCCATCACCCGTTCTGTTTTACTGGCTCATGAGGGCGATCTGCAGGTTTCCATGAACAATAATGTAATTACGTTCACGGCCATGATACCGGCTCCCCGGGAGGTGTCTTAACGTTTTACCAGCAGGTCGGCAATTTTCATGGTCTTGTACTGCCTTAGTATCAGTAATAGGTTTCCCGGCACATTAAAGGATATCGGGAAAATCTGAAGTCTGAATCCAATACATGAAGGAGTGACGTTATGAAAAAAACGCATTTTGTTTTTGCTTCACTGATTTTTGTTCTGCCGGCTGCCGTTATAGCTCAGCAGCCGGACTCAAAGATGTCCCAGGATATGAATATGTCTCCGGCTTCAAAAGAGTACATGTCTGGTATGCAAAAGATGCACAGCGGCATGATGAATGCCATGAAGGAGCAGGACGCTGACAGAGCGTTTGCCTCGGGCATGATTGAGCACCACAAAGGGGCTATTGCCATGGCCGAAACGGAACTGAAATACGGGAAAGATCCGGAAATGAAGAAGATGGCAGAGGACATTATCAAAGCGCAAAAAGGTGAAATTGAGCATATGGAAACGTGGCTGAAAAAATAATCCTCTTCCGCTTTGGGGTCTGTTAACGTAAAGCAGGTTTCTGGCGGAGGACCTCTGGGAATCTTTCATGAGAAAGTAATATAACCTGTCTGAACCTTCGCCCCGGGTCCAGCATTCATTTTTCAGGCGAAATGGTTCTCCGGGGCGAAACAGGGTGCTTTACTGTTTTTTCAATGCATAATCCAGTTTTTCCATATCGTTAACGACAATTTCTTGCTCGTCAGCTGTCAGCGGAACTTCCTCCAGATAACGCTTCACTGAAGCCTTACTTTCCAGCAACAGGCCTCTGGCGCTTTCTTTAGGAAGGTTAAAATCGCACCCGATACAGGCCATACGGTGAGGGCAACTGCTCCAGAATGGGTTCGTACAGAAAGAATCCCCTAAATCGTAATAGGTTGCCGGTCCGGTCAGGCTGACAGCTTCCAGATCATGATCGATTAGCACGCTCATCATATGCGCCACCCGGTCCGCCTTCACAAAAGACACAGCCAGCTGGGTAGGACGTATACGAATATAATGCATGGTGGACTGAGGCGTAGAATGACCTGACCACTGCATCAGCTCATACAAAGACATGCCCTGCGGAACACTGGCCAGGGCTGTAACTGCTGAAGCGCGCCCCCGATGGCTGGTAATTGGGCCCCGGCTGTCTTCCACAGGCACACCCGCTCTGGCACAGAGAACCGGGATGACAGTCCGGTTTATGACATCCCTGCCGACAGGTTTGCCCCGAAACTGAAACAGGAAGCGGACTTTTTCACCGGTACGCTCATCCGTAAGAGCTGCCTGTTCCTGTGGACGTTCGCTGAGCCAGATATCAACGTACTTTTTCACGACGGCAGAGATAGGTTTTACAAAGGCTTTAGACGTTTTTCCTGCCGGTACGCTGAGGTAGCAAAGCGTTCCTGCCAAAATGATGTTACCATCCTCCTGCCTGATATCATCCGCCTGCAGAGTGATGCAGCCAGCAGTAAGACGCATTAACTCGTTCTGGCGCAGCCCGGCATGTGTCCAGATAACGGCCATCGCCTGCAGCATGGACAGAGGATAGTGAATGTCACTCAGGAGATCTTCATGGCGCAGATTGAGGCTTGCCCAGATCAGCTTCAGCCAGACCGGATCATCAATGACGCGGGGATTTACACTCTGACGGAACAGTGGAGTGCCAGGCGTAGAGAGATGTCGTGCCGGACTGAATTTCAGTCGCCCCCAGCCCCAGTTTTCATAATCGATCATGAAACGGCGAACCGCATACACAAATCCGCTACGGGAATTCGGCAGCAAGGGCTCACCTATCCGGGCAGATTGCCGGGCACCTCCTCCGGTGCCCAGTGACAGCTCGCCCACCTTCATTCGTCCAACTGCCGCAATAAAGCTGGCACAGGTTTCCATTGTCCAGTCGGCCGGTTCGTGAATATCCGGATATTGCCGGGCAAGCCACAGCCCACAGCGGAGAATAAAACTGTACTGGTTCTCCCGTGATCGGGGGCGAAGCACTGACGTATCCCTCCATTTCCGGCACCACCTGACCCAGTCTGCCGCGATACCTTGCGTGGATTTTTCATGCCATTCTTTATAATTCCGCATACGCACAGAATTTTTTATGATGCCCATTGCGGCAAGTGCGTGTGAAACCCTGCCAGCTGTTTTTGCTATTCCCCGGTCGTGATAATTCTGCGCCCGCCACAGCAGATCGATCGTAAAGCTTTCAAGTTGAGGATTGTTATTCATCAGCATCAGTACGCCGAGTATGGCTGACAGAGCATTTTTCTGGTTCTGACTTTTATACCCAAGAGAAACCAGAACTTCAGTCAGACGGCTGAGCTCCTGACTAAAAATGTTCTGTCCAAAAATGGCTCGGGCATACAGCGATGGCGCGCCCTGATGCGGCAAACTGAACGGAGAAGAAAATGGGCCAAGATGAAAGGCAAAAGCGGCAAGCAGCGGCCTGCCTGATTCATTCTGCTGTAACAGAGAAATCCATTTTTCCTGCGGCCACTGCCAGCAGGGTTTCCCTGTCCGGTGTGTTTCTGCCAGAACTGAAAGAATTATGATTCTAATCAGCCTGTCACTGGTTCCACTGCGAGTGGCAATATCCTGCAAAGGCATCAGTAACAATGACAAAGAACCCGGCTGGTTGAGAGCGTCTGATCTGCGATAGCCTGTACTTAGCGCTGCCCGTTCTTCATCAGTGAGCACATCATTCAGCTGATAATTTGTACGTTCAAAGGGGCTGTAAGTACAAATGATTACTTCTTCTTTCATCAGCGAATCTCCGTCTGAAAAATAAGGCCGACAACTTTTCGATCAATTTCAGCTACTGCAGCGGCCATCCGGCCAGCTAAATCAGAACCTGAAAGATGGATGTAAATCTGGGTAGTACGCGGATCGCGGTGTCCTGCGTATGTGGCTAGTTCATGGAGTTTCCATCCAGAGCGTGCCAGGTGCGTCAGGCGAAGATGGCGGAAGGTATGTGTGGTGATTTGTGGAAGGCCTGCATCAAGAGCCCATTTCCGGACAGTTTTACTCCAGTTCCAGAAAGACAGGGGGGCACCGTGGTTACGATCAGAAGACGAGCGAAACAATGCACCTCCACGGTAACCCGCGAGCCGTAACTGCCGGAAATGATTTGCCAGCACCTGTGTTACGGCGGGACTGTAGCAGACTATCCTTTCCCGCCTGTTTTTCGTCGTTTCGGCGCGGACACGAATCAGACGATGAGCAGGGTCGATATCCTCAAGCGCCAGGGCTGTCACCTCTGCACGGCGGAGTGCACCAAAATAGGCAAGCGCGAGCATCAGCCGATCACGCAGGGAGGCAGTTGAAACATGTTTAAGAAATCTCAGCCATTGCTCATCATCAGGAATAACGGGCAGACGTGTGATACGGGGAACCAGACCACGTCCCGTATAAGCACTCCCCGGCAAACCCGCACGGGGTAATGGATTGAGACTGCATATATCCTGATAAACCAGAAAGTCATACCAGAGACGGATCGCAGAAAGGCGCAGCTGGAGCGTGGCGCTGGCCGCGGGAAAAGGCATGCCGGGTAACTGAGGGCGGATGTAGACGGCCAGGTCTTCAAACCGGGCCTTTTCAGGTTCAATGCTGTTATGGCTGCAGAACGCAAAATAATGGCTGAGGGCACTGCGGTAGGCGGAGAGTGTGGCCTGAGCCCGGCCCAGGTCGGACAGCAGTTTTAGCCAGCGCTCCGCCAGTACCAGAACGTCCTCATTTGGTGGAATCATCATGGTGTTTACCTCTGATAGCAGCATTGCTGCTCAAAGATTAGCCAGTCGATGTTGCATTCCAATTAACTTACTATATGTCGGCGCGGATAATGGCAATACTTGACGAGATGGCTGCAGGGCAGGAGGTGTACTCTATCGATGAAAGCTTTCTCGATGTCACCGGCATCAGCAGTTATATGCCGCTGGAACGCTTCGGTCAGCAGATGCGCGAGCGCGTTCGCCGGGAAACCGGCCTGACCATTGGTGTAGGTTTTGGCCCGACCAAAACGCTGGCCAGGCTTGCGAATCAGGCAGCAAAGCAGTGGACGAAAACACACGGCGTGGTCGATCTCTCGGAGACCCGGCGCCAGCAAAAATTGCTGCAGCTGACGCCTATTGGCGATATCTGGGGTATTGGCTGGCGCATCGCCCAGCGTCTGGAAGAGATGGGGCTCCCGCTGCCGGCATCTCACCGTCTCTGTGACGACCGGGCGCTATGGCGATGAACCCAGATACTCGGCTACGGCACCCGTCAGCTGGCAATATCCGACGGCGGACACGCGTGACATTGTAGCCTTTGCGCTGCAGGGGCTGGACGCCATCAACCGTTCAGGCAAGGGGAAAATCGGTTTTGCCAGTCAGACCACAGAAAACCAGGCGTGGCAGATGAAACGTAACATGCTGCCGCCTCGTTACACTACGCGCCTGGCTGATATCCCTGTCATCAAATAATGAGCTTTAGCCTTTCGGACATAATCTGCTGGCGTTATTTAGCGCCGGCATAGTCCTGACTGCCCGTCTTATCGCTCACTATTTACCATCCTGCTTAATTTTTGCTTAAGCATACTCCGTTAATCTGGGCGCTCTGTCAGCCCATGCCGGGCTTTTCCGGAGCACTTTCATGCAAAATAATAACACACAGCCTCTCGCTTTAAGCAAAGTACCCACAGTCACCGCAACGTTCTGGTTAGTGAAAATTCTTACCACAACGCTTGGTGAAACCGGGGGTGATGCAGTCACAATGTCGATGAATCTGGGCTATTTCACCGGCACCCTGATTTTTGCCCTGATTTTTCTTGTTGCCGTCGTTGTTCAGATAAAACACAGCAGCTTCAATAAGTGGATCTACTGGATCACTGTGGTGGCAACCACCACAATGGGAACCACGCTGGCCGATTTTGCCGATCGCTCACTCGGGATAGGCTATCCGGGCGGAACGCTGCTGCTGAGCACGCTGTTAATACTCACGCTGTTTCTCTGGCGCGTGACCTGCGGTACCGTTGCGGTAAGCTCAGTCAATACCAGCGTGACGGAGATTTTTTACTGGGTGACAATTATGTTTTCGCAAACCCTGGGTACGGCACTCGGCGACTGGACGGCAGACACGGAGGGACTGGGTTATGAGGGCAGCATGATGTTGTTTGCCGGCGCACTTGCTGTTGTCTGGGCTGGCAGCCGCTTTACGACCTTCTCACGCACCGCACTTTTCTGGACCGCCTTTATTCTTACCCGGCCGCTGGGTGCAGTTGTCGGTGATTTCCTCGATAAGCCGCTAGCGGCGGGCGGGATGGCGCTGAGTCGCTATAGTGCGTCCCTGACCCTGACGCTACTTATCGTGACGCTGCTCTGGCTATTACCACAGCGACCAGCCATCCACTCAGCCCCGGCGCATTAACAGCGTACTTTATTCAGGCGCGAGGTTTGTCAGCGGCGTGATGCGGTATGCACAGCGTCGCGCCTGCTGCAGAATATGTTCAACGCGCTCTACTTTCGCCTCCAGTACCTCACTGAACAGCATCAGTTCAGCGCGGCAAAACCCCTGGCAGGCGGTGGCAGCGGCACAGATGGGACAGTGGTTCTCAATCAGCAGGAGCGTGCCGTCGGCCTGCTCCTCATACTCCGCCATATAGCCCTCCAGCGACCGCAGGGCTGCCAGGCGCGCAACCCGCTCCCGCAAGCTGGCAGCATCCTGTAGCTCACGCAGGTAGGCGGCGCGGCTGCTCTGTTCGCGCAAATCTATCAGGCGATCAATCGCCTGTTCACCAAAAGCGTGCCGCACCGTATCCAGCAGCTGCACTGTCAGCGTTGCATGCGCATCCGGAAAGCGACCGTGTCCCGCCTGCGTCAGCATCCAGAACTGTCCCGGACGCCCTACCCCTTTGCTCCGCGAGAAAGACTCTACCAGTCCTGATGACGCAAGTTTGCTGAGTTGCTGACGAGCCGCTTCAGCCGTCATGTCCAGCAGGTCTCCCGCCTCAGCAGACTGCAGCGGCCCGCGCGTTTTCAGCAGGTAAAGCAAACGTTCTGGTGTTGCCTGTGCGCTTTCACCCGTATTTAACAAGCGATTGCTTGACAAAATATTTTACCCTCTTTAATAATCCAAGCGTTGTCTTGTTTTATTAATGTAATGGATCCCGCTGCGCTCAGCAACGGGGCATATGACGCAACGCATGCCGGGAGGCTTATATGTCGTCAGGACAGGAAGGAAGCTGGAGTGAATTACTGGGAGGCAAAAACCTGTTTTTTGCTATTGCGCTTTCAGGCGGCGTTGCACTGCACGCCATTAATGTTTACATCGCCACTACGGTGCTTCCCTCCGTCATCAGGGAGATAGGCGGACTCCACCTCTATGCATGGAACACAACGCTGTTTGTCGTCGCCTCAATACTGGGCTCAGCGCTGACCGCGCGTCTGCTGGCGGTGACGGGCGCGCGACAGGCCTATCTGCTGGCGGCGCTGCTGTTTATCGCGGGTAGTCTGGTCTGCGCACTGGCGCCCGCTATGCCGGTAATGCTGGCAGGTCGGGCGCTACAGGGGCTGGGCGGTGGTTTTCTGTTCGCGCTCTGCTATGCCATGATCTATGCCGTTTTTGAGGAAAAGCTCTGGCCGCGCGCGATGGCGCTGATCTCCGGCATGTGGGGCGTGGCGACGCTTCTGGGCCCGGCGGCCGGAGGAATATTTGCTGAAATGGACGCCTGGCGCATGGCGTTTGGCATACTGTTCCCCGTCACGCTGAGTTATATGCTGCTGGTGTGGTTGATTTTCCCTGCTCATAATCGTACCGATACTTCCCACACCGGAAAGCTCCCCTGGATGCAGCTGCTGTTACTGGTTGCGGCCGTTATGACCGTGAGCGCAGCGAGCATGTCCTCTGACATTGCGGTGAATATAGCCGGGATATCTGCAGCGGTTGTTCTGCTGCTGCTGTTAATTCGCCAGGAGTTTATCAGTGAAACCCGCCTGTTACCGCGTAATGCGCTGCGTCTGAATTCGCCTCTGCTGGCGCTCTACATCACGATGGCTCTGCTCATTATCGGCATGACCAGCGAAACCTTTGTGCCCTATTTTCTTCAAATCCTGCATGGGCAGACGCCGCTGATCTCGGGCTATGTGGCGGCGCTGATGGCCGCAGGCTGGACGGTATCGGAGATCTGGAGCTCCGGCTGGCAGACGCGGGGCATTAAGCGCGCAATTGCCGCAGGGCCGGCGCTGGTTCTGGCGGGCATGGTGCTGCTGGCTATTGTGACTCCGCGCTCAGCCAGCAGCGACGGACAGATACTTGTGCTGATCGGGACAGGACTGGCGCTGATTGGTTTTGGTATCGGGCTGGGCTGGCCCCATCTACTGACGCGCATCCTGCAGGTGGCTCCCGCAGACGATCAGGACGCTGCCGCAACGTCTATCACCACGGTTCAGCTGTTTGCTACCGCACTGGGCTCCGCCATAGCCGGTATGCTTGCCAACGCCGGTGGCCTGTCCGCGCCGGGGGGGATCGCTGGCGCCTCCTCTGCGGCCTGGCTGCTTTTTGCTGTCATGGCAGGTGCCCCGATGCTCTCTCTGCTGAGCGCTAAAAAGGTCATCGCCGGATTTAAGCAGCAGAAAGTCAGCTAAAACCGGAACGCCTCTGTTGAGCTGTCAGAGGCGCTCTGGCTTGCGCAAAGCGTTGTGTGGGGATCCAGAGAACTCACCGGCTGGCCGGACGACGTAACAGACAGGATCAGTTCTGCTGTAGTGCGCGCTGTTCGCTCTCGTTCATCGCGCGGTGCAGGGTATCAAGCAGCGGTTCAATATCCAGCGGCTTGGTAAAAACGTCAAATACACCCTCCTGAAACGTACTGCGGCAGGTATCAAGGGTGCCATATCCGGTCATAAGAATGACCGGCAGCAGAGGATGACGGGCGCGCTGTGCTGTCAGCCACTCCAGCCCACTGATGCCGGATAGCCGGACATCCACCAGCAAACAGCCGCGCAGCGGCAGCGGTTCTGCAGTGGCCGCGGCATCAAACGCAGCCAGCTCGCCGAAATCGGCCACCTCATAATCCACAGTTTTCAGCAGAAATCCCAGCGACTCCCTTACTGACAAATCATCATCCACTAACCACACTTTCGCGCTCATTCCATTACTCCGCTGCCGGAAAAATTAACGTTATCTCTGCGCCATATGTGGCGCTGTTTACCCGTTGCCGCCGGGCGCTCGTGCGCAAAACCAGGGTTGCTATCAGCGCTTGCCCGGCCCGGAACTGTCCGGAAGAAAGCAACAAAATGACGTACAGGCTTCAGTCGGGCTGTCAGCAGGAAAGCCCTGTTGTTATCGTTCAGTCCTGTCCGCGCACGCTGTGCGATGCTGATGTCCGCTCTGCTCCGAACAAACATCTGGTACTGATTTATGAGCAGTCGCCACCCCTGCATGCGCGTATTTTCAGAAAAGTTCGCTGCCTGCCGCAGCGGATCCCGCTGTTCAGCTCGATGCCATAAACGTGATATCCGGCCTGCTGCACAGGATACGTCTGTCAGGCCTGCTACTCTCCTGCAAACCATCGGCATAGTGTGAACAGAATCAACAATAGTCAGCAAAAATAATCGCTTATCTTTCACAGGCAATGCATCTGCGGCATAGTGCTTTGTTAAGACACTGAATTATTCAGCGTTTACCGGGTGTGATCTTTCCACAATCGTTTTCAGAACACTATCAGCAGTAGTCTGGATAGCGCAGCCTGCAGTACCACTCTAAACTCATGCCGCAGGCGGAATAACGTATAAAGAGGTGTAACGATGCTCCATAAGAAATTGCATTTTGCCCTGCTTTTTGCCGGGATCTGTTTTTCCGGCAGCATAATGGCATCTGCCACTGACGTAGCAGAAAACGTTAATCAGCGACTCAGCTGGATGAAAGATGTTGCCGGTTATAAAGCTGTCAGGCATTTGCCCATAGAGGATTTACAGCAGGAGGCGAACGTGCTGGCGAAGTCCGTAGCGGAAGCGGAAAAGCTGGGGCTGGATGGCCATTCTGTCAGACCCTTTATTCAGGCACAGATGGATGCGGCGAAAGCGATTCAGTACCGTTATCGCGCAGACTGGCTGACAGCGCCTGAAGCCGGATGGCAGCCTCAGCCACTTGATGTCATCAGGACACGGCTGAGCCAGCTCAACACAACGATTCTGAGGGATATTAATGAAAATCTGCAGCATAAAAAGTTGCCCGATCGTGACACCTTTATACAGACGGTAAAGCAGCCTAATCTCAGTGAGAAAGAGGTGCTGCGCCTGTGGCAGACGCTGAACGAAATAAAACGCCAGTAAGCCGCTGCCCGTGACGGGTCAGCATTATGGGCAAGGTGTTGAAAGCCTTCAATGCTGTCAGATCAGAAAAGCTCACCGGACCCTGCTGACTGCAGCCGGAATGCCTGTTTCATTATGCGCGCCTCTTCTGCCGGGCTACGGCCAAACAGGCGCTTAAATTCGCGGCTGAACTGTGAATCACTCTCGTAGCCTGTGCGTGCCGCCGCTCCGGCAGCCGTCATGTTCTGCTGGATCAGCATCAGTCGGGCGCGATGTAAGCGCAGGGATTTAAGATATTGAATAGGTGAAGTGTGCGTAACGGTTTTGAAATGCAGGTGAAAGCGCGGCACGCTCATCCCCGCCTCCCGGGCAAGTTGCGTGACGTTTATGGGCTGCTGCCAGTTGTCATGAAGTTGCTGCAGGGCGCGGGCAATGCGGCCAAAATGGCCCTGATAAGCCAGCGCCGCGCGTACAGCAGCACCCTGCTGCCCCATCAGGATACGAAAGCAGATCTCTTCCACACGGCCCGGCCCCAGTATCCGGGCTTCGAGTGGATCCCGTAATACCTGAAGCAGCGCCAGCGTGCTCTGTAACAGTGCGCTATCCAGCGGCGTAGAGATAATCGCGGCGGCTGCCTTTTCTTCACCCGCGGGCTTTTCCGGCACCTGCGCAATGAGTTTCGCCAGGACATTTACGTCAAAACGAATAGCCAGACCCAGTAGCGGTTCAGCAGACGTTGCTTCCGTTTCCGCTGAGAAAGGCAAAGGCACCGATAACACCAGATAGTGTTGGGCATCATAGCGATAGACGTTATCCGCCAGAAAGGCACGCTTGGCTCCCTGACAAATAATGATGATGCCCGGTTCATAGAGCACCGGTGTGCGGGCCCACTGCTGATTAGCGCGCATAAATAACACGCTATCCAGCAGAGAGGTTGTATATCCCTCCTGTCGCGCCAGCTGGTTCAGCAAGGTGCAAATTTGCTGCTGCACGTCATTCATCACACGTTCTCCCGGATAGTTAAGACTCAGCATCGTCATGAGACGCAGCGCCCGCCCCTCACGCGAGAGGATTGGGCAAAGATGCGCCGTGAATAGGTCTGTTGACGGTTGCGGTATTTTCCAACAATAGCAGGGCGACTTTACATGAGGAAAAAAAGATGACTGATGCAAAAGCGAAAGTAATTATCCTGACCGGTGCGAGCAGCGGGATTGGGGAAGCCATCGCCCGCTACCTGGCCAGACAGGGTCACAGGCTGATCCTGGGGGCTCGTCGGGCTACACGGCTGGCATCGTTGTGTGATGAGCTGCAGCAGCAGGGTGCCCGGATAGAGTACCTGACCACAGATGTGACACAGCGTGCGGACACTCAGGCATTAGCGCGTCTGGCCCTGGAAAAATATGGGCGGATCGATGTCATGATCAACAATGCAGGCGTAATGCCACTCTCTCCCATGCGTTCCCTGAAAGTTGAGGAGTGGGACCAGATGCTGGATGTCAATGTACGCGGCGTGCTGTACGGCATTGCTGCGGTTCTGCCGGCTATGGAACAGCAGCAGGCAGGGCATATTATCAATATCGCCTCCATTGGTGCGCTTACGGTATCACCCACCGCGGCGGTTTACTGCGCCACGAAATTTGCGGTGCGCGCGGTGTCTGAAGGGCTGCGGCAGGAGTCACCCGCTCTGCGCGTCACCGTTATTAATCCGGGCGTCGTGGAGTCTGAGCTGGCTGACAGCATCACTGATGAAGTGGCACAGGAAGCGATGCGCAGCTTTCGGGCTATTGCCCTTAAACCGGAATCGATAGCGCAGGCGGTCGGTTGGGCGATCGACCAGCCTGGCGAAGTTGATGTCAGTGAAATCACGCTGCGCCCTACTGCCAGCCCGTTTTAAGCCATAAAAATCCTGGCGATTTCAGGCTGAAATTTCAGGTATCCGCGCGCGGGCGCCGTTACAGCCAGCCCGCGCGTTTCAGTCGCCACCACATAATACAGCAGATAAGCAGCGTTGATCCCAGCGCAACCGGATAACCAAAATGACTGTGCAGCTCCGGCATATCGGAGAAGTTCATGCCATACATACTGAACACTATGGTCGGCACAATCAAAATGGCACCCCAGCCAGCCAGCTTTTTATTCACTTCACTCTGCTGTACAGAAACCAGCGCCAGATTGACCTGCATAGCACTGGCCAGCGTTTCGCGCATATCTTCTGCATCAATCATGACGTGATGCGCATGATCCTGCACATCGCGCAGGTAGGCTCGCAGATTCTTTGGAATAATATCTTCATGAAAGCGAACCAGCTGCGGGCAGATTTCAGTGACCGGCATCGCGGCATTGCGCAGCGCCAGCAGCTGACGTCGCAGATGATAAACCTGCTCCAGCGCGTGGTTATCAAAGCGCGTGGAGAACATGTTATCTTCGAGATTACCGATGCGCTCGCTGAGCGTTTGCGTAATTTTACTGTAGTTGTCCACGATAAAATCGAGAATACAGTAGAGCGCATAGCCTGGCCCCTGGCACAGCATGGCATGATTCTTTTCCGCTTTTTCCCGGATAGCAGCATATCCTTCGCGCGAACCGTGGCGTACAGTGATGAGAAAATTTTTGCCCAGGAAGAAGTGCGTCTCGCCAAATGTGATGTGCTGCTGCGCCTGCATATACGCTGTCTTAACCACAATGAATACGGATTTGCCATACTGTTCAATCTTGGGACGCTGATGCGCCAGCAGAGCATCCTCAATCGCCAGCTCGTGCAGTCCGAACTCTTCCTGCAGTTTTTGCATGAATGCAGGTTCGGGCTGATACAGCCCAAGCCAGACGAACGATTTATCTTCTTTCAGGATATCGCTGATCTCTGCAACATTGACATGCTCTTCCCGCTCGCCATGACGGTACACCACGCAGTTGACGATCTCATCGGCGTGATTGCTGTTTTGCTCCTGGTTTTCCATCTTTGCCTCAATCCTGCTCTGGCTTACTCTGCCGCTCTGTGACAAGGGTTCGGGAGCGACGCTTTATAGTGTTAAGGTAGCAAAAGTCGTGAAGAGCGGATATTGCCAGCCAGAGAAATCGTTACGATACGCCCAGATAGCGCAGTAATCCTGTCATTACTGCAGCACCGACTATGACCAGAATCAGCGGCGCACGTCGCCACGCCAGAAAAACGGCAAACAGTACGCCTGCTACCCGGGCGATACCGGCAAAATGTGTTCCTTCAAACAGGGCAGTTGTTACCGCCACCGCCAGCAGCAGCACCGTGGCAGCATCTGACAGCATATTGCGCGTTTTTTCTGACATCGGCAGCCGGCTGCCCAGGCGGTATCCGGCAAAACGAATAGCGTACGTTCCGACGGCCAGCAGTACGATACCCGCAATGACCAGACTATTGTCCATCTTTACGCTCCCGCCAGCTCAGCAGCCCAAGCAGTGAAAACAGCACCGGCATTCCTGCCGGCACAAAAGGCGTGACCGCCACCGAGAGCGCTGTCCCCGCCAGCGCCGGAATGCGTGTTCGCCGCTTGCGCAGCGCCGGAAAAATCAGCGCAATCAAAATTGCCGGGAAAACGGCATCCAGTCCGATTGCGGAAACATCAGGAATAAAGCGGCCAATCAAGGCGCCGCCGATAACGGTGAGCGGCCAGACTGCAAAAATACCCAGCCCGCACAGCCAGTAGGCCACCCGGCGCTGCTGTAACGCTGGTTGAGAGATACCAAATACCACGCTTTCATCGTTCATGATGTGGCAGCCAAGCAGGCTGCGGGCTCCCTGACCCACCAGATCTTTTACCGCAATACCAAACGGCAGATGACGCGCATTGACCAGCAGCCCTGCCGCTGCGGCAGTGAGCGGGCTTCCTCCACCGGCCACAATGCCGATAAACAGAAACTCTGATGCCCCCGCCAGCACCAGGGTTGAGAGCGCTATCGGCACCCACAGCGGAAAGCCCTGCGCAGCCGCCAGTGAGCCATAGGAAAGGCCGACAATACCGTCAGCCAGACAGACCAGAACAATCGCTTTTATTACGCCGCGATCAAGCACGTTAATCCCTGCACGCATCACATATTGATCTCATATCGAACAATAAAGACAGTATAATGAACGCGCAGGAGATGTTTTACAAGATGAACAAACGTTCGATAAAACGAACAGGAGCCGCTGTGACACCACCGATTGATATTATTGCCGCCGGGCTGATCCGCGAGCGGCAGCGTGCCGGACTTTCACTGACCGAAGTGGCTCGCCGCGCAGGGGTGGCAAAATCAACGCTCTCTCAGCTGGAGGCGGGCAACGGCAATCCCAGCATTGAAACCCTCTGGGCGCTCTGTGTGGCGTTAAATATTCCCTTTGCTCGCCTGCTGGAGCCAGAGGTGCAACGCCTGCAGGTTATTCGTAAGGGTGAAGGGATGATTGTCTCTGCTGAACTGGCTGATTACCAGGCGGCCCTGCTGGCCAGCTGCCCGCCTGGCGGGCGACGCGATCTCTATCTGGTGACCAGTCAGCCAGGCGCGCCACGCGCTTCAAAGCCGCATCCGCCGGGTTCGGTTGAACACGTTATTATTGCCCGCGGACGTGCCCGCGTAGGGCCCAGCGATGCGCCGGTAGAGCTGAATCCGGGCGATTACATCTGCTATCCCGCTGATGAACCCCACGTGTTTGAAGCTCTGGAAGCTGACACCATGGCGGTGCAACTTTCCGAGCAGAACTGATTCTCACCTGAGCCTGACTAACTGTGTGAGCAACGTTCACTGTAATCAGTAAAGCGCGCCCGCAACAGGCGCGCTTAAAGGCGATTACCGGTTAACCAGTTTTGCCGGCAGAGCCAGCACCAGCAGACAGCTTAGCAATAAACAGGCAGCAAACAGCCACAACGCCCCGTCGCTGCTGCCGGTCATATCCAGCGCAATCCCCATAACGGAATTACTGACCAGGCCCGCGATATTGGCAATGGAGCAGGCGAGCGCAAAACCAGCGGCGGCGGCAGTACCGGTCAGGAAAGTCGCAGGCAGGCTGAAAAAAACCGGCACGGCACCAATGATCATCGCCTGTGCAATAGAAAACAGCAGCACCGTCACAGCCACATTGCTGCTCCAGAACGGGCTGCAGGCCATTGCGGCTGCACCGATGATAAAAGGGACAATGATATGCCAGCGGCGTTCACGCAGCCGATCTGAGCTGGCACCAATCAGCAGCATGCCAGCCAGTGCGGCCAGACTTGGTATCGCCGTGAGATACCCAATCGTGGTGAGATCGGTTGAGCCTGCTTTTTTCAGCAGCGTGGGTAACCAGAAGCCCATGGCGTAAGCGCTGAGCAGTATGGAAAAATCAATCCCGCCCAGCATCACCACCCGCAGATTAAGCAGGCCATCCCGTAACCGGTGTTTCGCTTCAGCCGCTTCGCCCGCATCATTGCGGAGCTCATCAGCAATGACCTGCTTTTCATGCGTGCTCAGCCAGGATGCCTGCACCGGGCCATCCGGCAGCATGCGCAGCGTCATCAGCCCCAGTAAGATGCTCGGCAGGCCCTCCAGCAGAAACAGCCACTGCCAGCCATGCAGCCCGTGCAGTGTGTCGAAGTGCGTCATGATCCAGCCAGAAAGCGGCCCGCCAATGATGCTGGAAAGTGGCAGTCCCAGCATAAACAGCGCAATAATGCGGCCACGCCGCCATGAGGGAAACCAGCGGGTCAGATAAAACAGCACGCCCGGCAGAAACCCTGCTTCTGCCACCCCCAGTAAAAAGCGGATCGTATAGAACTGGCCCGGCGTTTTCACCAGCAGGGTTAACGCGGAGAGCACTCCCCAGCTGATCATGATCCGCGCGATCCAGATCCGGGCGCCGGTGCGTTGCAGGAACAGGTTGCTCGGCACTTCAAACAGAATGTAACCCACAAAAAACAGCCCCGCCCCCAGGCCAAATGCTGTTTCGCTTAGCGTTAAGTCGCTTGCCATCTGCAGTTTGGCAAAGCCAATATTGATGCGATCAAGATAAGCTGCCAGATAACACAGGCAGAGAAAGGGGATCAGTTTTAACGTTATTTTTCGATAGATAGCGGCACTCTCCCGCCGCGACTGAATTACTGAAGGATCGGATACTGCGCTCATCACTCTCTCCGCATATCATGACTCTGAACAGGAACTGTCAACCGGGTTTATGTTACCCGATCGCATAAATATGACCGCGCGAGAGTAGCGGTAATTATCACCCTGCGCCACTATTTCCTGTGGGGGGCGAACGGAGTACCGGTAACGGGGAGATCGGCATCGCGGACAACGCCAGCGTGCGCCGGCAAACGTAACAGGCGGGCGGGATCAAGCAGCGAGCGGGCGCCGCTGTCCCCTTTTAACTGACCCATTGCCGGGCCATATTCTGCTGCAAAGCCGACCGGATGGCCGGGCTTGTCCTGCCAGCAAAGACGGACCTGGCAGGCGCCTTCAGAGAGCGCGCTGGCGATACGCTGATGATCGTCTGCAGTGACCCAGCCCATATCGCCAGGCTGGATCAGCCAGCCAGACCAGTGCGGAGTGGCGTGAACGGCAGCAGCAATAGTCTCACCGCTGCCTGCACTGCTGACACACAGCACCGGTATCGCCTGCGCCGCAGCCAGCGCCTGTATTGCGGTATATTCAGGTCGTGTTACCAGCAGAAGCGGCAGGCCGCTGCGCTGCGCTGCACGCAGCGTCATACTGAGCAGAGGATGAAGTGCACCGGTGTTGTCAGGACAGATGGCAAGCAGCTTGTTGCCCTTTCCTCCCGCCTGCTGAAAACGAGTTCCCCGCCCTGCTGCAAGGATAATAATGCCCGGACTCTTCATATTAGTGGCTGCCCGAAAATCGTGAGGCGCACAGTATTGCGCGCCTCAGGGCAGTTAGCGACGGCTTTTCCATACTGTCTGGATATTGCAGAACTCATGCACGCCAAAACTGGAAAGCTCACGGCCATAGCCACTCTTTTTTACGCCGCCAATTGCGACGCGCGGATCGGATGCGCCGTTACCGTTGATAAACACTGCTCCCGTTTCCAGGCGTTCTGCCAGCCAGCCGGTCACTGTTTCATTGCGGCTCCAGACCGTGGCACTCAGGCCAAAATCGCTGTTGTTAGCCAGGGCAAGCGCGTGTTCAGCATTACGTGCCGTGGTAATTGCCGCTACCGGGCCAAAAATTTCCTGCTGAAAAGCTGTCATCTCCGGCGTGACGTCAGCCAGAATGGTAGGGGCATAGTAATTCCCTTCACCATCAATTTTATGGCCACCCTGTACCAGGCGGGCGCCCTCTTTAAGCGTTTGCTGCACCTGTGCATCCAGCTCATCGCGCAGATCGTAACGTGCCATCGGACCGATAAAGGTCTGCTCATCAAGCGGATCGCCTATCTTCAGCGCGGCTACAGCCTGGCTGAAGCGTGCTTCAAACTCAGCCGCGATACTCTCTTCGATAATAAAGCGCTTCGCTGCCATGCAGACCTGTCCGGTATTCTGATAACGGCCGATAACGGCTGAAGCGACGGCAGCGTCAAGATCGGCGTCGGCCAGTACAATGAAGGGATCGGCCCCTCCCAGCTCCAGCACTGTTTTCTTAAGTACTGCGCCGGCCTGTGCTGCGATAGCGGCGCCTGCGCGTACGCTCCCGGTGACTGCAACGGCGGCAACGCGCGGATCGTTTATCGCCGCAGAAACGCCTTCATTGTCCGTATTAATAACGGTGAAAGCACCGTGCGGCAGCTCTGTTGCCTCAAACAGTTCAGCCATCAGATAAGCTGACCCCATTACGCTCGGTGCATGTTTTAACAGATAAGTATTGCCGGCAAGAAGCATGCTGACAGCGCCACGAAGAACCTGCCAGTAAGGAAAATTCCACGGCATAACAGCCAGTATGACGCCCAGGGGTCTGAATGACTGCCACGCCTGCTCACCTTCTACCGGAGCCGGTTTGTCGGCAATCATGGCCGGACCATTTTCAGCATACCAGTCACATAAGCTGGCACATTTCAGCACTTCTGCCCGTGCCTGAGCGATCGGTTTTCCCATCTCCTGTGTGGCCATGGTTGCCAGCTCATCCTGACGCTGACGCAGCTGTTCACCCAACTGGCGCAGTACCTTTACACGCTGTTCAATCGGTGTATTACGCCACAGCTCAGCAGCCTTAGCACTCTGTGCAAGGGAGTGATCAAGTTCCCCGGGGGTCTGAAGCGGATATGTTGCGAGAATGGCACCCGTTGCAGGATTGCGTGAAATCACATGGTCAGTCATCAGAATTCCTCAGTACATTGCTGTTGATTATGTGTATCACGATACGCCCGATTACTATTGATATAAAATGAATAATATTGAGCAAGTTATTCTTTTATTGAAAGCAACTGCACAGAGACGATGTATTGCCGGATCCTGAGTTATCCACTTATACATAAACCAGATCCTAATAAGAGATCATAAAGAGATCAAAGATAGATCCTAAGAGATCCCCGATCGCCGCAGGCCGCGCCACACAAGGCTTCAAAGGGTGACGCTGTTCACTATAATCAGTAAAGCATTCACTGTAATCAGTGCTATATTCACTATACTCTGTGGAATGTTCACTATAATCAGTGCTAATGTTCACTGTAGTCAGAAAACGATCCCTTTCATCCACAAAATGAAGATCTCATGCCATGGCAGACAACGAGAGTAAAAACAAGGCGTTACTGGAACCTTTTCTGTCGGTGACAAAAAACAGCGGTGAAGTTATCCAGCTTCATCCTAACAAGAATAATACGGTTCAGCCTGTGGCACTGATGCGTCTGGGATTGTTTGTTCCTACTCTTAAATCCACTGCTCGTGGCAAATCAGGGGCTATGGCGTCTACTGATGCGACAAAAGAGCTGAAAAACCTGTCACTGGTGAAAGCCGAAGGATATGAAAAGATCACTATAACCGGCGCGAGGCTGGATATGGACAACGATTTTAAAACCTGGGCAGGTATTATTCAGTCTTTCTCACGCTATCCGACGAAAGGCGACACGGTTACGCTGCCTTTTATCGATTTTGTTAAGATGTGTGGTATTCCGTCAGCTAACTCTTCTGCAGCTTTGCGCAGGCGCCTGGATGCCTCTTTACGGCGCATTGCAACCAATACGCTCTCCTTTGAAGGCAACGGCAAGGCTTATCACACGCACCTTGTGCAATCTGCCTATTACGATCGGGAAAAGGATCTGGTTCGTATTCAGGCCGATCCGAAGCTGTTTGAGTTATATAACTTTGATCACAAAGTTCTGCTTCAGCTGCGGGCCATTTCGCGTCTGAAACGTAAAGAGTCTGCGCAGGCGCTTTATACCTATCTGGAAAGCCTTCCTGTTAATCCGGCGCCTATTTCGCTGGCGCGACTGCGTATGCGTCTTAATCTGGGTTCAAAGACCACCACGCAGAACCATGTGGTGCGTCGTGCCATGGAGCAGCTGAAAGAGATAGGCTATCTTGATTACTCTGAGGTTAAGCGCGGACGTTCGGTGTTTTTCATCATCCACAGCAGGACGCCCAAGCTGGATGGTATCGGAAATCTGGAGAGCATCGATGTGCTGGACGAGATAGATTTTGATGAATAGTGGTGGCATTCACTGTAATCAGTAAAACGTCTTCCCGCTGCTGCGCTGCGCCCGCCGTGCAGCGCTAATCAGTGTCTCAACTCTGCATTGTCCTCGCCTGTTCACTGTAGTCAGTAACGTTCACTATAAGCAGTAGATTTATGTTGATCTGGCTAAACAGCCGGTTACGTTTTGCGTTTGCTGCGGGCTATATTGATAGTAAGTACTAACATACATCATTGGGCAGCGTCTTTCGATCGCGGCTGCTGATTACAGTGAATGTCTAACCATACCCCCTGCCCTGCCCGCACCAGTGAAAAGAGTGCAATGCTGCTGTTCACTGTAATCAGTACGAGAGCAAGAACGGCTACGGTATCCAAACATAACAGGGCATAAAGCCCGGTATACTGCTGTCACGCAGGTCGCCCGGGGCGGATTCTGGCCAGTCTCCTGATTACAGTGAATGCTGATAGCAGAAGGATAGTGTGCCGTTACTGATTACAGTGAATAGTCACTCCTTTATGGCAAAACTGGCCGCCCGGCTACTGACTACAGTGAATGTGCTGACGGTATGCGGTTAAAGTGTCTCTGGTTTTACCGGAAGCGGCATCGCGTTCTCCCGATTACAGTGAACGTTTTTGCCTGAAGGATTAACTCGTCGGGATCGGCTGACTACAGTGAATGCTGAAGAAAAGGCTCTTCTCTTCCTGCAGTCAGCTACTGATTATAGTGAACATGCCGGATTATTCAGGCTCACTACGCTGACGCACAACGCTCTCCTCTCTTGCATACGGTATGCGAGGCAAACCGTTATCGGCTCTTTTACTGATTACAGTGAACGCCAGCATCGCCATTTACTGATTACAGTGAATGTTCAGGCGTGTGCTTCCCGCCCGGACTGGCTGCAGCCCTGCTTTTACTGATTACAGTGAACGCTATTGCCCGTACGGATAGCGGTTACTGATCACAGTGAATGCTATGAGCAACTCACTCTGTACCTATAATTGAGCAATCTGGTTTACAGGATAAGTAATTGCCTTATGTGCAGGATTTAAGTATAAAGTCATAAATCCTACATGTGTGGAGCAGGTATGGCTAATGATGAGAAGCAGATTCTGAAGGTTGCTCAACGTTCAGAACGAATGCTGATGAGTCTCACCGAACAGATTCAGGCGCAAAAAGAAGAACTCAAAGAAAACACGTTTTATCAGGTCTATGCGAAAGCCGCACTGGCCAAACTGCCTAAGCTGACGCGCGCCAGCGTTGATTACGCGGTCAATGAGATGGAAGAAAACGGCTATGTGTTTGATAAACGCGCTGCCGGCAGTTCCACCAAATACGCAATGTCGATTGAAAATATTGTCGATATCTACCATCACCGGGGCGTGCCTAAATATCGCGATCGTTACGCTGAAGCGTATACCCTCTTCGTAGGCAATCTGAAAGGCGGCGTCTCTAAAACGGTTTCAACCGTCTCCCTGGCGCATGCGTTGCGGGCCCATCCGCACCTGCTGTTTGAAGATTTACGCATTCTGGTCATCGATCTCGATCCGCAATCCTCTGCCACCATGTTTTTGAATCATGAACGTTCTGTTGGACTGGTTGAGGCTACCGCCGCGCAGGCGATGCTACAGAATGTCAGCGGAAAAGAGCTGAAAAGCGATTTTATCGTGCCTTCTATCATCCCGGGCGTAGATGTGCTGCCGGCCTCCATTGATGATGCGTTTATTGCTTCACGCTGGGAGGAGCTCTGTCACGAGCATCTGCCTGGTCAGAACGTGCACGCCGTGCTGTATCAAAACGTTGTAGCGAAGCTGAAAAAAGATTATGACTTTATTTTTATCGACAGTGGTCCGCATCTGGATGCCTTTCTCAAAAATGCGATTGCTGCCTCTGATTTGCTGATGACGCCCGTTCCCCCGGCACAGGTCGATTTTCATTCAACGCTCAAATATCTCACCCGACTGCCTGAGCTGGTCGGGATTATTGAAGCCTCAGGGGCTGAGTGCCGGCTGCAGGGCAATATTGGTTTTATGTCAAAGCTCTCCAATAAAGCCGATCATAAGATGTGCCACAGCCTGGCTAAAGAGATTTTCGGCGGTGATATGCTGGATGCCGCCCTGCCGCGGCTTGATGGGTTTGAGCGCTGTGGTGAGTCGTTTGATACGGTCATTTCAGCGAATCCTTCTACCTATGTAGGCAGCAGTGAGGCCCTGAAAAACGCCCGTTCAGCTGCGGAGGATTTTGCCAAAGCCGTATTTGACCGTATTGAATTTATTCGTTTGAACTGAGGTTAAGATGAGCGCAAAACGCATTACTATTGGCCGTACTTTCAGCCAGTCACCTCTGCAAAATGAAGATAAGGCTGCAGAACATACGCAAACGTTTGTGCTGAATACCGGCAAGCGTGCGTTGTTCTCACTTCAGCACGTTTCTGCCCGCGATGTGGAAACAAAGACATTTGTTGTGCAGGAGACGAATGGGCGTGACCAGTCGGGCCTGACGCCAGAATCTCTGCGTGACATTATTCGTACAATTAAACTGCAGCAGTTTTTTCCCGCTATTGGGGTAAAGCGCGGTGACCGTATCGAGGTGCTTGATGGATCGCGCCGTCGTGCAGCCGCACTTTTATGCAAAACGGGCCTGAGCATACTGGTGACTGATGAAGATATCTCTGCCGAAGAGGCGCGTCGTCTGGCTCAGGATATTCAGACCGCGCGTGAGCACAATCTGCGCGAAGTCGGCCTGCGTCTGCTTGCGTTAAAGCAGAGTGGTCTGTCGCAAAAAGAGATTGCTGAACAACAGGGGCTGTCACAAGCGAAAGTGACACGCGCTTTACAGGCAGCGAGCGTGCCAGCTGAACTGATTATGCTGTTTCCTAACCATGCTGAACTCGCCTATCCGGACTATAAGCTGCTGCTTCAGGCGTATGAAAAGCTGCAGGAGAAACAACAGAGCATAACAACGCTGGTTGAGACGATCAGTGCAGATATTGATGACGTTGCCTTTGAAGAGGGACTGGCTGAGGATGAAGTCAAGAATGCGATTCTACGTCTGGTGCGCAATGGCAGTAACGCCCTGCTTGAGGCGCCTGGAAAAGAGAAAATCGTCACGACGCCGCTCTGGAACTTTGCCGATAAAGATCGGTATGCCCGGAAAAAATCCAAAGGGCGAACCTTCAGTTATGAATTCAGTCGCCAGCCTAAAGAGCTCCAGGATGAACTGGACAAGGTGATCAGCAGCACGCTTGCTAAATACCTGGAGCAGTAACCATGCCGCCTGCGGGCGGCTTTTAACGTTCGCCACTGCAATTTCATGTCTAAGTCATTGTCCCGTCTGGAGTTATGCTAATAATTTCAGCCTGAAATCGCCACTGTTTCAGGTTATACGATAGTAAACTCTGCCAGCGCGCATTGCGGATTTACAGATTTATGAACCCTTCTCATCAATCAACGTCCTGATTCATTCTTCTGATCTCCCCTTTATGCGCAAGAAGGCAAACAGAGATACCGGAAGATGACGCATTCCGTTACAACCGCAGCCATACGTAACCTGCCTGAGCCTTCAGAGTTATGATAAATTAGATGATAATAATTACTATTCAGTAAAGAAGGGAGTTCAAATGAAAGTTCTGTGCGGCATGGTGTTGACTCTGGGTGTAGCAGTATCAGCGTCAGCCACCACCTATCCATTGACCATCACCGATTTGGATGGACAGCAACATACGTTTTCTAAAGAGCCCCGGCATATTATTTTACAGGATGGGCGTGATGTACTGACGCTTGCCCTGCTCGATCGTGACAATCCTTTTGAACGCGTTGTGGCCTGGAATAACCTGCCTAAAAAGCAGGACACGCAAACCTGGCAAATGCTGAAGGCACGCTGGCCGCAGGCGGAAAAAATTGTTGATATGGGATTCAACGATCAGGGACAGGTTAATCTTGAAAGCGTGCTGGCACAGCACCCTGATGTCATGATTGCACAGTTACGTGCAAAACCGGCGTTGATTCAGTCTGGCGTGATCAGGACGCTCGAAAACCTGCATATACCGGTTGTGTTTGTTGACTATGAACTCCATCCGGCACAGAACACGGCCAAAAGCGTCTCACTGCTTGGAGAGATCCTCAATCGTGAAGATGAAGCCCGTGACTATACAACCTTCTATCAGCAAAAAATGTCGGCCATCACAAACACTGTAAAAAGCGTTGAAACAAAACCGACCGTGTTTATTGAGCCCATTGCCGGTAACAGTGACAACTGCTGTTTTACGCACAGTCATAATGGCTGGGGCGGCCTGATTGAAGCAGTAGGGGGCAAAAACATTGGCTCTGCACTTTTACCGGGTAATTCAGGATTTGTCTCGCTGGAAAAAATCATCGCGATGAAGCCAGACGTCTATATCATGACTGGCTCAAAGCGGCCGAACAATAATGTCCTGCCGTTTGGCTACGATGTTAAGCCTCAGGACGTTACCGCGACCTTCCAGACGCTGACGCACCGTACCGGCGTGGCACAGATTGAACCGGTTAAGCAGGACCGGGTTTATGGCATCTATCACCATTTCTACAATCACCCCTGGAATATCATCGGCATGGAAATTCTGGCGAAGGATCTCTATCCACAACAGTTTGCAGCGCTTAATCCGGTAGCCGATTACCATCAGCTGGTTAAGACCTTTACGCATCTGCCTGATGATGCAATTACGCTAAGCTATCCTGATAATCACTGATTCAGTCCGGCGGCCGTAACGCGCCGCCGGCATCCTTTTCTGCCTGTCTCGCACTGCTGCATCACTCGTCTCATTCACTGTAATCAGTAAAGGGTGAAGGTACTCCACTTTGACCAGCGAGAAATCTCTGAAAGCAGTGAACATCGTCACTATTAACATTCTCATTAATCCATGTCGCGAGTAAGCTTATACTTTATGACAGGCCGGACGCGCTGACGACAGATTCAATACGGGAGAGAATAATGGCAGTTAAGATGATTGCAGTAGATATGGATGGCACCTTCCTTGATGACAACAAGCACTATAATCAGCAGCGTTTTGCCCGCCAGTATGCACTGCTTAAAGAGAAAGGGATCCGCTTTGTTGTGGCCAGCGGCAATCAGTATTATCAGCTGCAGCACTATTTTCCTGACATCAAGGATGAGATCGCTTTCGTCGCGGAAAACGGGGCCTGGGTTTCAGACTGCAATGAAGAGCTGTTTTGCGGAGAGCTGGCGCCTGAGCGGGTAGAGCAGATCCTCACTATTCTGGCAAAAGAGCCTGATATCAGCGTCGTGGTCTGCGGTCGTAACAGCGCCTATGTGCATACTTCGATGCCTGAACATATCGTCAATAAGCTCAGCAATCATTATCGCCGGCTGGAAAAGCGCGACGATCTGAGCAGCATCGATGACACCATATTTAAATTCTCACTGAATCTGGAGCATGAAGGTGTTGAGGCGCTGATGACGCGTTTGCATCACGAGCTGAGTGCAATTGAGAACATCATGCATCCGGTCTCCAGCGGATTTGGCTTTATTGATCTGATCATTCCGGGCTGTCATAAAGCGCATGGCATTGCAATGCTGCAGCAAAAGTGGGGCATTGATGATTGTGAAGTGCTGGCGATAGGCGACAGTGCAAACGATATAGAGATGTTGCGGCAGGCCTGCTACAGCTTTGCCATGGATAACGCCGCCCCGTCGGTTTCGGCAGTCGCACGTTATCGTACGCAGAATAATAATGAAGAGGGCGCGCTTAACGTCATTGCGCGCCTGCTGGCCCGGGAAGCGCCGTTTAACTAACTCTGTCAGACAGAGTCGCCGGCAGCGACTCTGTTACTCCTCTGACTCTGCGTTAAGCCGTGCTGCGTGCAGATTGGCTTCCATACTGTCCAGCGCGGCCTGGTTCTCAAGCCCCCACGCGTACATCTCCTCTACCGGTCGGGCAAAGGTCATTCCCAGCGGGGTAAGCCGGTAGTCGACTTTAGCTGGCGTAACCGCATATTCCCGTCGTTCAACCAGCCCGCGCTGTTCCAGCGCCTTTAGCGTCTGAAACAGCATTTTTTTCGATATGCCCTGCAGACTGCGCTGCAATTCGCCGGTTCTGGCACAGTGATCCGGCCAGTGATAAAGCGCATGCAGCACCATTGTGCTCCATTTGACAGAGAACAGTTCCAGCAGTCTGCGCGGGGGTGAATCCGCATAAAAGACCAGTTTACCCTCTTCCCAGGCTGGCATTACCTGACTCCTTATAAGGTCACCGTTTGGTGCCTACTGTTAATTTTTTTTCGCATTCACTATAGTCTGCCGCCTCTTAACTTATTAAGCCATCTTTGCCGGAGGCACAATGAAAATCAATGCACTGGTTGCGCATAATGCAACCGCTCCCCTGACATCTGACAATGTTGCTCTGCGTCCGTTACAACACCAGGATGTGAAAATCGAGGTGCTTTATTGCGGCGTTTGCCATTCTGATTTGCATATGGCGCGCAATGAATGGGGCGTCAGCCAGTATCCGCTGGTACCGGGCCATGAGATCGTTGGCCGGGTAATAGAGACCGGCAATGACGTCAGCAAATTCAGACCCGGCGATATGGTTGGCGTTGGCGTAATGGTCGATTCCTGCCGGACCTGTCATTTCTGCCAGCAGCATGAAGAGCAATACTGCGAAGCAGGTTTTACTGCGACCTATAACGGAACCGACAAATATACCGGCGGTACCACATGGGGAGGGTATGCTGAAAACGTAATTGTCGATCAACACTTCGTGGTCGCTGTTCCGCAAAACCTGTCACCAGCAGGCGTTGCACCGCTCCTTTGCGCTGGTGTTACGGTCTGGTCGCCATTGCGCCACTTTAACGTCAAAGCAGGAGACCGCGTGGGCGTGGTCGGGCTGGGCGGACTTGGACACATGGCGGTTAAGCTGGCCTGTGCAATGGGAGCAGATGTCACCCTGTTTACTACCTCTGCAGCCAAGCGCGACGACGCACTGCGTCTGGGGGCCAGTCGGGTAGTGGTATCACGGGATGCGGAGGAGATGGCGGCCTGTCAGACTTCACTGGATATCATTATCAATTGCGTGGCAGCGCCACACGATCTTAATCCTTATCTCGCCACGCTGAAAACCAATGGACGCATGGTGCTGGTAGGCATTCCGGATCGGCCTCATACCTCACCTGATATAACGCCAATGGTTTTCCGCAGGCTGAGCATCACTGGCTCTTCGATAGGTAGCGTACAGGAAACGCAGGAAATGCTCGATTTTTGCGGTCAGCATAATATCGTGGCGGATATTGAGATCATTACAGGACGCGACATAGAACAGGCATTTGCGCGTATGCTGCGCGGCGATGTGCATTATCGTTTCGTCATTGATATGCAGGCGACTCAGTGGTAAGTCTATGATTAACGGCGATTTCAGCCTGAAATCGCCAACAGGTACTGTTCAGATAGCGTGGTAACCGCGCCATCTGAAAAAAAGAGCTTTCTTAAGCCAGGCTGTACTGGCGGCCTGAACACTGCAATGTTTATCGCACGTATACAGATTTGCCATATTTATGCCTCTGATAATTATCACTATTTTTTTGATAAAATAGTGATACTAAAATACGCAGCAAGGTACAGGCGTAATTACATAAGCGCAGTAACTTCAATCGACAAAGTCCCAGCGTCAAAATAATTGGCTGCCTGCGCTTATTTCCCGATAAACTGCGGTTCCTGTTGATCAGACTTTTCTTAGAATGAACTATTATACCCCTGATGATGATCATCTGAAAAAACGGTCGAGACGTTTTGTCCGGCGCATGTTTTTTATGCGGCAGCTCGGCACTGTGCTCTGTTTTTTCCCTGTTCTTTCTGTGCTGCTCGATATGCAGCGTGAGCTGTTTTACAGCGGTTTGCTGTTCATTAATGCGTTTGCCTGGCCATGGCTCGCCTGCCAGCGTGCATTGCGCGCTGAAGACCCGACCAGTGCTGAACGTAGCAATCTTACGCTAGACGCCGCTTTTGGCGGGATCTGGGTGGCGCTGATGTCGCTCAGTCCGGTGCCTTCCGTCATTATCATGGCAGTGCTGGCTTCCGATCGCTATGCGGCGGGCGGCAGCACGTTGCTGATATCAGCCGTTAAAGCATTTATCGTTTCTTTTTTACCGGTATGGATACTTGATGGCGCACGGGCAGAGAGTGCATTTACCATGCAAACAGTGTGGCTGACGCTGCCGCTGGCCAGCTGCTATATGCTGGCGCTGAGTATTGCCTCCTATAATCTCACCTGGCAACTGCGCAAGCGTAATCGTGAACTGGAGCGCGTGGCCCTGATGGATCCGGGCCTGCAGATCCCTAACCGACGGCTGTTTGAGCGACGTCTGGAGAGTGAGTTTTTAAGTACGCGGCGTGGTGACAGTAACGGCTATCTGCTGCTGCTGGATCTGGATCATTTCAAGGCCGTTAATGACACATGGGGACATGAAGCAGGCGATTTTCTGCTGGCTGAGATCTCGGCTCTGCTGCGTAATTATGTTGGTATTCAGGATATTCCTGCGCGCCTGGGCGGTGATGAACTTAGCGTTATCGTTCACCATGCCAGTGATGACACCGTAGTGGCTCTGGCGATGCGACTCCGTGAAAAAATCGCGCAGGTGGTTTTACCGGCCGCTCCCGATTATCACTGCACGGTGAGCATCGGTATCGCTCCGGCAAGCAGTGCTGATTCTCTGCGCGACTGGCTACGCCATGCGGATGAAGCGCTTTATCAGGTCAAGCGGGCAGGGCGTAACAACGTCCTGCTCTGGAGCTGAGTCACAACATCCTCAGCCAGCTAACGTAGCTGGCTATCTTTACTGCCCCGGCGATTATACCCGCTACTGCTGGCCTCTTTCTTATCCAGTTCAGACTGACACTGAATACAGTAGCGTACGCCGGGCAGTGCCGCGCGACGCGCTTCGGGTATGGGTTCTCCGCACTCATCGCAGAAGCGGGCACTTTCACCCTGCTTCAGATGACTTCGTGCCCGGGCAATAGCATCATCTACCGTTGCATCAATCTGTTTCTGGACTGCGCCATCTTCGGACCAGCCACCAGCCATAAAGTCCCCCTTATCATCGCTGAACATTAACTATAGTCAGCAGCAATGCGCACGTCACACTTTGCGTGCGGTTGCACTCATACCTCATTGCTGCTTCCTCAAACGAAATACCCGCCATTCGCGCAGGTAACGATAAGATGCATCAAATATGCAATTTTTCTTTATTAAATATAGAGTTATGTCGTTTCTTATTTTAAATACGTTGAAGTATGAATTTATATCTTTAATAAAAGTGTACAAAGGGGTGTTCGTTGTACAAATATATTCAGTCATGTTGCTGGCTAATAAAAAAGCCATTTCCAAATCAGCCAGGAAATATAGGGTGTTTGTTTTGTTAATAAAGCGAAGCGGTAAAGAAATTCCATCGATCAACTTTTAATCGAAAATTTTTCTCCGGATGAAAAATAACTCTCCTGACAGGTCGATTCTTTCGCTTAAGCGAAGCGTAAACGATGTCAGGAGAGTGTCATTTATAGGATTAAATGAAGTGCAGGGGGTATCAGATGCTGTATAAGTTTACTTACGACGACTAATTTTTCCTCCTTTTCTGCCCGCTTCAATAGCCCGTTCAGGATTGTTTCTGAAGTTGCCGCCGCTGACCTGACCGCCCTTACGGCCTGCCTCAGCAGCACGTTCTTTGTTAGCAGCAAAGTTACCTGCACCACCGCGGCGTGGTTTGGTTTTTTCAGCTTCTTCCGGGTTATTGCTGGAATCCTGCATTTTTTCCTCTCTGTTCATGCTGACTTGTGGCAAAAATAAATGTAGCGCTGTTTTTACCATATTCAAGCCAGAATTTATCCTGACTTTTAATTTACGACGGGTCGTTTGTTTAAGTAAGAATCGATTTTAAACGATCCTGTTATCTTAATCTTACGCAGGAGAATAGTTAGCATTTTACTCCGATAAAGGAAAGCGTTCTTTGCGTCCTGAAAAGGTTTGATGAAAAGTTGTGACAATTAGCCATGCACAGCATGACATCGCGCAATAAAAGAGTGCAGGCGTACTATTACGCTTCGTTTATTTTTTTCAGTCCTGGTATGAATGGGCAGAACAGAAATAAGGACTGAAAATGTCGGGTTATCGCAGGTGATTTTACCCGGGCAGGGGAGGCCTGGCTGCTGGCCGGGTCAGCAGCAGGCTATTCAGAGATCGATGATCAGGCTGGCGGTATGACTGCGGGAGCAGCAGAGGGCGACACACTGGGCAGACGACGCTTTTTCGTTGTCAGACTGAACCGTGTCGCGATGGTCTGGCTGACCTTCAATAACGGGTGTCAGACAGGCGCCGCACATGCCCATTTCACACGACAGTGCAACTTCCACGCCCTGCTCAGTCAGCACGGCTGCAATTGACCGATCTGGCGGAACCAGCCAGCTTCTGCCCGAGCGCGCCAGCGTTATCGTGAACGCTGCGCCCCGCCCGGTAACCTGCTGTGGTGCAGCAGCTTTAAATGCCTCTGTATGAATCGCTCCGGAGGGCCAGCCACAGGCTTCAGCCTGAAGCCGCAGATGTGACATGAAAGGCAGCGGACCACACAGATAGATATGTGCGTCGGGCTGATAATGTGCGACACCGGCAGGCAGATGATTGCGTGCGCTGACTCCCTCACTGCTGTACCAGAAATGACAAACGCCATGCGCAAATTTCTGGCTCAGCGTTGCTGCAAGCGCCTCATCGCCCCGCTGTCTGAGATAATAGTGCAGTTCAAAAGCGATGCCTGTTGCTTCCAGCGCCTGCGCCATCGCTGAGAGGGGGGTGATGCCGATGCCTGCGGCCAGCAAGATGACTTTCTTTGCTGCAACCAGCGGGAAAAGATTACGTGGTGCAGAAATAGCAAGCTGCATACCCGGGCGGAGCGTTTCATGTACATAGCGCGAACCTCCCCGTGAATCTGCGTCAAGTGCTACACAAATTTCATAGCAGTCGCGTCTGTTTTCCGGTCCGGTCAGTGAATATTGCCGGATTATTCCCGACGGCAGGTGCACATCGATGTGCGCCCCTGCCTGCCATGCGGGCAGCAATTGCCCATCTGCCGTCATTAGCCTGACGCCAAGATTGCGGCGGCCCTGACGCCAGATGCCGTCCGTGATCACAGTAATCAGTTTGTTCATCGCAGACCCTCAGACCAGAAAAAATTCACCAAATCCCATGCGCTTCAGACCACGCCGGTACGCGACCGAGCTGCGATCGGCCGGAATATGCGCCTCGAGCGTAAGATCCAGCGGCAGGCGTTCAGGGCGCTGGGTCTCCACCATCAGCCGATCCTCTTCAAACACGCGCAGGTTAAAGGCGTGCACCTCTTCCGGAGGAATATGCAGATCAAAGTTGCGTGCTATAGGCGCAAACATGCGCGTCTGACGGGCTGAAACCGGAGAAGCCGCATTCATGATCACCAGGCGGGCATCGTCTGGGAAAAAAATCGTTAATGTGGCCGTAAAGGGCAGATGCATCTCAAAGCGCCGCAGCCATTCAAAGCCAGCGGGCGCCTGGCAGGGGCTGTCGGCAGCGAAATTGCTCACGGAGCTCCAGTAATCGACGCTAAAGCCGTAGTCGGTTTCAACCGGATTATAAGCGGGCACCAGCTGGTTGGCCGGATCGGCAAACGTATCCGTATGTACCCAGGCAAAGTGCGCGACGTCCAGAAAGCCTTCTACCTGCCGGCCAGCAAATCCTGCGACGTCGAACCCGGGACAGTTGATTTGCTGGAATCCGCTCTCATCCCAGTGCGGCATCGTCGGCAGTGCTGCAGGCTGTTCACTGTCAGGTGCAAGACAAACCCAGATCAAGCCAAAACGTTCTGCAACGGCATACGAGGTAAGGTGCAGTTTGGCAGGTACCGGCTGGTCCGGACTCGACGGAATGCGGTTACACCGGCCATTTTCCCCAAAGCGCAGGCCGTGATAAGGACAGATAATGCCCTCTTCATCGTGAAAACCCAGCGTCAGCGGTACGCCACGATGTGGACAGATATCACGGGCGGCTACAATGTTTCCTTTGATCCGGTACAGCACCAGCTGTTCATCCAGCAGCGTCGCTTTTACCGGGGCGCTGCTGATATCACCACTGCGCGCAACAGGATGCCAGTGGCGCGCCAGGCGCAGCCAGTCTTCAGGGTCAAAAGTGCAGTGGGCAGGCGGTGTCGGGCCGGGCATAGTCATCTCCTGATAATCAGTTCACAGACCGTGATAAACGTACTCTTTTTCAGGACATTGTTATTACGCTTCTGTGTTACGATCCATCGCTAAGATTACAGTCTGCTGTTGCAAAAAAGTGTACAGGTACACGATGAGCCCATTTTCCCGTTTTGCACTCTATTTTACTGAGGTCGTCCGCAGCGGCAGTCTGCGTAAGGCGGCAGAAAAGCTGCACGTGTCGGCGTCTGCGATCAACCGGCAAATTTTACAGGCAGAAGCCTCCTTTAATACGCCGCTGTTTGAGCGTCTGCCGGAAGGGCTGCGCATGACCACTGCCGGCGAATTGCTCTACAGCGATCTCACTCGCTGGCAGCGTGAATTTCGCGTTACGCGCCAGCGGTTCGATGAAATTCAGGGGCTAAAACGCGGCACTGTTACCCTGGGAATGGTGCAGTCTCTGACCCGGGGCCGGATAGCCGAACGGATAGCGGTCATGGCGCAGACGCATCTCTGGCTGAATCTGACGCTTACCGTCGATAACAGCCATCGTATCAGCCAGCTGATCAGACAATCTGAAATCGATTTTGGTCTTATCCTCGACCCGGCTGGCCAGAGCGGCCTTGATGTGCTGGCTTTTGCTGAACTGGAAATGGGCGTGGTCATGAATAACCAGCATCCGCTCAGAACCCGTGATGCTATTTCACTCAGTGAACTGAGTCATGAGCGACATATTCTGCCGGGGGACTCACTGGTTGTTCATGAGCGGGTCGCTGCGCTCTACCACCGGCAGGGATTCCGCCCTGACAATGTGATTGGCTGTAATGATATTCGTCTTATCCATACGCTGGTGGCGCAGAACAGCGGGATCTGCGTGCTGAGCCTGCTGGATGTAATGACTGAGGTTGAAAAAGGGGAGTTGAGCTTTGTGCCGCTCCGGCACAACGTCATGCGCCCTCTGACGCTGGCATTATGCACTGCACCGTCGCGGCAGCTTTCGCGCGCGGCACAGATGCTGATTCAGCAGATGACGGAGGTGATTGAGTCGATGAACCTTCTTCAGCGCTGAACCGAAGAGTCGCTGCCGGTGCCATCCGGCCACGGCGTGAGGAGATCAAAGCCGTTATCTGTGACGGCAACGGTATGTTCCCACTGCGCAGAGAGTGAGCGATCTCTTGTTACCACCGTCCAGCCGTCATTCAATACGCTGGTCGCTGCTTTGCCGGCATTGATCATCGGTTCAATAGTAAAGATCATGCCCGGTTCCAGCATCAGGCCTTTACCGGGCGTACCATAATGAAGCACCTGTGGTTCATCATGATAGATCCGTCCGATGCCATGACCGCAGTATTCGCGTACGACAGAGAACTCTGCGCCTTCAGCTACCCGCTGGATGGCTGCGCCGATATCGCCCAGCCGGGCACCGGGTTTCACCACGCTGATACCCGCCATCATTGCATCGTAAGTGATATCCACCAGTCGCCTGGCGCGAACTGAAGGCTGGCCGACAAAGTACATGCGACTGGTATCGCCATACCAGCCCTCTTTGATAACCGCGACATCAATATTAATGATATCGCCCTCTTTAAGTCGTTTCGGACCCGGGATACCGTGGCAGACTACGTGATTGACTGACGTGCAGAGCGTACGGGTATAGCCATGATAGCCAATATTTGCCGGCGTGATTTTCAGGACATCAACGATGTAATCGTGACAGAGACGATCCAGCTCGTCGGTGCTGATACCTGGCTTTATATAAGGTCCAATCATGGCCAGCACGGCAGCAGCAGCATTACCCGCGGCGCGCGCCTGTTCAATTTCCGCGGCATTATGGAACGTAATATTCATGATGCCTTCTCCTGAGTCAGAAATGCAGGATGATTTAAGAGTGCTGCCAGGTCACTCCCTCCGTCGCGTTCAACGCGCATCAGCAGCCGGACCAGCGCCTGATGGTCTTTGTCGGGATAAAGTTCTGCCAGCATGCCCATCTTCATCCAGTGCTCCGCCTGAGCATTAACTGAGCGGCTCAATGCTCCGCTGGCGATACGCAGATTTTCATGCATCAGATCGGAGATTTTCACAATGCCCATGGCTGTGCCTTATATGTTGTGTATATGGTTCATATACTACCTGTAATGAAGGGAGATACAAGGTTGCCTGCGATAAAATCAGTAATGGTGCAGAGTTAAACGCAAACCGGGTGCGATGATCGCTTACGCTTTATCCTGAAATGAACCTGTTTAACATGCAGTAAAATATTTCACGTATCAGGTTAACTGGATATTAATCAGCAAGTTAAATGGAATATACAGGCCTGGCCCGACGTTGCTTGCGGATTGTTTCTGAATGGACATAAATTTTGTAGTATCTTTTTAGCGGTATTAAAAGCTTTTTTTCCAGATGTACACTGACCCGGCGACCGCAGAATGAACAAAGCAGATGATGATGAATGGGTGGATAGAGTAATAGGCGAGGCGGTAATGGCGCTGTTTGAAGAGGCGTTACCTGTTTCTTATGATGCTCTGCTCAGCAGACTGCAGGAGATGCTGGCAACGGAAAAGAGTGAAGCAAAAATCCGTTCGCTCTACTTTGCCATCCGGGAAATCCAGGGGGCAGACTGCCCGATAATCGATGCGGCCTCTCATGATCAGACGTTACACTGAGTGTCGAGGCACATAGCACATTGTAATGGCTTATTGCTCTCTGGCTGTCAGAGCGCGTACAGCGCTTGCATAGGTCTCTTTCATCCCATCAAGCGCCTCACTTTCCTGCTGCCGCAAATGCACAAGAATGTTGTCAATACTTAAAGGCTGTCCGGATTTGCGTAAAAACGACACGGTACGCCCGATGGCGGCATGAATGGCACTGTTGTTATCCAAAACGCTGAGTTTCACGCGGTATCCCTCTGCATATTAATCGGGTATTTATGGCTGCCATTATACGACCTGCACACGTTTTGGCCTGAGCAGACGGGGTCGGGTCAGGCGTTCAGGGCAGTGCCTGATGCAGTTTTTCCCGCAGGGCTGCAACCCTTACGGTAAGATCATGCAGTTCTTCATAAGGGGTATCCATCACCGAAATCATATCGGCGGGCACCCCGGCAGCTTTGCTTTTAAGCTGCTGCCCTTCATCAGTCAGGAAAATAAGTACCCGGCGTTCATCGCCGCCTGAATCGCGTTTACGCACAATAAGACCGGCTGCTTCAAGTCTTTTCAATAACTGGCTGAGCGTGCCGGAATCGAGCCGCACGCGTGCACCTACCTCCGAGACGGTCACCTCATCTTTTTCCCACAGCGCCAGTAATACCAGATACTGGGGATAAGTAAGTCCAAGCGGTTTAAGCCGGGACTGATAAAGCTTGGTCATGGCGAGTGATGCAGAGTAGAGCGCAAAACAGAGGAACTGGTCGACGGTTACCGGTGCGTCAGACAGCGGACGCTCGTTGTTACCGCTTTGATCATTTATATCAGTACACATTCACGATCCATTTGACTGATGCTGGCCGACAGGGAAAGCGCATGCTGCGCCCGGACAGCGACAAGTATTGAACCAAATTAAATTGATGTCAATGTAACTTGGCGCAATCGCAGTAGCTGTCGCGGGTGTGACAAACTGGCCTATGCTTACAGCCGGAGGTCAATATGTGTGGACGATTCGCGCAGTACAGCAGCAGAGATGACTATTTTATGGCGCTCGGTATTGCGCCGGATGAGATCCAGTACGATCCATTGCCTATCGGGCGCTACAATGTCGCGCCAGGTACCCGCGTATTACTGCTCAGCGAGCGCGAAGAGGCGCTGCGGCTGGATCCCGTCTACTGGGGATACGGGCCGGAATGGTGGCATAAGCAGCCTCTGATTAATGCCCGCAGCGAAACCGCTGCCAGCGGGCGGATGTTTAAACCTCTCTGGGAACAGGGGCGGGCGATAGTACCGGCTGATGGCTGGTTCGAGTGGAAAAGAGAGAAAGGGAAAAAGCAGCCGTTTTTCATCTATCACCAGCGCAAAACGCCGCTGTTTTTTGCTGCCATCGGCAAAGCACCGTTTAATCACGCTCAGGGGCACGAAGGTTTTGTCATAGTGACGGCTTCCAGCAATAAAGGCATGGTCGATATTCACGATCGCCGCCCGCTGGTCCTGACTGCAGAAGGCGTTCATGAATGGCTGAGCAACAGCACATCCGCACGTCGTGCCCAGGAGATCGCGCATGAAGCCGCTGAACCCGAAGACGCCTTTTGCTGGCATGCGGTGACCACGCGGGTAGGCAGCGTACGTCAGCAGGATGCTGAGTTAATTGAAGAGATCGAGCCGGAAAAGTAGCGACTGATACATTTTAGCTATCGAAATGAAAACCGGTGTCCGGTTGCAGCCAGCGGTAAGTCATTCAATAATCGAAGCATGACAACTTATCGCGTAAGAGTCGGGTACCACAACCCGTCAGCCCTGACTTTCAGGCAACTTGATGAACTGCTGGAGCCGCAGCGTTTCTGGCGTACTGCTACTCACACCAGTCGCTTTCGATACTATATGGAGTATGAGTATGAATCCGACGTATGCGACCTGTGCGCAGTCTGCGCGCTGGCCTATTCTCAGGCCTGCCGGGTGCGGCGGTGCCCGCTGGTATTAGTTGAGGAAGTGCCTGCCGCTGTGACGCAATAAGTTATGCGTGCGGGTGTGCTCTGCATCATAACAGGCGCAGCGGCATTCAGAATTGGCTCAGTGAGCCAGGCCGGTTTTTCACCTACGCTTTTCTCTGTATTTACTTACAGAGGAAGCATAAATGACGAACGAACTCAGCCGGAAACCCGTTGCCGATCGTGCCGAGGCAGACGCATTTTTCCCCTCAGACTACTCGCGCAATCAATTTACCAGCCCGGTATCCGATCTGGACGGCGCTGACTATCCGGTGCCCGGTGACGGAAGCAAAAAAATTCTGGTCCTGTGTACTGATGAACGTTATCTGTCTTTGGCTAACGATACGCTGTTTTCAACCGGCAATCATCCGGTAGAAACGCTACTGCCAATGTATCACCTGCACCAGGCGGGCTTTGGCCTCGACATTGCAACGCTCTCTGGTCAGATGGCAAAGTTTGAACACTGGGCCATGCCGGAGCAGGATGAAGCGGTAATACAATTTTATCAGCGCTACCAGCCAGCCTTTCGCTCCCCACTCAGGTTAGCCGATGTGTTGGCGACCCTCTCGCCCCATAGCGACTACGCGGCTGTTTTTATACCGGGCGGGCACGGTGCGCTGATTGGCTTACCGGAGAGTCAAGAGGTGGCGTCGTTATTACGCTGGACGCTGGAAAATGACCGTTATCTGATCTCGCTCTGTCACGGCCCGGCGGCATTTCTTTCATTAACAGAGTCCGATAATCCGCTGACGGGCTATGAAATCTGTGCTTTCCCTGATGCGATTGACAAGCAGACGCCGGAAATAGGGTATATGCCAGGTCATCTTGCCTGGTACTTTGGTGAAAAGCTGCGCGCTATGGGTATTTATATTATCAATGAAGATATCAAGGGTACGGTACATCGCGATCGCAATGTCATAACTGGCGACAGCCCTTATGCCGCGAATGCATTAGGCAAACTCGCTGCAGAAACGTTGCTAAAGGCATACGGTTAACACACCTGTAATTTCCAGTCCTGACGGCTCTGTTTGTCAGGGCTGGTATTTTAATGAGACGCCATTTTAATTGAGGGCAGAGTGCGCCACTTTCCCTGCCGAAGAAGAAATCGCTGATTATCGGCGCAGGTAGCTAAAACTTTAACGCTTTATTCTGAGATAAGTTTTTTCGATAGATAACGGGGTTTTGACTTTTTATGGAACCTGTGATTATTTTATAAGATTATGTTTTTTATAGTTTTTAACTTATTTGACTTTGGGTGTTACGCAAGAATATATCGTCAATATATCCTCTGTAAAATAACCGTTAGCAATCTATAATTTTTGAGTTCACGCATTGCGGTAATACCTTGCAGCCCCGGATGCAACGTTGATAACGCATGGGTGGTTAAATTGAAGCGTTTAATAAAAAATATTTCGTTCGGAATTTATCTCTTTAGGCTCACCCAGGAATAGTGCATGAAAAAGATACTAAACACGATCAATCTGCCAGCGAAGTTTATTTTGCTGGGGTTGTTTGCGCTCGGATTATTTATATTTCCTACCGGCCTGTTTATTCAAAGCGGGAATCAGGCGATCGATGCTAAAAAAATTGAGCTTACGGGCATACCGGTTGAAAAAAAGATGCTATCACTGGTTAACCTGGTCCAGCGTCATCGGGCAGAAAGTGCTATCGCTATTGCCAGCAACGATTCAGTTCGTGCTTCGCGTGTGGCGCTGGCAGAGGAGATCGATTCGCTCTATAGCAGTGTTGTCACTGAACTCGGCCAAAACGCGGAGGCTGCACAGCCGCTGGCGCGTTTGAATAAAGCCGACGGGGAGTGGAAAAAACTGCAGACAGAGATTGGTGATAAACACCTTTCACTGGAAGAGAGCCTCAGCCGTCATGCCAGTCTGATCCAGACATTGTTAATAGCAAACCAGGACATCCTGGATTTTTACGGCTTATCACTGGACAGTGACTTAAATACCTATCAGCTGATTATCAGCATTTTCAACCGGTTGCCGTTATTAACAGAAACCCTTGGGCAGATCAGGGCAAGTGGCACATCCCTGATTGCGTCAGGCACGGGTACATCAGAGGTCGCGCTCAGTCAGATGGATTTCCGGCTGCAAAATGGCAATGTAGCGCTGGAGCAATTTAGCAATAATATGGATAAAGTTTTTGCTATTGAACCAGCATTAAAACAGCTGTTTGCCAGCGCGGATACAACCGCCGTGCAGCAGGCACAGGATGCACTGGCGCTGGCCAATGCCATTTTTGTATCCAAAACCAAAACCGTCACGCCGGCAGAGTATGTCCGGGTATTCACTGAGGCGATCAATAACTTTTCCACGCTGGGAAAACAGAGCGCCGATCAGCTGTCGATCATGCTGAATCAGCAAATTGATGCGCGCCGTAATGCGCAATACAGCCTGCTGGGGGTACTTTTCGCGGTGGCGTTACTGGCTGTCTGGGTCGCCGTTATGATATCCCGCTCGGTGACGCGTCCGGTGGAGGAGGCGGTTAACGCTGCCCGCCATGTTGCAGCCGGCGACCTGACCTGTCCGATTCATGTCACTGGCAGCAATGAGATGGGGCAATTGCTGCAATCATTGCAGCAGATGCAACAGCATCTTGCCGGTCTGGTATCAGATATCAAGGAGAGTGCGCTGACTATAGCGTCATCGTCTGAAGAGATCGCAAACGGTAATGGAAACCTTTCTGCCCGCACTGAAGAGCAGGCCGCATCCCTGGCAGAAACCGCTGCCAGTATGGAACAGATGGCATCCATTATCAGCCAGAACGCTGAAAATACTCACCACGCTACAACTATGGCTGAAGCAGCAACGCAGGCTTCATCACTCAGCGGACAGGCGATGTCCTCGGTAATGGAAACGATGAGACGTATCCGGGGCAGCTCGGCAAAAATTGAAGAGATAACCAGCGTCATTGACAGCATTGCTTTTCAGACAAATATTCTGGCGCTGAATGCCGCAGTAGAGGCAGCCAGAGCGGGTGAATCGGGCAAAGGGTTTGCCGTCGTCGCATCTGAAGTGCGTTCGCTGGCACAGCGTTCTGCTTCTGCTGCGAAAGAGATTAAAGAACTGATTGCGCAATCTGTTGGTCACGCTGAAGAGGGGATAGTGATGGCCAGAGATGCAGGTGACAAGGTGAAACAGAGCGTAGAGGCCATCGGTCAGACAGCGCAGCTCATCCGGGATATCTCTGCCTCTTCTCAGGAGCAGAGCAGCGGGATTTCGCAAATTAATATTGCAGTAAACCAGATGGATCAGGTTACACAGCAAAACGCAGCGCTGGTTGAGGAGTCAGCTTCTTCGGCTGGCGACCTTGCAGAACGAGCCTCACGTTTACGTCAGCTGGTGGCTGTTTTCCATACGGTCTGATCTTTTCAAGGATGCGGGCGCGCCCCGCATCTGTTTACAGAGAAAAAAACGCAAACAAACGTCGTGAACCAACACCATTTGCCAAAAAAATTTCCGGCAGCAGACTACAATTCCACCCCGTTTCGCTTATTTACTATGCTTCTCTATGATTCTGAAAAGAGGCAATTTTGTGCATTCTCTGCTGGTTTTTTCTGGAATCATGGATTTAATATTTACAGTAATTCAGCCAGATAATTTCAGACAGCATTATACGTAGCTGCCGCCGGCTGATAAAGTAGACAGGTACACTCACGTAAACTGGAGTATTTAATGCTAACCACAATCATTTACCGTAGTCACATCTCCGCTGATGTGCCTGTCAAAATTTTGCCGGGTATGGTTGAGAAGGCGAGTCTCCTGAATGCGTCGCACCAGATTACCGGTATTTTGCTCTTTAACGGTACGCATTTCTTTCAGATCCTTGAGGGACCTGAAGAGGGTGTTATGACGATCTACAATCGCATCTGTGCTGACCGCCGTCATCACAATGTGGTTGAACTTATGCGTGACTACTCACCTTATCGCCGTTTCGGTAATTCCGGAATGGAACTGTTTGACCTGCGCGAACATGACCAGTCAACCGTACTTCAGGCGGTACTGGATCGCGGTACGTCCCGCTTCCAGCTGACCTATGATGACCGGGGCCTGCAGTTCCTGCGCACCTTTGTGGAATCGCGGGAAAAAGAGAACTATTTTGAAGTGCTGCCAGCCGATCTGTGGGACTTTATCCCCGATATGACAGGGTCGCTTCAGGAAGAGCACGGCATCCATTTCCGCCCGGTGGTCGATCCACTTGGCCGTGAAATCACCGCGCTGGAGGCCATCTCCGACAGTCAGGAGAGTGCAGGTGAAGATGAAGATAAATACAGTGCAAATCTGAACGCTGTGCGTATGGCGCTGATGAAAGCGGGTAAAGCCTGTCCGGATGGCATGACGCTCTATTTAAGTATTCTGCCGATGACGCTGGTTGCAGTGCCAAACGCGGTCGATACCATTACGGATGCGATCAAAAGCGCCGGGCTGGTGCCAGAGCAGATTATTTTGGGCGTCAGTGAAACAGAAGTTATCCCGGGCCTGAACGACTTTACCGAAGCGGTCAAGCAGCTCAAGCAGGCGGGCATCAGCCTGTCGATTGATAATTTCGGTGATGGCTCTGCCGGACTTTCACTGCTGACACATGTACAGCCCGATCGCGTGCGTATTGCATCCGGGATTATTCGTGATGTACACCGTAGCGGTCCTAAGCAGGCCGTCGTGCAGGCTATTATCAAATGCTGTTCAGCCCTTGAAATTAATGTCATTGCATCTGGCATTGAACAGCCTGAAGAGTGGATGTGGCTTGAGGCTGCAGGCGTCATCGATTTCCAGGGGTCGCTCTTTACGCCACAGGGTACATCCGTGTCGTGGCCGGAATATCGCGAAGCGATGTAGCGCCATTCTCTGCATCTGCATCACTCTGACCGACCGGCGCATCATCAATGCAGCCGGTCATTTTTTTTAGCCAGGCTTCTTTCGGTCAGATTTTCATCTCCGCCAGTAAGGGCGTTTTCTGGCATCATGAATACGGTAAATCAGTGAAATTTATACGAAACGCTCAGGCTCATTGCGGTACAGGGTTACACACGAAAATTCTGTGTTAAACTTTGCGACCCCGAACCTGCAGGCGGACACATCATGAAAAAAGAATTTGAAGAAAAACTGACTGAAATTTTAATCGGTGAGGCCGTGACTGATTTACTTGATGCCAATGCGGCTATTTCATGGACTGCTTTACTTGATCGCCTGCGTGTTGGCCTGGATAAAGAGACCGATGAGGATCGCATCCGTGCCGCATTGCGTGCTATCGATGAAGTCAGACGTGAAATGCAGGTAAGGGCATCCGAAAAAGCGATTATCACTGAATCTGACAGACGACCTGCGCGTGGCAAAATGCATTAAAATTGACCACAATCAAAGATTTCCCACAGTCTGACGCTAAATTGTTCCCCGGGAACAATTTCTGTTAAACTGTATGCTTATCCACCTACGGACGGAGGTCATGTGAAAAATGACGCAACCGCCGAAGATATCTACGCCGTTATCGGAACGGTCGTAGCGCGCCTTCTTAAGCCGGATGAGCATCTGACTCTGCATGATATTACTACTGCGCTGCATCAGATGGGTGAGACAGCGACAGGGCAGGATGTTCGTGAGGCCTGCCGCAAAGCTGTAATCATGCTTGCCCGCCAGATGCACTAACTCATATTTACGCAATATTAACGATCAAACAACAATCCAATCAGTGCCTGATAATGCTGCTCTTCTTCAGCGCTGGTTGCTGCTTCAAGACGACCAAGCAGCTTTGTACATAGCGCTTTGCGATTGAGGTTTTTACCTGAGGTCAGAATTTCAACAACCAGTTGTCCCAGCGTTTCCTGCTGGCTCAGAGTGGATGCTTTACTAAAATAGTTAGCGATGTCACTAGCGGATGATGGGTGCTGTACCATATTCTGACGCATAGTTAGCCTCTTTGAGATAAGTAAGTTGTGCTGACAGGGGTAAAGTTATACAACTAACTTTTACTTGTACAGCTTTTTCTGCCCTTCTTTTGTCAGCTTTACCACGATGTTTGTTTTTTATGTTACAAATCAATGGTTTGAACCGGTTCCTGCCAGAACAAAAATCTCACTCTATCTTTGTACAGGTTCAGTGTATGGGTCTGTATAAGGTTGTTCCGATAAAATGTGTTAATTGTCGTCATCGTCGCCCGTCGTGAAAGGCGTCGGTTTAGCTGGCAAGGTTGTTTGCTCATGACGCTTTGCCTGAAGCTGCCATTGTGTATGCGTTGTGTGTAGTCGTTCAGGCTGTACAAAATTTTTCAGCCAGCTTCTGGCATCTGCAATTTGTGCCAGACGCTCATCATTCTCTTCTGTCTCTGCCATACGACCCAGCTCAGCGATCAGAGCCTGAACGCTGATGTCTCTATCGCCCAGTGCCAGATTCAACGTCGCTTCGCCAATAATGACATGACCTATTACCTTTTCATGAAACAACACTTCATCTCTCCTCATCATGGTTTGTAATGGTTTTAAAGTGTAATGAGCAGCAATATTTCTACAATACGTTATAAATAATCAGCTAAGCTCAGGGGCGAAACATATTTAATGACTATGAAATGCAGGTTTGTAACGCACTGATAGCGTGCAACATCATTCTGATGCCGCAGTGTAAACTGACTGAAGGCAGAATAATCTTAAAAAAAATTAATGTTATTTATTTTCTTCTTGTTCAACTTTTGCAGCTGCTCACGCGTTGCACGCTATTTCCGGAATAGATCGATCGGTCATCATTACACGCTGGTCAGCGTGATAAAAAACCAAACACGGTTAACACAAACTCGCTTTTAAGACTATGCGCCTTTTTTGATCGGGCCTGAGCATTGTATTAACTCTCTGAATACTGACCGTTATCGCCGCTTTTCCGTAAGGTAATAATCTGAGCCAGAATTACATCAGCTGAGGATTTCACTTTTGCGGCCCGTATCGGGCAGTGCCGGGATAGACTTTGCTGCACGGCCACGCTAAAAGTACCTGTATATCGCTGCTGCGATTTATACCCATGTTAAGCATGGCACGCTTACGACATACCCGCTCTGCATTAGCAGGCAAAATTTTACGCGGCTCACAGAGAAGGGAAGTTACTGTTCGGGGTCTTCTGGAGCGAGGGGAACCGTGCTGATGATAATTCTGCGCTGTAAATGGCTGTCAGGCTGGCTGCCCCAGCAAAATGTTACCCAGTGTTCGCAAAATTCCTGCCAGTCAGAGACGGGTACCAGCAGCCTGTCGTGGCGGGTGCCATCCCATACATAGACATAATGATCCCGATCGCGCAATGCCCAGGCAATCATGCTTTCCCACATAACCTTTGCCGCATTAGTCTGGGCACTGTCAGTGATAATAATTGAACGTGTATGCAGGAAATAACAAAAAAAACGGCGTGCCAGTCCATGCACGGCCTGTTCATGTTGAGGCTGACGCGTGCGCCAGACCATAATCTGAATGCAGGCGCGCAGAGGAGAAGTATAATCCCTGGTTTCTTCCAGCCTTACCGCATAAACCGTTTCAGGTCTCTTTTCCTGCGTAACCAGCCGGTATTGTTTATCTTCCGGACAGACATACAGAGCATAACCAAACGGCACAATAAAGCCTGGCAGCGTGAATGCACGGGGATCGTCTGCCAGAAAAGCGCTGGTATCATCCCGATTTGGCGCTTCACGACTCAGAATCTGGTTAAAGTGCGTATCAGGCAGGGTGATGGGCATAAGGTTATCCGCTGTATTTCGTTCCAAAAGACCTCCCTGAAAACCGGAGTGGGTGTGATGATAAATTAGCGAAGAATGATAAGCTGGCACAGCAGGAAAGCGTGTAACCGGAAATGATGCTGTATGCGCCTGCCTATATGCAGGGTAGCAGAGCGGAGGTGTCGTCCCTGACAATTTCTCCGGCCGGAAAACGCTTGCGCGTAACCGATAAGGTTATCTTTATCGTCGTCTTCCAGCCGGAGCCGGACTACGTCCATAGGCGTCAGTTCTTTTCGTCGTTCAGGCTTGTCAGTGTCTGCAAATAGGGCACGTACGGTACAGCGTGCTCAGGTTTATCAAAACTTCTCAGCCAGCTTCTGGCCTCTGAGATCTCAATAAGACGGGCATCGCTGCCACCCGCATTCGCCATCAATTCGAGCTCATTAATCAGTGAATGAACGCTGATCTTTTTTTCGCTCAACGCAAGGCTGAGTGCCGCTTCGCCGATAATGACATGACCTATCTCGTCGTGTTGAATAGACAAACAAACCTCCTTTACGATTGCGGGATAACCTCAACACTTACTGTAGGCGTAACGGCAGAATTTGCCGGATATATTTTGAAATTTTCCAAATCAGGTAGCAGAATTTTTTGATCGAATGCTTTTTAGCCAATGAAAATTCTGCAGACTATTGCCGCCAGGCTGACTCTCACATGCTGCAAAAAAAAACCCGCGCAGGGCGGGCTAACAAAATGTTGAATAGGATTTCTCTCGCTGAAAACGCATCCTGTGTGTTGTTTGCCAGAATAAGCTGGCTCATAAATTATAGATGACAAGTCAGCGGAAAACGGGTTTCAGCGCGAAACACGATGAAAAACTGCCATGCTCATCGGACCAGCATAAAATAGTGTGGTAAACCAATTGTGCCGTGTTTAAGCGATTTACAGAATTGTATTACCTGGCCAGAGGCGGGGGAGGCGTGCGCCTTAACAGGCAAAAAAAATGCCTCCGCGAGGAGGCAAGGTAGGAGTTACTCAGCTCAGTGCGTAGTTGGATTTCTCACTGAACATATTAATGATAGAGAAATTTGTCATTTTTTTCCGGCTCGCTTAGTAAAAAAATTTACATGCCAGGTATATAGTTAGCTCGCTAATTATTTAAGATGTTGAATTATGAGTGTTTTTTAAGGTATGAAATCGTTTCCTAAGAATTGGCTTATATTTACATTTCCTGTTTACATCACTTTTTTTAATCATATTTTTCAGGTGATCTTCATTGTTGCAGATGCCTTATCAACCTGGCTCAGAACAATGAACTGTTGATTGTCATAACTAAATTGCGCTACCGGCTGCAGGCCAAGGCGTATGTGCGCTTTAAGAGAGGCGATATTGTCATGCCTGACAAAAAGCACGGGCTTACGCGAACCATAGCGACGACATGCGCGCGCGAAAAGCGCTTCTGAAAGGCCTTTTCCGCGAGACTGCGTAGCGATACAGATCGGACCGTAAATCCAGCAATGTCTGCCTGCAGGCCAGGCGCTAAGCATGGCAGTGATAATGTCAGGCGTATTTGCTGCATTTTCCTGAGTAAACAATACGCCCTGCAGTCGTGATTTTTGCCTTACCAGCAGCACCCAGGTTGCACTATTACTGAGCAGCTCGCACACCCTTTCCTGACTAAATGTTCCCTGTAATAACGCGCTGTTTTGCTGTAAGAGCTGGCTGATTTCTGCACTATCGTTTTTCTGTGCCAGGTGAAATGTACTCTGCTGATTGTTCAAATGTCGCTCCATCTCACTATTGGCATTGTTATAAGTTTTGTCTGTTTTTCGTGCTTTCTCCGTTGAGAGTCATCCTAAAACGTAGGTTTTGCTTGATGACTGACGAGAGCTTGCCAGGCTTAGGGAGGTCATTTCCATCAGATAAGGAGAAATCATGTCACGTTTTGCAGATAAAGTTGTCGTTATCACTGGTGCAGGTTCAGGTATTGGCGCTGCGTCAGCACAACGTTTTGCTGCTGAGGGCGCGTCAGTTGTACTGGTGGGAAGAACAGAAGAGAAGCTGCAAAAAGTCAAAGAGGCTTTACCTGCTGGCAAACATCTTGTTGTTCCATGCGATGTCTCAGATGCAGAGCAGGTCAGGCAGCTGAGTGAAAAGGTTAGCCAGCACTACGGGCGTGCGGATGTACTGGTAAACAATGCGGGCAGTATTGTTCAGGGTAAGATCCACGAAGTTTCGCCTGAAGACTGGAAGACGCTCATGGGCACCGATCTGGATGGCGTCTACTACTGTACGCACTACTTTATGCCAGCCCTGCTGAAAACTAAAGGCAACGTCGTTAACATCTCTTCCGTTTCCGGACTTGGCGGAGACTGGGGTATGAGTGTATATAACGCGGCCAAAGGCGCCGTAACCAACTTTACGCGCGCGCTGGCAATGGATTACGGTTCAGACGGCGTAAGAGTCAATGCTATCTGTCCCGGTTTTACATTCACCGATTTAACTGAAAATGCAAAACAGGATGAAGCGTTACTGGCGCGCTTCTACGATCGTATTCCACTGCGTCGTGCAGGAGAAGCTGATGACATTGCGAGCGCAATTGCCTTTATTGCCAGCGATGATGCCCGCTATATAACGGGCGCTAACCTGCCGGTTGATGGCGGTTTAACGGCATCAAACGGTCAGCCAAAACAAGCCTGATAGCAATAAAAAAAGCCCGCGGCAGTTGCGCGGGCTTATCGGTGATATCACGCGAATTATGAGCGTGGGATCTCGGAAACCTCTTTCACATCAGCTTTGTTAATTTGTTGTTTAACGCCGTTAGCATCAACATAGCCCAGCAGTCCTGACTCTGCTTCTTTCGGTTTGCCGTCGCTGACAATTGTACGACCATCATTGGTATGAATAGCGTAGCTGGTACGGGTACAGCCGGTAAGGGCGGACAGGGCAATAACCGCTGCTACAGGAAGTAAAATAACTTTCTTCATTGTGCTCTCCTTGATAGATGGATCAGTTATTCAGTTCGCTCATGTTCGTGATCTGATCACGATTGATCTGCTCAGTTTTGCCGGTTTGCGCGTTCTCATACGATACCAGTCCGGTATCGCTGTCTACCTGTGGTTTGCCACTGGTAATAATGGTGCGGCCATCAGTCGTTTTAATCGCCTGGTTAGACGAGCAGCCGGTTACGGCTAAAAGTGAAGTCAGGACTACAGCAGCAACAACCATTTTTTTCATCATATTTCCCTATTTCTGGACACGTTATAAGAGGAGCATAGTCCATAATTTCCGGGAGTGGTCTGACCTGGATGATTTTTTTGTGCAATTAATGCGGCGAAAAGCAGAAGCCTGTGTTCTGCCAAAGCGCGCGGTTTGGCATCAGGCCGTTAATGCCTGAGAAACAGATAAACGCAGACATATCGAAAGAAAACGATCGAAATACGTGAAAACATCTTTAGCGAAAGCGATATCACGCCATACAGATGTATCAGTGTGAGTACAAAAAAGAAGATTCGGTAAGTGATGATCGGCGAGGGCAATGACTAACGTCAGGCTGCCTGAATCCGCCCTAACAGCAAGCTAAAAAGATTATCGTAATGCATTTTTTCTGCTGGATCGGTACAGTGATCAAGCCGCGAAAGCAAAGAAATACACAAGGCCTTACGGTTGAGCGTTTTATCAGAACTTAAAATCTCTTTAACCATTTCACCGAGTAATTTGAATTCTGCAGATTGCTGTATTCTGGTCTGCTCTTCTGCGCTGATTTTATCCGCTGCAGGAAAATATGGATTCTGGCACATAACTCTCTCTTCTTAATTTAACAGGCTTAATCAACCTTCACCGGGCACTATTAGTTCATTTTCTTTGCCAGCGACCGAATAACCTTTTCACACGCCTGCTGTACTTCAGGGCTGTCACTCCGCAAACCGGTACGGTATAACGCACCAATAATCTCCTGCAAAGAAAGCGCTTCGCCTGGTTTTAATATTTGCGTAATGACGTCACCCAGTAACGCGTGCATCGCTTCTGCATCTTCTGAATCATCTTGCCGCACATAACCCTCATCCATTTTTAAATTGCTTAACGTTTTTAATATGTCAGAGACGCCTGTAACGTAAAGTCGCGACAACAGTCAAATAACTTAATTAGGAAATGCGTATTTCCTAATAGCGCAGCAGCATTAATCCAGCAGGCGCAGCGCCATCTTAATAGTTTCTTCGCCATTAGTCACATCCTGAATTTTACCCACTACACGCATACCAAATGCAATACAGAGTAGCAAGCCGGCAGTGGTATCGGCATCCAGGTGGCTGGCTATTGAGCCATCATCCTGACCCTGCTGAATCAGCGATATAAGAAAAGCCCGGTTGCGCAGCACGGCCTGGCGCACCAGATGAGATAACTCTTCATCAAGCGTCTGCAGTTCAACGGTGCTGCCTACAACCAGACAGCCGCGCCGTCCCTCAATTTCGCTGGCGGAATCGAGATAGAACTGAAGCAGCTCAGCAACCCGCTCGCGGCCAGTAGCGTATGCGCTCAGACGTTCGCGCAAATCGGTATTTCGAATTGCAATATAGCGCTCAAACACGCGCAAAAAAAGCGAGCGCTTGTCCTGAAAAGCTTTGTAGATGCTACCTGCAGTAAGCTGCATGGCTTCACCAAGGTCGGCAATAGAGGCGGCGTGGAACCCTTTCTGGCGAAAAACGATCATGGCATTATCAAGCGCAACATCAATATCAAAATTGCGCGGTCTGCCGCGTTCACGGGGAGCAGCGGCAGAAGATTTTACTGTTGGCATTCACAGCCCTTCTGAAGCGATTGTTTCCAAAGTATCCCGTTTGCGCCTGAACCGGTCAACGCCGGAGATTTACGCTAGAGTTAAGTGGTTAAATTACATCGTATTGTGATAAATATTTCAGTCTTTGCAGCAGGGGAACAGCATGAAAGACGTCTTTATTGTGGGTGGTGCAGGAAATATCGGACGTCAATTGGGTCAGCAGCTGAGCCAGGACGGTGTGACGGCACGTGCATTGTGCCGCACCGCTGAACAGGAAGCCAGCTTGCAGCAACAGGGTATTCAGACTGTCAGGGGAGATCTGGTTGCCCTGGATGAACAGCAACTTACCGGGCTGATGCAGGGATGCGGGCTGGTGGTTTTCACGGCGGGCGCCGGAGGGAAAGGCGGAGAGGAGATGACTAAGGCCGTTGATGGTGAGGGGCTGATTAAGTCCGTTGCCGCCGCGCAGCGCGCCGGGATAAAACGCTTTATTCTGGTCTCTGCTTTTCCTGAAGCCGGACGCGGCAGGCAGCTTTCTGACACTTTTGAAAACTATATGCGCGTAAAAAAACAGGCCGACGTGATCCTTGCCGCAAGCGCGCTTGACTGGGTGATTGTGCGCCCCGGCACGTTAACCGATGAGCCGGCAACCGGCAGAATCAGCGCAGGGCCGGCAATCGCCTATGGCACTATCGGACGTGCAGATGTTGCCGCCACGCTGGCGGCGCTGGTCCATCAGCCTGCCGTGTCCCGCGTCATCATTGAGCTGACGGCGGGAGAGAGACCCGTTACAGAAGCGATAGACGCGCTTATTACACCTTAACCCATTCAGCAGTAAGGAGAGGCTATGGCACTTTCACTGGATGCGCATCTGCAGGCAATCTGGCAGAAGTTAACGCATGCGGTGAGCACGCGCTCACCTTTTACCCTGATGCAGCTGGCGAGCGTAACAGGAAACGCGCAGCCTAAACTCAGAACAATCGTGCTGCGCGATTTCAGTCCTGCGCCAGCCTCATTACTGTTTACCACTGACGCACGCAGCGCAAAAGTGCAGGAGATGAGGGCTAATCCGCATGTCTCGCTGCTGGGCTGGGATGCAGAGAACAGCCTCCAGCTGCGACTGGAAGGTGAAGCGTGTCGCGTTGATGAGCGCGAGTTGTGCCATGCTATCTGGCAAACGCTGCGGCCCTCTGCGCAGCAGCTTTTCCACTCACCTGATTCACCCGGCACGATCCTTGACGCTCCGGAGGCGGCATGTGCCGGACACGCTTCTGCCTCGTTAACTGATCCTCCGGAAAATTTTGCGCTGATACGCATCATAGTAAAGCGTATAGAGCTGCTTGATGTCAGTGCCGATCCGCATCAACGCTGTGAATTCTTACTGCAGGCGCACGGATGGGCGGGGCGGTGGCTGGCACCTTAGTTTCTCTCTCAGCCGCGCAAACCACAGGATCAGGTTCCGGCAGAAAAAAGATCCAGATTTACTATAATTATGTTCAACATTTTTAACCTGAGAGCAGAGGCGATGAGCAAATCTTTCACTCCAGCGGCTACGCTGGCAGCCCTATTTGCATTAAGTCTGATAGCCGGATCAGCAGCAGCGGATCCGGGGAAGGGCCATGGTCAGGGACCACACGGAGCAGGTGAAAAACATGCCGGTAAAGGAAATCCGCATGCTGACAAGCACTCCCATCAGGGCCAAAGCAGCGCGGAACAGGCGGGATCAGCGCTGAGCTATGCAACGGCACGCGCGCTGGCAGAGCGCTATGGCGTCACAGGCTATCGGGCTCTGCCGCCAGGCATTGCTAAAAATGTTGCACGGGGTAAGCCACTGCCGCCCGGGATCGCAAAGAAAACGTTACCGGCTGCGCTGGTAAAAGAGCTGCCTTACTATCCTGGCTATGAATGGCGGGCCGTGGGGGATAACCTGGTCCTGATTGCACTAAGTACCGCCGTAGTCACGGCGGTACTCAACGGTGTATTTGACTAGATAGCCCGGCTGATCGGGCTAAAAAGCTGTCAGGCCAGAGTTCGCTGTTTTGTTTCACTCAGTACGCTGACAATATTTGCAGCGGAAACTGTGCCCATCTTGATGTAAGAGGCGTCGCTGACACCACCAATATGCGGTGAAAGAATAACGTTCGGCAGCGACTGCCAGCAATGAGGCACGGTCAGCGGCTCTGCGCAAAAGCTGTCGAGTGCGGCGGCACGCAGTCTGCCGTCAGCGAGCGCTGCGGCAAGCGCTGGCTCATCGACCAGGCCGCCGCGGGCAGTGTTAATAAAAATGGCGTCGCGTCTGAAATGGCGTAGCGCGGCGTCATTGATCATTGCGCGGTTATCCTCAGTCAGCGGGCAGTGCAGGGATACTACGTCAGCCTGTTGATAAAGTGCTTCCAGCGTGTTTACCTGCTCGCATCCTTCAGGCACGAAAGTAGCGTAAGGATCGTAAGCCAGCACGCGCATGCCAAACGCGTAGCCAGCTCTTGCGACCCGGCGACCGATTTCGCCCAGCCCGACCAGCCCCAGCGTACGGCCTTCCAGTTCAAGAGATTTATGCACCGATTTGTCCCAGTGCCCGGCGCGCATACGCGCGTCGAGTGGCACAACAGATTTTGCGCAGGCCAGCAGCAGCGCCCACGTATGTTCTGCGACCGCTGCAGCGTTGGCGCCTGGCGCTGAGCAGACGCGTATGTTCCTTTTCGCCGCTGCTTTTTGATCGATGACATCAATCCCGCTGCCGTGTTTGGAGATCACCCGTAAGGCCGGGGCGGCGTCCATGATCGCTGCGGTAATTTTTCCATACCGTACCAGGATAGCGACCGGGTTATGCTGGTGGCAGAGATCGATAAGTTGCGTCTCCGTGGGCTGTTTGCCGGCAAAAATAACGTCATAGCCGGTCAGAAGCTGCAGGGCCTCCTCCGCCAGATCGCAGCCGGTTACCAGAATAACGCTGCGTGCTTCGCTCATAGCGTCTCCTCCGCAGCAAGCATGCCAGCCTGGCGCAGCGCCTGCTCCAGCCACGGCGCACGCGTGTCGCCCGCTGCGATAGCCGCAATACGCTGGGTTTCGGCCGCCAGCTTCTTTTTCGCCAGCGCAATGACCGTTTTTACCTCCTCTCGCGGGATCACCACTACGCCGTCAACATCACCCACAATCAGGTCACCGGCCTGCACCTGCGCTCCTGCTACAGAGATGGGGTGATTAACACGACCCGGGATCAGTTTTGTGGGTCCGCTGGGATTCAGACCAGCAGCGAAAACCGGGTAGGACTGGCTGGCGAGCGCGTCCGCATCACGTACCGCTCCATCAATAACGATACCGGCAATGCCTGAGGCTTTCGCCTGCGTGGCCATAATTTCTCCCAGCAGTGCGCAACTGATATCACCCTTGCCATCCACAATGATGACGTCACCAGGCCGGGCAATAGCGAGCGCAGCATGGATAGCCAGATTGTCACCCGGTCTGACCTCAACGGTAATCGCCGGACCCGCTACTTTCATGTGCGCCGCAAGGGGTTTAATTCTGCCATGCAACGTGCCACGGCGGCCGGCAACATCAGCAAGGATAGCCGCCTGATACTCTGCGGCCTGGCGCGTATCTTCATCAGATACGCGGGTGATATTGCGATTGATCATCGGAAGTGTCGGAGAAGTCATACTGCCTCGCTGTTTTACCAGGTGAAATTGATATGTACAATATAAAACTACTATAGCGAGCTTGTCGGAAGATTAGCCAGCGCCGGACGGCAGTTTGTGACGTAAATACGAGGTGACTCACAAATATTCAGGTACACTCGCAGTCGTCATAAAAGGAGAAAACAATGGGTAATGAAGGCGTTATTGCAGTTGAAAAGGCGCTGGCGCTGCTTGACTGTTTCCGTCCGGGCGATAACAGCCTGACGCTGACGGCGCTGGCGCAGGCATCGGGCTACCACAAAACCACGGTATACCGCCTGATGAATTCGCTGGAACGCATGCACTACGCCGTGCGACATGACGACGGGACCTATGGACTTGGACCGCGCCTGCTGTATCTCGGAAAGCTTTATGAGCAGTCATTTCATCTTGCAAGCGTCGTGCAGCCGGAATTGCATCAGCTGGCACAGGAGACTGGCGAGAGCGCCAGCTGGTATGTCATTGAGGGCGGGCAGCGGCTCTGTCTGTTCCGTGCGGAAGCAACAGAGGGTTTGCGCCACAGCCGGCTGCCGGGAACAACCTATCCGCTGGATCACTCTGCTATTGGTCAGGTTTTACGCTACTGGGGACTGAATGAGCCCCTGTTTAGTGAAGAGCCACTGCTGCCTCTCTATACCTCCGGAGCCCGCGATCCGCACACGGCAGCCTATGCTCTGCCGGTATTTGGCGTGAGCGACAAGCTGGTCGCCGCGCTGGCGCTGACCGGTCCCTCCTCGCGGCTCACAGAAGCGCGCCGAAAAGAAGGCGTAGCCAGTGCAATGTACCATGCTGCCGCGCGGCTCTCGGTGCGGCTGGGGGCTTCGCCGCAGTTTTGCACTGCCCGTTATGGCGAGGGGATAGCAGCCGCTGGCGAATAACAGGGAGCCGGCCTGCAGCACCGGCTCCCTCAGCGTGGCCCGCTGTTAGTGTGTTGTCGCGCGCGCTTTATTTTCTGTGTGGCGCGCCATCTTTCTGCCCATGATCACAACAGCGATGCCTCCTGCCAGACAGAGTACAGCAAGCGGCAGAAGCGCCAGCGTATGGCTGCCGGTTTTCTGATTAATAATGCCGTACACGTTTACCATCAGGCCGCCGCCAATCAGATTAGCAATAGCGCCAATGGCTGCCAGCCCGGCCGCTGCTGAAGAGCTACTCATCCACCCGGACGCCAGCGCCCAGAACGGACCTTTCATTGAGTAAGCGCCTACCAGAATCAGACTCAGAATAATAATCGTTGCCGGCAGAGAGAGGTTAATAAAGGCAGCGGCAATACCGCCTGCAATCATGAATAGCGTCAGCGCAGTGTGCCAGCGCCGTTCGCCGGTGCGATCGGAGTTACGGCCCCAGACAATCATCAACACGGAAGCCAGGCCATAAGGAATGGCATTAAGCAGGCCGGTAGTGAGATTATCCAGCTGGAAAGACTTCAGGAGCTGCGGTGACCAGACGCTGAGCGTTGTACCGGCTGCTGACGCACCGGAGTAGATCAGGGCAAAAAGCCAGATCTGACGATGTTTCAGCAGCTGCCAGGTAGAGATGTGACCAATATTTTTACGTTCACTGCGCTCTTTCTCCAGCGTCTCTTCCAGCCACTGCTTCTGCTCAGGGTTCAGCCAGCGCGCCTCATGCGGGCGATTACTCAGGACAAAGTAAGCCGCGATGCCCAGCAATACAGCGGGCAGCCCTTCGATAATAAACAGTAAGTGCCAGCCGCGCAGGCCGAACCAGCCATCCAGCGTCAGGATCAGTCCCGACAGCGGAGAACCGATAAAATTGGCCAGCGGGATCGCCACCATGAACGAGGCGATGATGCGTGCACGGTAGCGGGAAGGGATCCACCAGGTCAGATACAGTACTACGCCGGGAAAAAACCCAGCTTCTGCTGCACCCAGTAAAAAACGCAGCACGTAGAGCGAGGTTGAGGTCTCAACCAGCGCCATACACATACTTACGATCCCCCAGCTGATCATAATGCGCGGGATCCAGAGCCGTGCTCCCACTTTCTGCATGGCGAGATTGCTCGGAACCTCAAACAGAAAATAGGCCACAAAATAGAGGCTGCTGGCAAAGCCAAACGCCGCTTTTGTCAGACCTAAATCCTCGTTCATCTGCAAAGCCGCCATGCCGATGTTTCCGCGGTCAATAATGGAAACCAGATAACTGACGACGAGGAAAGGCAGAATCCGCCAGATCACCCGGCGCATCGTTTCACGCTCCAGCGCGGTCACAGGCGCCTGGTTAAGTAGAGATTGAGTCATTGTGTCCTCGCACAGTTCAGATTAGATAACATCGCTGTTGTTTCACTCTATAAAACCCGGTTGTACAAAATAAACTATCAGACTCTCCGCGTGCGTCTTGTGCAGGATAGTGGAATTGCGGTTCAGCTCACAGATTAACCGTGGCCCGGATGCGGATTTGTGATCGATAACGCTGCAGAAAGTTCATCTCTGGCATCTGCAGGCTCCTGCGCCTGCGTTGTATCACCCTTTTGTTCTTAACATTTGCACTGATGCCACAAATATTTTCAGCTAAGTGAAAAAGTCGATGTTGAGATTTATTCATCCTGACAGCGTTGAATGAATATAAATTTTTCATAAAAAACAGCATGTTGAAAACAGAGCGATTCGCAACTTTCATCACGTTGAACCCCGGCGGCACTGACTGACGCGTTCAGGCGTTGCAACATGAAAAAGCTTCAGGTTTGGTGAAATTTAATCACTTTTTTTCAGCAGGGGAGTAAGGCATAAAAGAGTCAGCCCATTGAGGAAATGGTTATATCAAATCAGCATTCAGCGTCGGTTTTACAGGCAGACAGAGAAGCAGGTTTACATCAGAAATTGAGGTGAGAAATTACGATGAACAAAGAATTTACCTTTTCAATTAAAAGCCTTCGTTTTGACGAAAACTATAATCCTTCTGCAAACACGCGTATCACCACTAACTTTGCTAACCTGGCAAGGGGTGAAATGCGTCAGGAAAACCTGCGCAACGCACTGAAGATGATTGATAACCGCTTTAACTCACTTGCGCACTGGGACAATCCGAAAGCTGACCGCTATGCCGTTGAGCTTGATATCATCTCCGTTGAGCTGAATATCGATCCGGCTGGAAATGAAAAGCCGTTCCCGGTCATCGAAGTCCTGAAAACAGGCATCGTGGATAAAAAAACCGGTCAGCGCATTGAAGGCGTCGTCGGGAACAATTTCTCCTCCTGGGTACGCGATTACGATTTCAGCGTGGTGTTATCTGAGCATAATAAAAACCAGTCCGGTTTCAGCACCCCGGCAAACTTTGGTGACCTGCACGGCAATATCTTCAAAGGGTTTGTCAGCTCAGATATCTATAAAGAAAGCTTCAGCAAGCGTCCGATCATCTGCCTGAGCGTCTCCAGTAAAAATACCTATTATCGTACCGGTAATCATCATCCGGTTCTGGGGATTGAATATCGGCAGGATGCGGATTCGCTGACCGATCACTACTTTGCCAAAATGGGCCTGCAGGCGCGCTACTTTATGCCGCAGGGCAGCGTTGCGCCGCTGGCTTTCTATTTTGCCGGCGATCTGCTGCGCGATTACAGCGATCTGGAGCTCATCAGCACCATCAGCACGATGGAAACGTTTCAGAAAATCTATCGTCCGGAGATCTACAACGCGAACTCAGCGGCCGGACAGGAGTATCAGCCGAGCCTGTCACACAAGGATTATTCACTGACACGCATCGTATATGACCGTGAAGAGCGCACGCATCTGGCGGTTGAGCAGGGTAAATTTACCGAACAGCATTTTATCAAGCCTTACCAGACTCGTCTGGAGCAATGGTCTGCTGAGTTTGCGCACTGATTAATGGAAAAAGGTTATCTATAGTGAAAAAGTTATTACCGACATCGACGTCTGGCAGTTTACCTAAACCTTCCTGGCTGGCGCAGCCGGAAACATTATGGTCCCCGTGGAAACCGGCGGGTGACGATCTGGCCGATGCCAAGCGCGATGCGCTGCGTCTCTGCCTCGATGACCAGCTGCGGGCCGGTATTGATATCGTCAGCGATGGTGAGCAGACGCGTCAGCATTTTGTGACGACGTTTATTGAGCATCTTAACGGCGTGGATTTTGAAAAGCGCGAAACGGTGCGGATCCGGAATCGCTACGATGCAAGCGTTCCTTCGGTGGTAGGTGAAGTTTCACGTACTAAACCGGTATTTGTTGATGATGCAAAATTTCTGCGTCAGCAAACCACCCAGCCGATTAAATGGGCGCTGCCCGGTCCAATGACCATGATCGACACGCTGTATGACGGGCACTATAAGAGTCGCGAAAAACTCGCCTGGGAGTTTGCTAAAATTCTCAATCAGGAAGCGAAAGAGCTGGAAGCCGCTGGCGTGGATATTATTCAGTTTGATGAGCCTGCGTTCAACGTCTTCTTTGACGAGGTCAATGACTGGGGCATTGCCGCGCTGGAGCGTGCCATTGAGGGATTACAGTGCGAAACCGCTGTACATATCTGCTATGGCTACGGCATCAAAGCCAATACTGACTGGAAGAAAACGCTGGGTTCTGAATGGCGCCAGTATGAAGAAATCTTTCCGCGTCTGCAGCAATCGAACATCGACATCGTATCGCTGGAGTGTCAGAACTCCCGCGTGCCGATGGAGCTGATTGAACTGATCCGCGGTAAAAAAGTGATGGTCGGTGCCATTGATGTGGCGACCAACACGGTTGAAACGCCGGAGCAGGTAGCGGAAACGCTGCGTAAAGCGCTGCAGTTTGTCGATGCGGATAAGCTCTATCCCTGCACCAACTGCGGTATGACGCCGCTGTCGCGTCAGGTTGCTCGCGGCAAGCTGGATGCGCTGAGCGCCGGTGCTGACATTGTGCGCCGTGAACTGCTGGGCCAGTAATACGTTTAAGGATGTATCAGGGCTGACGTCTGACGTCGGCCCTTTTTTTATCATTCTTAACCGCGCTATACACTTTTGCGGCTATCCCGGCCAGGCGGCTTATCAGATAAACAAATAGATTTATACGCAGGCGCTGAAAATAACTGTGCTGCAGCGCAGCAATATGTCATGCGCACATTGCTTCCGGCGCAAAACATCCCTTACTTTAGCCGCAGGTTTGTAAAATACAGGAACCCGGCATGGCAGATGACAGCAGTACGATCACCGATTTAAGCGCGCTTGAAGCGTGCTACGGCCCCGTGGCTAAACCTTCGCTGACCAAAGTTACCGATCATATTCACGCCGCCTATCGTCCTTTTATCGCTGCGTCACCGTTTGTCGCGCTGGCCACCTGCGGGCCGGACGGACTGGACGTTTCACCCAGAGGCGATCCGGCAGGATTTGTACACATTGAGGATGAGCGCACGCTCTGGCTGCCCGACAGGCGCGGCAACAACCGTATTGATAGCCTGCGCAATATTCTGCATGACAATCGGGTGGCACTGCTTTTCCTGATCCCGGGCATCGGAGAGACCCTGCGCGTGAACGGCACCGCCGTTATCAGCATCGATCCCGCCTTGCTTAACCGTTTTGCGGTGAATAATCAGCTACCGAAAACGGTTCTGACCATCACGGTTGAGAGCGTTTTCTTTCAGTGCAGCCGGGCAATTATCCGTTCCAGGCTCTGGGATCCGGCTGCGCACATCACGCGAGATGCGCTGCCGAGCACCGGTTCCATACTGCACAGCATTTCGCAGGATATTGATGCGAACGCCTACGATGCGGCGTTACCTGGTCGCCTGAAAGAGACGCTCTATTAACCCGGCCTGAGGCCGCAACAGCAACGTGCACTGTACAGCCTGCCAGCAGGCTGTTTTCAGTTCCGCAGACTACCGGGTTCTCAGACGGTAGATATCAGCGAAGTAGAGATGACCTTTACGGGCATACTGCGCCTGCAGGGTGGCTTTTTCGCTTTCAGTCAGGACATCTCCATTGAGCAGGTCATGAATAAACGCCTCCCTGACATAGACTTCCATGTACCAGTCGCCGGTATAGCAGTTCTTCCACGCGCCCTTGTCGATATCTTTCACCCGATAAGACGGGTTCACGTGAAAAAAGAAAAAGAAGTTACAAACTGCGAAAATGGCACAGCAGACGACATATTCGATCATGCCGAAGGAGTCGGAATAGAGTAACAGTGCCATGGTCAGCACAAACAGAAAACACATCAGGCCATACAGCCCCGGATACTGACGGATAAACGACACGTCGAAATAGGGACGATCGTTGCGTTTTTCCGCGCGGTTGATGCTGTCCAGCTCCTGCTGCAGAAGCGCATTAAGTTGATTGCTCATGTTTTAGACCTTATCTGCCCATGATGATGGAGTTAAAATTTTACTGTGTGTTTTTAGCGGCCGCGGCGCGCGGCTAAATCGCCATACCGGAAAAGTGAATCGGATCTGCCAGCATCGCCGCCAGAATTTTCAGGCTTTCTTCGCACTGCTGACGTGACTGTGAACCGCCGAGGCAGATACGCAGCGCATCGGCAGGCACATTACCGGTGCAAAATGCTGCGCCGGAGACGGCGCTGATCCCTTTTTCACGCAGTTTTGCCGCAATGTCAGAGGCGTTAGCGTTGACCAGCCCCGGCAGCGGCAGCCACAGGTGATAACCTGCGCTGTCAGCCTGAAACGGGTATCCGCTCAGGCAGGTGGCCGCAATCTGCTGGCGGACACCCGCTTCCTGCCTGATAGCCATCAGCATGCGTTCTGCGGTCCCGTCATTGATCCACTGCCGCGCCAGCGCATTGGTAAGCGGGCTGGACATCACCGTCAGCGCCCGCAGCACGCCGGAAAGCAGCTGCGTCATCTGTCTGTCCGGGCCTTTCACAAACGCGATACGCAACCCGGGGCCAAAGCACTTCGACAGGCCGGTAAGATACCAGGTCAGTTCCGGTATCAGCTCCGCAAAAGCAGGTACCGGCGCATCACTGAGCGCAGCGTAAGCGTCATCTTCAATGACCGTAATGTTATACCGCTGGCAGCACTCAGCCAGTGCCCGCCGGCGCGCCTCCGGAACCGTTATCGTGGTCGGGTTTTGCAGCGTCGGATTGATATAGAGTGCGCCGATCTCCCCGCTGCGACAGAGCGCTTCAAACGCCAGCGGATCGGGCCCCTGCGCGTCACAGAGTACCGGCTGCAGCCGCACGCCCAGATGGCTGGCAATCGCCTTCATGCCAGGATAAATCAGGCTGCTGACACAGACCGCGCCCTTTTTGCGCTTCAGCAATGTCATGATGCCCATCAGGGCGCTGTGAATGCCCGGACAAACCAGCACGTCCGCTTCGCTCTCTACGTGAAGTTTGCGCCCGATCCAGCGCATCGCTGCCGCTTTATCCTCTGCCGTGCCGCCAAAATCCTGATAGCGCAGCAGACTCAGCATGTCGGTCTGGTTAAACAGGTTGATGGCCCCTGCGCGCAGCGCTTCCTCAACGGCTGCACCGGCAGGCTCTGCCGGCGCATTCATGGTCATTTCGTAAGTGCTGGCAGGCAGAGCTGAAGAGGCTGACGCCCGCGCACGAATAAAACTGCCGAGTCCTGGGCGTGAGTCAATTAATCCTCTGCGCCGCGCTTCCGCATAACCGCGCGTTACCGTGGTGTAATTCAGGCCCAGCGTTTCCGCCAGTTCACGCAGCGGCGGCAGACGATAGCGTGAAGGCAACTCGCCTGTACTGATGCCCTCTGCAATGAAATCTGCGATGCGCAGATAGGCCGGACGTTGTGTAGACTGCTGTAGCAGGGTTGCCCAGCGTGTGAAAAGCGGCGTAATCATCATAAATCCTGCTCAGGACATTACGCAGACAGATATATCACAGTCATAATCAAGGTGTAACTTGATTGCATAATTGATTGCATCAGTTTTTTCTCTAAGTCTGTTTTAGCGCGTCATGCCTCCCCGCGTCTGCGCCTGCCGGCGTACAGTAAAGCGAGATTATCAAGGCCCGTAAGCCGGGATCATTCTGTAGCGATTAAAGATTGCAGGCGGGTCAGCCGATAACGCTTCTGTGCTGCGTCAGTTTTTGTATCGGGTCAGAGGAACAACGACGTTTTGCCGAATCGGGCAGGCGTAAAATTATTCTCTGACTGTTATCGTTCTCTTAGGCGCGTGCAGGATAGCAAGCAGGGCGAGCGGGATATCTGCCACAATCAGTTATATGTTTCTTTCGTATCGTCAGAATAAATCAGGTCCAGCTATCATGAGCACAACGATCAAACCTATTTTATCCGCCGTTTGGTCCACCAACACCCTGGGGATCTGTATTGCCAGTCAGGAAAGCCCCGCCGGCCTGATGCCCGCATTGAAAGGCGTTACGCTACGCGAATGGCTCAGCATCGCCCAGGCTGATGAAGATGCAAACATTGCGCTGCTGCTCACTGCGGCGCTGGATCGCGTGTTGCCTTTTCATATTGAAGTGCCCATTAATTGTCTGGATGGCACCCTGCGCCACGTTATTATGTCAGGGCTGCCGGGCGATCGGTCAGAGGGTTCACACCTGCAGTACAGTGGCTTCGTGCTGGATGTCACCGGACAGCGTAAGGCGCTGGAAGATGCGCTGCGCACGGCGGCTGAGTATCGTCTGCTGATTGAAAACAGCACGGATCTCATTGCTCACTGCGATGCCGAAGGGCGTTATGTCTCTATTTCGCCCTCATACAGCGAAATGATCGGCTGGTCAGCTGAAGAGATGCTGGGTCAGCAGGTCACCGACTTTTTGCATCCTGACGATCGCGCGCCCGCCGCTGCGGTGCTGCACACTATTTTCACCGGCGGTGAACAGCCGGACGTAGTGGAAGTGCACAAGATGCATCGCAACGGCCACTACATTACGCTTGGCACAAAAGCCTGCGGCGTAACCGATCCCTCAACAGGCAAGAATATCGGTGCTGTGCTGGTGTCGCGGGATATCACCCGCGACAAAGAGAAAATGCTGCAGCTGGAGCAGCAGGCGATGCGCGACGCGCTGACCGGTCTGCCTAACCGGGCCTGGTTTTTTAAGCAGGTCGACGGCATGCTTGCACAGCATCAGGACCCGCGCTATGTGACGGTGCTGTTTCTCGATTTAAACGGATTTAAAGCCGTTAATGATTCAATGGGCCATGCGGCAGGCGACAGTCTGCTGCAGCAGATAGGTGAACGGCTGCAAAGCTGTATGGCACCGGATGAGTCAGTCACACGGCTTGGCGGCGATGAGTTTGTGGTGGCAGCCCGATGCCCCGATCGCAAAGCCGCTTCTGCCATTGCAGAGCGTCTGATTGCCAGTCTGAATCTACCTTTCAGCATCAGCATCAGCAACAGCGCAGTAAGCATCGGAGCCGCAATCGGCGTAAGCCAGGCGCGACCTGCTACTTCATCCGCTAAGCTACTGCTTCAGCAGGCCGATACCGCCATGTACCAGGCTAAAGCACGGCGCGATGTCTCATACCAGTTTTTCTGCTTGCCCTCGCATCTGTAACCGGCCCCGGCCTGGCTGTCATGCGCGGCGTTCTGTTAATCCCTGATGTGATACCTGACGCGGGTTGTGCGCATGACACAGCACAGCGCAGTTTTCACGCGTTTATGCATTTAGTTAATCGGTATGGCTGTGATTTTTCTGAGTGGTCGCTTAAAAAGCGGTGTTAAAAAACGGTACATTAATTTCTTCTATTTTATTTAATAACTAATAAGTTATTATTTTTTTTAGCTCCAGTGAAATACATTAATACGTAAGGCTTTTATCTTAATTTCTGATTTATGCGCTAACGAAGCGTAAGCCAGGCTGGACAATGCATTAGTAACGTGATGTTATTGTCTGCGCATCGATTACTTTTCCTGCCATTTTCAAAATAAATACGCTCTGCCGATGCCTGAAAGCCATGTTGTGTTTTCAGGATTTGCTTTTTTCTCAGCTGAGGAAAATATCGTGTTTAAATTAAATCCTGTACTTCTGGCCCTTATTACAGCACAAGGTATGATGTTTCCGGTTTTAAATGCATCGGCGGAGATCTTAAAACCCTATACGCCTGAAAATAATGATTATAAAGCGGGTGCATTTTATTTGCGTGATGGTTCAGTTCAGACGCTGACCGGGCTGCCGCAGTTTACGCCGGGCGAGAGTGGCGTAACCCGCACAACGCTGGGTGAGCTACAGCGTGCGGGCCGGATCGTTACTGATACGCTAACGGGGCAACCCCGTATTAACGTCGGGCAGCAAAATCTGAATATCGTTATTCCCGATCCCGCGAACAACAGCTATAAATCCTTCCACGTTTATGACAGCCTGGCCTTTACAGATTTACCGGGGATTAATACAGAGACACAGGCAGAGGACTTTTATGCTGTAAACGATCGGCAATATATTGATGCCCGCGTCGCCTCAGTTACACGCGGCACGCTTAATATAAATATCGGGCGACCTGACAGAAATGCAGGTTCGGCCACAAACCGCTGGTCAATGGCGGCCAGACAAAGCCAGCTTTTTACCACGGTGCAGCGCGGTCATCTCAACTGGAACAGTAATAACCGTATTATTTTCACCGCCGTTGAGGCACCTTCCGCTAATAATCAACTGACGCTCAGCAGAGATAGCGTGGTGAATTATACCGGGACGTTTACCGTCAATACGCGAGATGGCGGGGTCACAACGTTCACGGTAACGTCGCTTGCAGAATTGCGTAATTATAATGACTGGCTGATTAATCAGCTCCTGAACGACAATATTACGCAGGAAGCGTATGGCCACGCGTTTAATAAAGCGTTTTCGCTTAATGCAGGTCGCGTGCTTTATCGCACCGGTGCCGCCAACAGCCGTGATGAAGTCAGGCTGCCGGTGGGCGAACGGGCGGTGTTAAGTGCGAACGGTCCTGGCGCCAGCGTGAAAATTTCTGCACAGCGTACGCTTGAGGTTATCAACGCCAGCACGGCGATGCAGGCCAGCAATGGCGCTACGGCCATTATTGATGGCAAGCTCGCGGTTACCGGCTCGGGGAGTACAGCGAGCCGGGCACTGGCACTGCTTTCAGGCAGCACCGGAATAAATAACGGCACGCTGAACGCGGGCTTTCTGAATAACGCCAGCGGCACAGGCGTTGACAGCAGGACGCTGGGCGATATCGGTAAAGCCGTTGCGGTAAAAAGTGGCAGTCGCTTCATGAATAATGGCGTGATTAATCTTGCTCCCGGCAATGGATCTGAAAGCCGGGAAAGCAGCGCAATCTGGATCGATCAGGGCAGTGCGGTTAATCGCGGCAGCATCAATGTCGGCGTCACGGACGTGGTTAATAACAGCTCAGCGGCAGGGGTCACATTAAGCGCTGCAGGGCACTTTATTAACGCGGAAAAAGGCACGATCGCCATCGGACGGTCGCCGCAAAATCGCAAAACGGACAGGACGCAGGAGGTTGCGGTTAATCTGGGCGGCGGCGTCAGCGGTATTCAGCAAAGTGGTAACAGCAGTGTGATCAATAATGGCCGTATTGTCATCGGCTCCCGCGTGCAGAACGCCGCAGGTATGCGCGTGGAAAATGCACCTTATGCGCTGACGCTGAATAACGGCGTTATCGATATCAACGGACGGGCACAGCCTCAGCCGCAGGAAAACATCGGCATGCTGGTGCTCAATGCCGGGCAGTACGGGCGGGTGGGCAACGCAGGAACAATCAATGTTAACGGTGATAACAGCACCGGCCTGCGCATTCTCGCCACGAAGAACCATAGCGCCAGCGCCTGGTCCGCCGGCACTATCAATGTAAAGGGTGATGCGGACTTGCCTGGCGGCACGCATAACACGGCCGTCCGGGTAACCGGCGAGCAGGGCGGTCAGGCGCGCGCCATACTGCGTGGACGGATCAATTTACAGGGTGATGCGGCTATCGGCGTGCGTGCAGATGGCAACGCACAGGTGGATATCGCCGCCAGCGCAGTGCCGCGCGCCGGCGAAGGCCGGAATCAGATCAGTTTCCTTATCCAGGGCCCGGACGCCCGGATCCGGCTGCCCGCCAGCGGCCGCTACGCCACTTCCAGCCCCAACGGGACGCTGTTCCGCCTGGCGGACGGCGCAGACTTTAACGCCAGCGGTACCACTCTCTCGCTGAATGCACCGGGCGCCACCGGCATCGTGGGCAGCGGCCGGGGCAGCGATATCGTAACGCGTAACGCCGTGTTCAATGCGGGAGCGTATGCCAGCGCCGTGCGGATTGAAGGCGGCGCGCAGGGCACCCTCAACGCTGAAACCCGGCTGCGTCTGACCGGCAAAGGTGCCAGCGCTGCGACAGTTGACGGGTATAAATATGATCTGAGCGGTCGCATTATCAGCGCCGATTTCCTGCCGGATAGCCGCACGCTGCTGACCAGTCATGCGGCTATCCGCGGGCTGGCGGATGGGCAGTCCGGGCTGGTGGCATTAAACCAGGCGCAGCTGATCAATACCGGTCATATCACCTCAGGGGGAGAAGGTTCAGTGGGGATCCTCGCCCGCTTTGGCGCAAAGGTTGTCAATCGGGGGGATATCAGCGTGCTGCGCGGCGCTACCGGCTTATACGCTGGCGGTTTCGCCACGCCGGAGGAGAGCACCGCGACCACAGAAATAACCACCCGCGGCGCATTAAATGTCTATGGCGGATCGGGCAACCGGCAGACAACCCTGGGCGCGGCCGCCAGCGGTGAGCAGGCCGTTCTGAACCAGAACGGCCTCATTAATCTGTATGGCGCCAATGTGGTCGGTGCCCGCGCTGAAAAGAACGCCATCATCAACAGCGGCGCGACAAGCCGCGTGGTGTTTCATCATGACAACCAGATCGGCTATCAGGCCACCGATGTGGACAGCATTATTTTCAGCAGTGGTGGCAGCACTGACGTCAGCACAGCCGGCTCGACGCTTTATCAGGTCAGCAATGGCGGTGATGTGTATGCACGTGAACCTGGCACGATCACGCTGAGCGGAGCCAATACGACCGGTGTGTCGGTCTCGGGCAGTACGTCATACGCCTACCGCACCGACAGGTATAACGTCAATGGCAGGGGCGCTGCGGCGCTGCGCGTCTATGAGCGGGGTGAAGGGATCGTCACCAGTCCCATCGCACTCAACGGCAATAACACCAGTGGCGTAATAACCGCCGGTGACCAGGCAACCGTCTATGCTGCTTCTGACATTACCGGTCGCGGTCGTCAGATCACCGCCTTCGACGCAGGCTACTATTCGGCGATATTCAATCAGTATCAGGGCGTGGTGAATTTAACCGGCCCTGAGAGCACGGGCGCGCGCGTGCACGACAACGCGTCGTTTCTTAACTTTGGCAGCGTGCGTATCGCTTCAGGCACCGGCATTGATGCCAGCAGCGGGTATGGTTACTACTATCCGCGCGAGAGCAGCCGCCTGCAGGTAGATGACGGGATTGCCGCGCTGCGGGTCGGAAACAGTGGCGGTCTGGCGGTTCAGGGCGATGGCCAGGGCTACAGCACAATCACGGCCAGCGGGCGTGCCGATGGCGTGCTGCTGGATAACGGGGCGCAGTGGTTTCAGGCCAGTGATATTACGCTGGGCGCCTATGGCCGTGGCAGCGTTATCAATAACCGTGCCGGGTTAACGGCTATCTCGCTGCAAAATGTGCGGCTGGAGACCGGGCGTGGAACCGGTATCCGGTCAGCGGTCTCTTTTGACGGTGAAGGCTACGCGCAGATTATCGTGGGCGAAGGCGGGACCGGCTATCTGTTTGCGAATGAAGATGGTTCAGCGACGCGTAACGATCTGTTTATCGGCCAGGGCTATTCCATCACGGTTCCCGGTAAAGGCACCGCCATACGGGCGAATACGACAGGGGACGTTGTCACTGCGGGGTCCATTGCTATTGAGTCTGCTAACGGGGGATCCGCCGTGGTAACCCGTACCGCCAGACGGGTCATCAATCAGGGTAATATCACGTCGCAAAGTCTCGTTGCGCCTATCATTGATTTGCGCGGCGGTGCGTCTGTCTTTATCAACGAAGGCACCGTAACCGCACCCAATCCACACACCGTGGTGGTGGCCGGGGGGGCGTCCCGGGATGTGGTTGCGCTGCTGGGCGGCAGAGTCACCGGCGATGTGCATACCGGTAACGGTGAAGATACGCTGATCGTTACCGGCGGCACGCTGAAGGGCAGCCTGACCATGGGCAGCGGTGCAAACAACCGCGCCACCGTTCAAAACATCAGCCTGCAGGACACCCGGCACATTACTACGGCCGGTGGTGCAGGCAGCACGCTCAATCTGCACGACCTGACGGCGCGCGGCGGTTCCTTTGCCAGCGACGATCCGAAAAAAGGAACCAATATCGGCGCCGGCTGGAGCACGCTGAATTTTTCCGGCACCCGCTGGATGCTCACGGATAACCTTCGCCTGGCGCACAGCACCATCAATATTGATGCGAATTCGACCCTGCAGGCGGGAAATGGTATTCAGCCGCTGCTTCAGGGCGGCAGCGCTACCTCGCTGCAGGTGAATAACGCCGGTACACTGGACCTGACAAACGGCAGCAGCCAGGCCGGTAACTCGCTGACGATCAACGGCGACCTGACTTCAGTAAACGGCACGCTGCGGCTTAACTCTGCGGCCACCCGCAGCGATATCTTACGCGTTAACGGTAACGTCAGCGGCACGACGCTGATTGATGATGAACTGCGCGGCGCGCCGCTGATGGATCGCAACCGTGACGGAATTATCGGGGCGACAGAGGGTGTTTCGCTGGCGCAGGTGTCAGGCAGAGCCGCTCCGCAGAGCTTTGCACTGAAACAGGGGTATGTGGCTTCAGGCCCGTGGCAATATCGCTTATATAGTTTTGCGCCAGGCAGCAGCGCCGCCAGTCAGCGTCAGCTCAGCGGCAGCGGCGATGATTTCAGCGATTACCGTCTGGCTAACGCATTTGTCTGCGCAGACGGCGTGCTCTGCCAGCCGCAGTCAGGCAATGGCAAAACCGGCCTGCGCAGGGCGGTGACGCCGCAGATCCCGTCCTATATCTCTGCTCCCGTTGGCCTGGCCTGGTACACGCTGGCGATCACTGACGATCTGCATAAGCGGCTGGGCGAACTGCGCCAGCAGCACGATCCCGATGCAGCGGACGGAGAGATGTTTGTTCGCTATCTGGGAGCAAACATGCATTATCAGAGTAGCCGGGGCCTGAGCAATTACGGCTATGATGCTGACCTTGATTACAGTGCGGTACAGCTCGGCGGCAACCTCATCCGTCTGGATGGCGCAGACGATAGCCTGCGCGGGGGTATCGCCTGGACGCGTGGCAACACGCGTATTCGTCCGCATGCGGCAGATGGCTACAGCTCAACTGCATTCGACAGCGACAGCGTGGCGCTGTATGGCACGTGGCAGCATAACAGCGGCCTCTATGTTGACAGCTCGCTGTCATGGAACCGCTATCGTGGTGAAACAGACATCATGCGGCAAAAAGCGGTGGCTTCGCCAGAAGGCAGCGGCTGGGCGGCGTCACTGGAGTCAGGCTACGCCATAGAGCTGACCCGGGGATGGCGTATTGAACCCCAGGCGCAGCTGACCTGGCAGCGTCTGGATATGGACAGCCTGACCGATCGGGATCAGACGCGTGTCTCCTGGGATCGTTACCAGCAGACCGTTGGCCGGCTCGGCGCGCGCCTGGACCGCACGTGGCAGGATGAGAGCCTGCGGCAGTACACGCCTTATCTGCGCGTCAATTACTATCACGGCTGGGGCGGAACGGCAAAGACCCGGGCAGGTACGGCTGACGGTACGGACAGCCAGCGTTTTGACAGCGGTAAGTTCGGGCAGATGTGGAATGCCGGCCTTGGCGGCACCGCGACGCTAACCCGGGATGTCTCCCTCTATGCTGAAACCGATTATCGCAAAGAGATTGATGGTAACGGTGCGCGCGGCTGGCACTACAATGCCGGTGTGCGCTGGTCGTTTTAAGCGGGGATATTAGTCGGCCTGAGCAGCACTTCAGGCCGGCTGCGGCAGATTTGCCACTGAGAGTGTGTTCAGCGACGGCTCAGGGCCAGACGGGCTGCAAAGGCCAGGAAAATGGCGCCGGTGGTACGATCCATCCAGCGAATAACCTGCTCTTTTCGCAGTATTGTCGCCAGCGGGCGCGTGGCGCTTATCAGTATCATCGACCAGCACGTCCCGATCGCTATATGGATACCGACCAGAATAAAGGTCCAGAGTACCGGTGAGTGGCCCTGCGGAATAAACTGCGGCAAAAAAGAGACATAGAAAATGCCAATCTTAGGGTTGAGTGCGTTTCCGAGTACGCCTTTCAAAAACCAGTTTGCGCTATTTTTAGCGGTATGGTCAGCCAGTGCCAGCTGCTTTCTCGGGCGCAGCAGCATGTTAATGCCCAGCCAGCTCAGGTAAAGAGCGCCACAATATTTCAGCATGTCATAAGCCAGTTCTGACACTGCGATGAGTGCGCCCAGCCCGAACGCAACGGCGGCTCCCCAGACCAGACAGCCGGTGCTGATACCCAGCGCCGCGTGAACCGCCTGTTTTCTTCCCTCAACCGTTGCCGTTCTCAGGACCAGCGCGGTATCCAGGCCCGGCGTCAGAGTCAGTAACAGCGCGGCAACGCTGAATGCCAGCAGCGCATCTATCATGGTCATCATTTATCTCCTTAAGGCAACAGGTTTTCTCTGCTCCCGGGCTGCTAAGCAGCAGGCGTGTGCAGCATCATCTTCCCGGCCAGCGGGCGATCTACAGCATATAGCGTTCGCGATGAACGCTCAATTACCGCCAGAGCGCAAAACGCACTGCTGCTTACCCGACCCGGGAAAATAATCATCGCCCTGGTAATGGCCCGTCATACAGAAATAAATATCCGACACCGCGATCTGCTGTGATAAAAAAAATTAAAACGTTGTCAGTGATAATAAAATAAAAGAGGCAAAGGTTTGCAGCCAGTAAATATATTAACGCCCGGCTATTCCTGCCGCGGGCGGAGCACATGCTGCCGGAAACGGCCAGGCAGGCTATTGTATTCAGGAAGAAAGTGACAGCTACGGCATCGCCAATGTATTACCCGACAGGGCAGAAGGCTGCAGGTTAAAGCGGGCTGCCCGCATAATTAAAAAATCTCCTGAAATAACGTTGCTTTATTTCTATTCTGAACTATCTGTTTATAGGGACATCCGGTTAATTTTTATTCCACGAGGACTAATGTATGAAACGTAAAATAATGGTCGCTGCTGCTCTGTTTCTGGGAACACTTGCCTCTGGCTCCGTTTTAGCCGCGCAGGAGATCACTAAAGAACAGGCCAGCCAGTATCAGGAAGTGGGCAAGATAAGCTCAATGAAAGAGCAGACTGCACCTTCAGATGCCAAAGCTGACCTGTCTAAAAAGGCAGATGAAATGGGCGGTAAATACTACGTGATTACCTCTGCAAAAGAAGGTTCAAAGATGTCAGCTACCGCTACCGTGTACAAGTAAAAGCGGGCCTGTTATATACCAGCGGCAGGCTATGGATGGCCTGCCTGACTTGCTCCGCCAGACCTCCCTGTTATCATCGCTGATACCTGCTGCCTGCCTCACCTTTTCCTGAATCGACACAATTTAAACCCCGGTCATTGCCAGGTTTCCGTTTCTATCCATATGATTCCTGTGTTTTTTACAAAAAGTTACATTTTCGCTGGAATCTTTTAAAGAATTGCTAAAGCAAATGATTATCATTGCCATTCGCATAATAAAGCTGGCTTCAGCCTGCCTGTGTTGCACGGATAACGACGATAACCAGCACAGAACGGCTTAACCTTATACCCACGCGCAATGGAAAATTTATGGCTTTTTATAGCAGGGAATCAGGGCTCAACAACTTCTTCAGCATCTCATTACTGGCACTGACCGTACATACTCTTCTTGCTCCTGCCCGGGCAGCTGAGGAGGATGCACAGGAGATGATTGTCAGCACTAATCCGGCCGATAACAGTGCGCTCAGTAACCAGAACTATGCGGTGCAGACCACCCGCGCAGGCACGAAATTAATGCTGACACCGCGCGATGTACCGCAGTCTCTTAGCGTCGTGACACAGCAGCGCATGCAGGATCAGGATTTGCAGTCGGTTAATGATGTATTAACCAACGTTACCGGCATATCCACTAATCTTATCGACAGTGAACGCTCTGAGTACTATTCACGCGGCTTCAAAGTCAGCAACTTTACGTTTGATGGTATTCCGGCGTTAGTCAACGACGCATGGAATTACGGTGATGCAGCATCTGACTCCGCCATTTATGACCGCATTGAGATCGTGCGCGGTGCAACCGGCCTGATGACCGGCGCGGGCAGCCCGGCTGCTTCAATCAACATGGTGCGCAAACATGCCGACAGCAAAATCGCTACCGGGACGCTAAGTGCCAGCTATGGCAGCTGGCATAAGCAGCGTTATGTGGCGGATCTCTCTTCTCCGCTGAACGGCGATGGCAGCCTGCGTGGCCGCGTTGTGAGCGGCTACACTGACCAGCAGAGCTGGCTGGATCGCTATCAGAAGACTAAAAAGTTTATTTACGGTGTACTGGATGCCGATCTTTCCGAAAGCACCACCGTGTCGCTGGGGTATGACTACGAAGATAACAACACCGGCAATCCGACCTGGGGTGGTTTGCCGATGTTTTACAGCAACAATGCCACCACGCATTACGATCGCAGCCTGAATTCAGCAGCCAGCTGGGCGCGCTACAATACCCACTCCCGTAAAGTCTTTGCAGATATTGAGCATCACTTTGATAACGGCTGGAATATGCATATCAACGGCACGCATGCCGAAAACAGGTTCAGCGATAAGCTGCTCTATGTGATGGGGAATCCCGATCGGGAGAGCGGTGAGGGGACGACCGGCTACGGCAGCATGGATCGCGGCAAGCGTAAACTGGACTCTGTTGATGGCTTCGCCAGCGGCCCCTTTGAGCTGGCTGGTCGTCAGCATCTGTTAATGGCGGGTGCCAGTTACAGTCGGCAGCACAATGCCACTTACAGTCAGGATGGTTTCAGCGATGCAGAAGCACGTGAGATCACTGCTGCAGATATGGGTATTTTTGATAACCACTGGCGCGGTAATGTAGCGGAGCCGGCGTGGCAGGGCTGGTATCGCAACGCCAATGACACGGTCCGGCAGAAATCCGTTTACAGCGCAGCACGTCTGTCGCTGGCCGATCCGCTGTCACTGATTGTTGGCGCGCGCTATACCCAGTGGAGCACCACCGGCAGCAGCGGAGAAATGACCAAGAATAACACCACGCCTTATGCAGGGCTGGTGTATGACATCAATGAAACCTGGTCCGCTTATGGCAGTTACACCGCTATTTTCCTGCCGCAGACCTATCGCGATACCCGTGGCGGTTACCTGTCACCCGTAACCGGGAAAAGCTATGAAACCGGGCTGAAATCTGCCTGGAACGATGGCCTGCTCACTGCCACCGTGGCGATATTCCGTATCGAAGAGGATGATGTCGGTCAGGCGCTTGATGGGGTCTACCTGAGTGGCAGCGAGCAGGCTTATGTCGCCGCTAAAGGTGCTGTGAGTAAAGGCGCAGAGTTTGAACTGAATGGCGCACTGACTGACAATCTGCAACTGACGTTTGGTGCCACCCGCTACGTTGCGCGTGACAAACGTGGCCGCTTTAACAGCTACCAGCCGCAGACTTCCTTTAAGCTTTTTACCCGTTATCAGCTGGCTGCCATTCCTGATCTGACCATTGGCGGCGGCGTTAACTGGCAGAATCGGGTATTTAAGGATGTGACCAACGCCAGCGGTGAGAGCGTACGGGTGTATCAGGGCAGCTATCCGCTGGCTTCGCTGTTTGCCCGCTATCAGGTGAATAAGCAGGTTGCCGTGCAGGCCAACCTTGATAATCTTTTTGATCGCCACTATTACAGCTATATGAACAGTTACGTATATGGTGAGCCACGAAATGTGAACGTCAGCGTCTCCTGGCAATTCTGACTGCACAACACTCAATATCCGCATTCAGGCATGCAACACGCAGACATGCCTGAATGCTTCCGTTATTACCCGCACGCTTGTCTCCTTTCTGCACGCTCAGGCCGCTCATCTATACTGACTATTCCAGCCGGACCTGCACCGGCATTCTGCCGGCAATCTAAAGCCCGGCACGCAGGTAAAAAGCGTTTTGATAATGTGGCCGTGTGAATGTGTTTATTACATAGCGCGTTCCTGCCTTATATCCCGGCAGAACGTAAGAACAAATAAATTTCTCACTATCCGGAAGATCACGAATGAAAATAACGCATTTTGTTTATTCTGCCCTGATTGGCGTTGTCGCCAGCTGCCGTTCAATGACGCCGATGGCAGCGCTTGCTGTGGCACGCCTTGCGAAGCGCGATACCTCTGGCACGCTGCTGCTGCTGGACCGGCCGCTATTTAAATATGGCGCGTTAGCGATGGGGATAGGGGAACTGTTTGGTGACAAAATGCAGTCAGCGCCGGACCGCACTGTATTTCCGGGTCTGTCTGCGCGCGTGGCCAGTGCCGGGATTGCCGGGGCCGCGCTGGCGCCCAGGGGAGAGGAAAAAACCGGGGCCGCGATAGCTATTTCTGCCGCTGTGCCACTGGCTTATGCCACGCTCGCAGCACGCAAAAAAGCCATAGCAGATATCGGGCAGACCAGAAGTGGCCTGATTGAAGATACGCTCGTTGTTGCTCTCGGAGCTGCAGTGGTCTTTTTCGCCACGCGTTCTGACCGTCATTAATGACAGGATGATCCTGGCGGGTCACTATAAAGCGGGGCAGCTCGGGTTTCTGACTGAGGCCAGGATAAGACGTTGATGATGGGGTGAGGGCAGGTTATGTGCCTTTTATCCGTTCCTGCAGGTTTTGCCTGAATAAACAACCGGGTGTCATCCCTGACAGCTTCTCCGGCCGGTACGCGTCGGACGCGCCCGTTATGAGGCTGGCTTATCTTCGTCGTTTTCCGGCCGGAGCCGGGCAACGGTTAGTGGTGTTTTCCGTCGTCGTCCGGGTCTGCTCTCATCGTTAAGTGCAACCCAGCCTGTTCACGCATATCAGTTTGAGAAAAACCATTAAGCCAGTGTTTGGCTTTTCTGATTTTCTCCGCTCTGACCGCGTTAGCGGCGTTACCAGCCATCAAATCCAGCTCCTCTGTTAAAGTTTGCTGGTTAATGTCCTGTCCCGCCAGTGCAAGGTTGAGTGCTGCCTCTCCGATGACAGGTTTCTCCTGATCGTCGTGTTCAAACACTGAATACACCTCCTGATACGCGTCAATGACAACCTCACCGTTAACTGTAGTTCCGGCATAAATAAAATGCCTGCCCCGGCAACGCATACGGTTTTAAGAACAGGGGTTAACAGTCGTGTTCATCTTTTTTAGCGGTAATAACGCTGTTACGGTAACAATCAGCGGGCCCAAGGACGCGACCATTTGAGGCACGAACTTCCAGTGTCAACAGCGGCTCGCCGTTAACGTTATCCAGCAACACCGAATGCATTTCACCTTGTTTATACAGGTAACGCTCACCCCATTGCCGCATGGCAACCACAACGGGAAAGGCAGATCGACCCATGTCGGTCAGAATATATTCTTTATAGGCACTGCCATCGGAAGCAGGGCTGATCTCAAGTACACCTATCTCAATCAAATGTTTTAAACGTGTTGCCAGTATGTTTTTTGCCAGCCCCAGGTTTTTCCGGAACTCACTGAATCTGCGCACATCGTCAAACGCTTCACGAAGGATCATGAAGCACCAGCGCTCACCAATCGACTCCACGGCCCGGGCAACAGGACACTCACTGGTCTGAAGCGATTTCTGTTTTGCCATTGCGTCGTCCTTATGTGGTTTTACGCCTGTCAGCATATCCAGCCTGAAAAGAAGTTGCAAAAAGAAACCTATACAGGTAGTTATAAAAAGTGGTTTCAAATTAAAACCTGAGGGCAATATGGCTGAGATACCAGGCGGGGCAGCAGACGGCAAAAAAGGCATACCAGCAGAAGACAACCACACGCTTTCCTCCCGGGCAGTCCTGCTGTTTTCGTTGACGAGCGCGCTTGCTGTCGGAAATGTCTATATGGTGCAGCCCCTGCTGGAAGCGATCGCTAAAAGCCTGCATGTGGCCCCGGGCTCCCTGGGAAGCGTTGTCGCCATCACGCAAACGGGATATGCGCTGGGCCTGCTGTTACTGGTGCCGCTGGGAGACAGGTGCGATCGGAAAAAACTGGTGATCATTCAGCTACTGCTTTCTGCGGTGGCTTTAACCGTGGCGGCGCTGGCAACCCGTTTTATTATGCTGCTCTGCGCATTGCTGCTGGTGGGGGTGATGGCCGTTGTCGCACAGGTTATTGTAGCGTGGGCGGCTACCGCCGCCGCGCCGTCACAGCGCGGCCGTGTGGTTGGCAGCATCACCAGCGGTATTGTACTGGGCATACTGCTTGCCCGGGTTGCTTCCGGCATGATTGCTGATATTGCAGGCTGGCGGGCAGTCTATTTCACGGCCGCAGGCTTGTTGCTGATGCTGACTGTTACGCTGGCGGTGCTGATACCAGCCCCGGGTTTACCGCGGTTGCGTGCCTCATATCTTTCGCTTGTGCAGTCCATGTTTGCGCTTTTCATCACCGACTCCCGACTGCGTCAACGTGGAATCATGACTTTCCTGATTTTCACCGCTTTTAGCCTGATGTGGACCTCCATGGTATTACCCCTCGCCGCCCTGTCCGCCTCGCTTACCCAAACCGGTCTGTTTGGTCTGGCTGGCGTGGCCGGTGCACTGGCAGCTTCAAGGGCCGGGGTCTGGGCTGACAGGGGGAAAGGTGCCCACATAAGCGCTATTGCGCTGCTGCTGCTGGCTCTGTGCTGGCTGCCGCTGGCAGGTCTTGAGAGATCCTGGTGGCTTTTACTCGCGGGCATTATGATGCTGGATTTTGCGGTTCAGGCGGTTCATGTGATCAATCAAAGCGCTATTCTTGCCGCCCGGCCTGAAACGGCAAGCCGGCTGGTTGGCGCCAACATGTGTTTTTACTCACTGGGTAGTGCGCTGGGTGCCATCACAGCAACGCATCTGTATGCGATATGGGGGTGGTATGCAGTCTGCTGCGCAGGCGCACTGATAAGCGTTTGTGCATTGCTTTACGGGATAAAGGTATATCAGCAATGAAAGCACATCATCTGCTTTTCGCCAGCATGATCACAATCATCCGGAGCTGCAACTTTTTTGTAAACGTAATAGTTCACTTCGGCAAATTCACCGCACTCCGCTTGCGTCATTGACTCATTGATCTGCGCTGCGTTCGCCGGGTTGCTAAACAGGGCGATCGTTTCTATAAGCGACCCGACCTCTTCCGCATCGATTAGAACAACATCAGGCACCGGTGTTATTTACCCTAAACGTCCGGTGGGTTTTAAAGCGCACAATATATACACAGATCTGCGCTAAGAGCGAACAGTCATACCCTTATCCATTCATTTGAGTGAAGTAAAATATCCGGACAAAGCATCAATAAAGGGAATTTTTGAATATATTAAGTCCCAGGAGGCTGCAAAGTCTTCTGTGGCGTGTTCGTCAAAATATACATTCTGATAGCGTTGCCAGCGTCCGCTTCTGACTTAAAGCGGACCTTGTATCAGAACTGCATTACGGTTAACCGGCGTGAAGTTCGTAAACAACGCAGATCTCATTGTAATGCTGTTCTTTTGCTTTGTAAGTCATGCCTAATCGCTGCATTACTCTATGAGAGGGGATGTTGTCAGGGTCGGCGACAGCCACCAGGTACGTTGCGCCCGCCTGCGTTACCGCGAAATCTATAATCGCTTTAGCGGCCTCCGTCGCATAGCCTTTACCATTCTGTTCAGGAACAAGCCGCCAGCCAATCTCTAAGGGGGCATCCTCAACATTTGCCAGGCGCTGGAGGCAGGCTGCACCAATGAACACGCCGGAACGCTTATGTTTGATCGCCCACCATGAAAACCCGTATTTATCCCAGCGGGCCTGCACACGCCTGATACTTTCTATGGTCTCTTCCGGGGTTTTAACTACACCTTTGTTGATATAACGCATCACGCTGGCATCATTATCCATCGCCCTGAGCCCCTGATAGTGAGAGTCATTAAAAGGTTCGAGCTGTAAGCGCGCAGTTGCTATTTCCATTTAACACTCCTTTTTATGCGGCGATGTTAACCTTGTGCCCCGATTTCAAAAAAATAACCTATTACGCAGTAAACAGCATCACCTTCCGGCATAAGCCGGCGTTATTTTCAATGCTGGTTAATGAAATCTTTAAGGGGCCCGGTTAATTATCTTTTATCCTGAACGCCTGTTTCAACCTTATCTCAGATGCCTCAGTTAGCGTTTTTGCCGGGCGGGTTATCCGGCCTCCGGCAACGTCAAAATTGCTGGCGCTTGTTCAGGAAGAAACTCCCCCGAAATTCAGTGAAGGTTTAGAATGTACAACCTGCATATTGCATTGATCACTCTCAGAAAGAATCGTTTCGTTTTTTTGAAAGCGCGCAGATTTTTCGCGACTCGCTTTTAACGATCTCATTCTGACCTGTCATATGCAGATCTTCCGGGATATAGCACGGCAGGCAAGTCCGGCTCATGCCTCTCTTTTTCCCTGTCTATACTGACTAATGCACTTCTGATTTCCCTGCAAGGCTGTCCGGGGTTAATAGCCTGACGTCAGCCATCGTATAAATATTCCGGAGAACAATATGCATAAGAATAAAACCCTGAAACGCGTGCTGGCTCTGTCGGCAGTAGTAGCAATGTTTAGCACGGCTGGCGTGTATGCTCAGACGCCAGCCAGCGCAGCACAGAATGGCGCTGCCAGCCAGAGTATGTCGGGCGGCAAACTGAGTAACGGCGATGAAAAAGCGCTGAAGGATATGGCGCAGGCCAATATCAATGAAGTCGCCGCCGGCAAAATCGCGCTGAACAAAGCGGAAAGTAGCGACGTAAAAGCGTATGCGCAGAAAATGGTAGACGATCACAGCGCCGCTCTGACTAAAGTTCAGACAGTCGCCGAACAAAAAGGCGTAACGCTGCCAACTGAGCCAGACGCTAAGCACAAAACTATGGCCGCTAAACTGGAAAAACAGAGCGGCGCTGAATTTGACAAGATGTATATGACAAACGCCGGCACTCAGGATCACAAGATGGTGCTGTCGACCCTGCAGAGTGACGCAAAAAAGATCAAGGACCCTGACGTCAAAGCGCTGGCTGACGCGCATACGCCGGTTGTCGAGGAACATCTGAAGTCTGCCCAGGAGATGTCGCAAGCCGGTAAATAACTACCTTACAGGCTCCTGAGATGTAAATATAAAGCGTTGCAGTAAAAACGTTGTGAGTGTCAGCATTAAAGAACATGCGCGGTTTTTACACCTAAAGAAGCCGCATAACGCCCGCCTGGACGCTGTCGCAAGCTGACACTCACTTTACGGGTTGTTCGCCAGAATAGATCCGCAGCTGATGTTCGCACAGCTACAGCGTCATCATGCCAGGTTCCGCTCTCACACAAAGCGGACAGATGCAGACGTCGTAAGTCTTTATCAATCACGCGTATATTTAGCTCAACAGGGTGCAGCAAGATGCAGCCGGGCACTGATGCATCCTGTTTCTGACAATGGATCCTGTATCCTGTATAAAAATCGGGAGAACATCATGCCTGACATGGTCGCCAGATCTGCCAGGTCACTCACTGCTGTTATCCGGTGCGGGTTTATCAGCTGATCGATGCCACCCGGCACAGGCACGGATTCTGCAGCATTGACGGTCCCGGCATCAGACCTTTAAAACCGACTTACTTTCATCTGCAAAGAGACATGAATATGGCTTCGCATTCTACAGAACCCGAACATTCTCCGGCGATCCCTTCCTCAGAAACCGCCGGCTCCGCTCAGGGGTTCCTTGCCAGCATCGTAGGGGCTACAGCGCTCGCGCACGGCTGTAATGACATGATTCAGGCCGTATTGCCCTCAATCTATCCCATGCTTAAGGCAAGCTTTACGCTCACGTACGCGCAGATTGGCCTGATATCTTTTGTATACCAGATAACGGCGTCTCTGCTTCAGCCCTGGGTAGGCCTTTACACCGATAAACACCCCAGACCTTTTCTGCTCCCTGCGGGCATGGGCGTCACCCTCATGGGGATCGGGTTGCTCGCGGTTGCCGGGAATTTCATGATGATTTTACTTGCCGCGGCGATGATTGGCGTTGGCTCGTCCGTTTTCCATCCGGAAGCCTCACGCATCGCCCGGATGGCGTCGGGAGGACGCTTTGGTACCGCGCAGTCCGCTTTTCAGGTCGGCGGGAATGCGGGATCGGCGTTTGGTCCTCTGCTGGCCGCACTACTGATTATTCCTCATGGCCAGCTTTCTGTGGCCTGGCTAATGCTGTGTGCGCTGGTCGCCATTGTCATTCTGACCCGGCTTAGCCAGTGGTCCGCCCGCCACGGTCAGGCGCACATGAAGCGCCACAGCAGCGCCGCGCTGCAGACATTTTCCCGGGCAAAAATTTTTCAGGCGCTGGCTGTGGTCAGCGTTCTGATGTTCGCTAAATTTACCTATATCGCCTCACTGAGTAACTATTTTACGTTTTACCTCGTGCACCGCTTCAGCATGCCGCTGGAGCACGCGCAGTTCTGCCTGTTTGCATTTCTTGCAGCCGTGGCGGTCGGCACTTTTGCCGGCGGACCGATCGGCGATCGCATTGGTCGTAAGGCGGTGGTGTGGATTTCATTTTTAGGCGTTATCCCTTTTTCGCTGTTACTGCCCCATGTAGGCCTGGTATGGACCATTGTGTTCACCATTTTTATCGGCCTGATCCTCTCATCGGCATTCTCTGCGCTGGTGGTTTACGCTCAGGAAATCGTTCCCGGTCGTGCAGGAATGGTAGCCGGGATCATGTTTGGCACGATGTTTGGTATCAGCGGGCTCGCCGCTGCGGGTCTTGGAAAAATGGCGGATGTCTATGGCATTGAGTGGGTTTACAGCCTGTGTGCTTTCCTGCCTTTGCTGGGCTTCGCTACGCTGTTCATGCCGGATACAAAGCGCAGCCGGTGATACTCTAAAAGTGATACCGTTTCTGACACAGAGCGGACTGATGTCGGGTGGCAAGGTCCGTTATGAGCCAGAGGCGGGTGGTCTATTCCGGTTTCTGTTCAAGACTACGCCCTGAGCTCATCATAAGAAACCATGACATGTTCACGGAAAGCCTGACGGGAAGTCAGGCGCATATAATATGCCCGCACATAGGGAAGGGGGCTTCGCTCAATATCGATATCATAATAACGGTACAATACGTGACCAAACTGAATGTCTGCCAGTGTGAGGGCGTCTCCGGCTAAAAAGGGGTGTTTTGCCAGGCGCTCCTCTGCAATCTGAAGCCTGGTTTCAAAATACGCTACGGCTGACTGAATAGCCTCAGCGTCCCGTTTGTCTTCAGGCGTGCGCACCACTCGCCAGAAAACGGGCGCAGTGAATGCCTGCGCAATATTAAGCTTTGACCACTCAGCCCATCGATCAACGTCGGTTTTAGCTAACAGCTCAGCAGGCCAGAAGCTTTCACTCCCATACCGATGAGCGAGATAACGCAATATCGCGCCTGTTTCCCACAGAGGGGGATTCGCGTCATCCTGCAATACCGGTACAGTACGATTGGGATTAAGGGCGTAAAACGCCTCAGAGTCTGTGCCGCCATACTTATGCCCTGCATCGTGACGTTTATACGGCAGACCCATTTCGCCTATACACCACATCAGCGCCTGCACATTCGATGATGTTTTCCTTCCCCATACTGTCAGCATCGGGCTCTCCTGTTTAATCCTGTTCGCGCAGCGTTTTACCGACATTGCCGCCCGGATGAACGTTCAGCAGCCGCTTCTGATCGAAGCCGTTACGCAGCATAATGTTGCCGCACAGCGCATCAAATACCGCCAGCACCAGCACAATAGAGGTAGTGGCTAACATATTAAGCGGGTCGATTTCACGCTGAACATGCGTTTTCACCACTAGCGTGGCAGCGCGGGCAATGGCTGAGTCCGGATTCTCCGTCACGCTAATAATCGTCACGCCTTTGGTTTTAAGCGTCGGCAACAGGCGCGTCAGCTCTTCAGAGTTCCCGCCCCGTGATATCAGGATCATCAGGTCGTTGCTGCGCATGAAGCCCAGATCGCCATGGGCCGCATCGGTAGCGCTGAGATACACCGCCGGCTGCTCGACGCATGCCAGCATGTGGGCGATTTTTCGGGCGGCAATGCCCGAGGTACCAACGCCCGTCACGGCAATTTTTCCCTGGCAGCCGGTGACCAGCATCAGCAGCTGCTGCCAGGTCGCGGCATTGAGATGACGCTGCAGCGCCAGTAACTCCTGGCTGTAGGTCTGCCAGCCCTGACACGCCAGGGCAAATTCTTCATCCGCAGTCATTGCGATTCCCCCTGCATCAGATGCCGGTATTTCATACTGTCATGATACATCTCATGGAAGACGCGGTACTTACGATCGTAATACTCTTTGATTTTGTTTGTCTGTGGCGTGATGGTCTTACCGATACGGCTCATGGCGGCCATCGCTTCTGGCAACGAGTCATAAGCGCCCGCCGCGACGGTGCCCATCATAGCGCTGCCAAGCAGCATCGCTTCACTCTCTTCCGGCAACAGCATCGCGCAGCCCGTTGCGTTGGAGTGCTCCTGCACAAAGATTGGGTTTTTGATGCCGCCGCCACACGCCATCATCGTATCAATGCAGTAACCATTCTGGTTCATGGTTTCAATAATGTGGCGAGTGCCGAGCGCCAGCGCCTGTATGGTGGCGAGATAATGCAGCGCCATGTCTTCCGGCGTGCGTGACAATTTCAGGCCCGTCAGCGTGCCAGTCAGTGTCGGGTTGGCGCGCGGTGAGCGATTGCCGTGAAAATAGGGCAGCATATGAATATCTTTAGTCAGAAACGCAATATTCTCAGATTCGCCCGCCATGTTGCGCAGAATGCCGTTGAGGACCTCATAAATGTTTTTACCGCTGTCTTTGCCCTGTTTAAGCAGATCCTGATAGCAGGGGTGCGACTGAATCACATGGTCAATCAGCGCGCCGGTAGTGGATTGTCCGCCTTCATTCAACCAGTAATCTGGCAGGATCGCCGAATAATAGGGCCCCCAGATGCCGCCGATATAGCGCGCGCTACGCGACATCGCCATATGCGCCGTAGATGTGCCGCCAATGAGTGCGATGCGGTTGTCAAAATCCGCTGATTCGCCGGATGCACCGCTGGCGCCAAGAATGCCAAGGCTGCCTGCGTGAGCATCAATAATCGAGACGCTGACCGCGGTACCCGCTATCAGTCCCATCTCTGCGGCAGCGCGCTGTGTCAGCCCATGCCCCAGCGGCTCACCCATAGCTTTTACTTCGCTGCCGATTTTTGATGCGTTGTTTTCCAGCAAATCTTCCAGACCGATCTGACGAAAATAGCCTGGATCCCAGCGGTCTTCATGACCGATATAGGTCCATTTGCAGACGGTGGAACATAACGAGCGCGTGGGGTCCTGCGTGGCGCGCCAGGTAAGAAAATCTGGCAGGTCGAACAGATGCCCGACGTTGTTCCAGGTGGTCGGCATGTGCTGTTTCAGCCAGAGCAGTTTGGGCGTCTGCATCTCCGGCGAGATAATTCCACCAACGAACTCCAGCACGCGATGGCCGGTGGCATTGATACGTTCTGCCTGAGTGATGGCGCGATGATCCATCCACACAATGATGTTTTGCTCACTGCGTCCGGACGGACTGACAGTCAGGGGTTTGCCCTCTTTATCCAGCACCACCAGCGAACAGGTCGCGTCAAAACCGATGCCTTTCACCTGAATCGGATTGATATCGGCCTGGCTGATTACGTCTCTCACAGCGTTACAGACGGACTGCCAGATCTCGTCGGAAGACTGCTCAACAAAATCAGCTTTCGGGCGGTATAACGTAATTTCACGGCTGGCCTGACCGAGCATACGGCCAGTCATATCGAAAACACCCGCGCGGGCGCTGCCGGTTCCTACGTCTACGCCAATAAAATAACTCGCCATGTTCTTTCCTTTCTTAGAAAGCTTTCGCTTATGATTTTCTGTTTTGCAGTGCGATAAACAGGATCAGGACGCAACCCCACAGCGCCATAGTCAGGTAACTGCTGACGCCCATCAGATTCAGGCCACTCTCCAGCATTTGCAGGACGATGAGCGCCAGTACCAGCCCGATAACCCGGCCAAAACCGCCGTCGGGATTAATTCCGCCGAGCACAGAGGCCAGAATGGTCACCAGTAAATAGGCATCGCCGTAGCCCGCTTTCGCCGAGTTAAATTTGGACATCATCAGCAGTGCTGCACCCCATCCGAGCAGCGCAGAAAGCACGTACACTGCGATGGTGACTTTGTGCGTGTTAACACCGCTAAAGCGCGTAGCCTGTTCGTTGGAGCCCATCAGATACAGGCTGCGCCCCAGCGTGGTATGTTCCAGCAGGACCCACAGCAGCAGCGCTACCAGCAGGAATAACAGCAGGGCAACCGGAATGCCCATCAGGCTGCCATTACTGAGATACTGGATGGCCGCCGGAAAACCGGAAAGCACTGCGCCGTTGGTCAGCAGAATATTCAGCCCGGCGATCAGCGTCATGGTACCGAGCGTCGCCAGGATCGGCGAAACGCCGATATACGCGATCAGCGCACCATTGAGCACGCCAATGGCTACCGCTACGGCCAGTCCGGCGAGCAGCGCCAGCGCGAAATATAGCGGCTGGTCAGGGTGCGCCACCAGAATGGTCGCCATCACCAGCGAACAGGCATTGGCACCGGCGATGATCGAAAGGTTGATACCGCCGGTAAGCATGGTGATTCCCATTCCCAGCGCCAGCATGCCCAGAATCGGTAACTGTGAAGCGATCGACTGGAAATTGCCGACGCTGTAGAAGCTGCCGCCCAGCGTGAACGAGAACAGCACGGCAACGGCGACGATAATCAGCAACTGCAGACGGATGATGCGGTCGCCGGGGAAGAGCCGGTTTAAGGTTGTCATGTCACATTCCCTTTGCCAGTTTGCGTTTTTCATTCCACGCGGTGCTGCTGATGCTGACCAGAATGATCACGCCGCTGAATACCTGATGCCAGTAAGATGAAATGCTGAGTAAGGTCAAACCATTCTGCAGGAAGGCCAGCAGCATTACGCCCAGAATGGTGCCGGTCAGCGAGCCACGCCCGCCGGTCATGCTGGTCCCGCCTAAAACTACAGCTGCCAGGACCGTCAGCTCATAACCGAGCAGGGAGTTGGGCGCGACCGACTGAGTGATCTGCGCCTGCACCACGGCAGCAATGCCCGCCAGCAAACCCATAAAACCGTAGACGTAGAAATGCAGCCGCAAAATATTCAGACCAAGACGCGAAGCGGCATCACGATTGCTGCCCATAGCGTAAATCTGACGACCCACGCGGGTCCGGTTCATCAGTACACCGGTAGCGATGATCACCCCCAGCAGGCTGAGAAGCGGCAGGGTGAGCCCATAGTCGTAACCGTCGGCGGCGGTAAAGGAGAACCAGTTAATGCCGTTCATAAACCAGTCGGGGAAACCGTACAGCCAGGTGCCGTTAGTGAGATACACCAGCAAACCGTAGAACAGGTTCAGCGTGGCGATGGTGATAATGATGGCCGGTACGCGCAGCCAGTAAACCAGAAAACCGTTGACCAGCCCAAGTAGCAAACCGGTACCCATCGACATAGCAAATGCCAGTGGGAAGCTGCCACCGTGATGGATGATGTAACTCGCCATCACATATTGGCCGATGGAGGTTACGGCCGGGAAGGAGATGTCGATACCTCCGGCGATCAGCACCACAAACAGACCGCAGGCCAGGATGCCGAGAATGGCGTAGCTGGTGGCGACGTCCGTCAGGTTACCCAGCGTCATAAACTCGCTGGTGCGGACGCTCAGACCAATCACCAACAGCAGAACCAGCAATCCCAGCCAGAATTCGTGCTGTGAAAACAGTTTCGAGAGCGATTTATTACCCATTGATCACCTCCGCAATCTGCGCTTCGCTGCTCTGATGCGGCGCAAACTCCGCTACCAGTTCACCTTTGCGCATCACCAGCACGCGATGGCTGTTGTAATACGCTTCCGGGATCTCATCGCAAATCATCAGCACCGCCATGCCGGACTCTGCCAGATCGCGTGCGATGCGGTAAATTCCCTCTTTGTTGGCAATATCCACGCCGACAGTCGGCGAATCGAGGATCAGGATATGTGGCCGCGTCGCTACCCATTTGGCGATGGCGATACGCTGTGCATTACCGCCGGAAAGCGTTTTCACGGGCAAGCTGCTGTCCGAAACTTTAATGTTCAGGTCACGAATCAGCTCTTTCACCACCAGGGCGGCTTTGTGGTGATCCATCAATCCGGCGCGGGTGTGCAGCTTGTCAAAAATGGATACCAGCGTGTTGTCGTAAATGGATTGCTCCATGATTAGCCCCTGCGTCAGACGGTCTTCTGACACATAGGCAATACCGTGCCGGATAGCGTCACGGTTAGAGTGGAATTTCACTGCATTACCGTTAATACGGATCTCGCCGCTGTCCGGTTGACTCATGCCGAACAGGCTGAGGCAGAGTTCCGTACGCCCGGAACCGAGCAGGCCAATAATCGATGTGATCTCGCCCTGACGCAGTGACAGCGAAATATCATGATACTGGCTCTTGCGGCTCAGATGGCGGACCTCCAGCAGCGGCGTCACCCCGGCGGGTGCCCGGTGCGGCAGGTGGCTGTAGGTAAAGCGCTGCCCGGTCATCAGGAACGCCAGCTCGTTGCTGTCGAGTTCGCTCGCCGGCCAGGTGCCGACCAGTTTGCCGTCGCGCATCACGCTGATACGGTCGGCCACTTCCATTACTTCATCCAGACGATGGCTGACAAACACCACGCAGATACCGGCGGCTTTCAGCTCACTTACTACCCGCAGCAGGCCATTGACCTCAGTGCGGGTCAGTGATGCCGTGGGTTCATCCATGATCACCAGCGTGGCATCAGCGGCGATTGCGCGGCATATTGCCACTAACTGACGGTCGGCGATTGAAAGCTTTTCTACTTTACGATCCGGATCCAGAGAAACGCCGACCCGTTGCATCGCCGCCACAGCCTTTTTGCGCATTGACTCACGATGTACCCAAAAATCACCGCCCGGAAGATAACGATTAATGGCAATATTTTCGGCTACCGACAGATTTGGGAAGAGAGACAGATCCTGATAAATAACCTGAATACCGTACCAGGAAGAGAGCTGCGGCGTCAGGGTATGAAATAGTTTTCCATCCAGCGTAATCGCCGCGCCTTTTTCCGGCTGGTAGACGCCGGAAATAACTTTAATTATCGTGCTTTTGCCACAGCCATTCTGACCGGCCAGACAATGCACTTCGCCTTTATTGAGCGTCAGGCTGACATTATCCAGTGCTAATACGCCGGGAAACTTTTTACTGATTTTCTCAAGGCTGATAAAGGCTTCAGCAGGGGCAGGGGGCGTGTTGAGCGTATCCATCATAGATCCTTAAGCATACCGGTTATATTCGGGCTGGGGCTTTGGCTGCACTTACTCCTGCGGATCACTGACGGATGTGATCGCAGGAATTCATGCACACCCAATCCGGGTTATTTAGGATATAGGTTTTCAATCTCTCAGTAGAAATTCAGATACAGCACAGCATACAACGCCGTATCTGTTTCTATTTGCCTGGTGTAGCGCGGGAGATAATATATCTCCGGAAAATAAAATAATTAAAATGACCCATCAGAAGCCAAGTGATTTCGCATTCTCTGGTGTGACTTCAAGAATTTTATTAAAGCGGATCACTTTTTTATCCATATCTACATCGGCTTTGCCCAATTTTTCAATACTCAGCTCTTTAGTCACTTCTTTACCCTGAAGCAGCTGATCGGCAACTGTCACCAAGGCGTAACCGGCATCTTTCGGATCCCACAGCAGAACTTTCTTAATATCACCGCGCATCAGGTAAGGAGCCGCCTGGCCTGGCATAGCGATACCGACAACTGCAATTTTGTTTTTTGCACGTTTCTGCTGAACAGCCTGACCGGCACCGATAGGACCGAGCGAGCCGAAACCGATAATCCCCTTCAGGTCAGGGTAGGTTTTCATTAAATCCAGCGTGGTGGAGTATGACTTATCAATATTTTCGGCCACTGGCAGACGTGAAGTCACTTCATGCATGTCCGGATACTTCTCTTTCTGATATTTAATCGCAGCATCCGCCCACGCATTGTGCAATGGCACGGTCAGAGAGCCGACATAAATGGCGTAACCCCCTTTGCCACCCATATCTTTTGCCAGCTCATCCATGTTGGCCTGAGCATATTTCTGGCTGTCGATGGTTTCGACATCCCACTGGCCAATTTGCTGATCCGGCGATTCATGCGTTAATACCACGATGCCCTGATCGCGGGCTTTTTTCAGCACCGGTTCCAGCACTTTAGCGTCATTGGGTACCACAATGATTGCGTTAACTTTTTTAGCGATCAAATCTTCAATAACCTTGACCTGCTGGGCCGGATCCGGGGTAGACGCACCGACCTGGTATGCGTTGACATCCAGTTTCTGCGCGGCTTCCTTTACGCCGACCTCCATACGGGTAAACCAGGGAATGCCCGTAACTTTGGCAACGACGGCGATATCGTAAGGTTTGGCGGCAAATGAAGGTGTTGTAAATAACATGCATGCTGAAACCACACATGCACTGACTAATGCGAGGTTAAATTTCATTTCGGTACCTTTCTTATGAGGTTCTGATAAAGGGGACAGGCGACAGCTTTCACATCCACGTTCTGAGATTAACGTAAGGAGATATCGCTTTTCGCTCGCCCTTGAGCGAAATGTGAGCAATGCCCACATTTGTTAAATTAAATGGTTTTTTATGTAAAAAATAAGTTATAAAAATCCGTTTTGAGCCGGGTTATTATTTTACGGGGCTAAAAACCTGCCTTTTATTAACATTTATTAAGTAATTTATTAACAATAAATTAACTTAACCGACCATCGGCGGTGTTTTTATCATCAGTCTGGTAGCGGCCATGCTTTTTATTTGAGCAGAGTGTGAACAGGGTCACGAAGGCAGCGGGCAGACCCCGGTTTCGTCTTGCGGCAAACCGGGAAGCGACGTAAGCAGTCCGGTTGTGGCGCTAAGCGGACTGACATCGGGCTGATGTCCGCTATGGGCGAGAAGCGGACATCATGACGGTGTAAAGTGTGTATTAAGGTATTTACTTTTTCATACAGTGATTCTCACCTGACATATCACCTCATCGATCAGTATCAATCCTGGACAAAGTAGTGGTGCGTCATATGTTTATCGCGTTAGTCTGACCGCCTGGAAGGACCACAAGCAAGAAGCGTTGTATGGAAATTATTTTAATGCGTCATGGAAAGCCCGCTTTTACAGGCTCTGCGAAAGTAACGAGCCGTGAAATGTCCAACTGGATTGCAGATTATGATCGTTCTGATACAGGAGAAGATATACCGCCTGAGTCCAGTAAATCATTGGCGTTCAGCGCATCGCAAATCCTGAGTAGCCCTCTTCCCAGAGCACTTTCTTCCCTGAAAGCATTAGACCTTGAACCGGATGTCATTGATGAGGTTTTCAGGGAAGCAGATCTGCCGGTATTTCCTATGCCCGGTTTCAGGCTATCCCCGACCGTATGGGCTGTTTTTTTCCGCGTCATGTGGTTATGCGGCATATCCCGTGACGTAGAGCGCGTGGGAATAGCAAAGAAACGTGCTATTCAGGCTGCGGGTATCCTTGCAGCGTTTGCAAAAAGATCTGACGGCCCCGTGCTGCTTATGGGACATGGAGTAATGAATCGGCTAATTGCAAGGGAACTGAGGTCGTTGGGTTTCAAAGAATATCGTTATCAGGGTAGTGGTTACTGGAACGCAAGTAGCTACAGGCTTCAGTAAGTAAATATGGAAAGGGCATATCTGGCCTATTCAGACATTGGAAATGAGTCGTTTCGTTTCCGGCACACAACAAACAGATACAACCGCTACGGTTCGCTTTGATCGAAAATTATACTATCAATCGTTGTGCTGCTTGTCTGGGGACATGTATGCTTTCTGCCCCTTCTGAATGTGAAGGAACACATATGCTCTCTACGTCAGGATCACCTTCCTGATGCCTTAGCACGCGCCATACCTGCATATGCACGCTCAGAATCCGCAACCACAGAGATAACCTGCATTGTCATCTTTATGGCCGGACCGGTGAGAGCTGCTCTACCCAACGCCGGGCCGTGACCGCGTAGTTCTGACATAGAGATCAGCTCAACGGTTTTTCTGTTCTCCGGAGCACGTCGTCCAGGGTGTCTAAGCATACAGGAATAGAATCTTTTCTGACTGCAACAGCAGTACCCGGGTCCGGACAGTAGTATGTTCAATTAAGCCATTCAGATATGTTTGCTCACAGCGAACATTCAGGTTTTCTATAATTGATATTGGTTTACGATGCAGTCGCGCACAGCAGGTAATTATATGATAAAAAAAGCAGATCACGTCGGATTTTCAGTCAGAAGCATTGAAGAGTCATTATTTTTCTGGACTGATATTCTTGGCGGAAAGTTATTACGCGAAGGAAAAATGTCTGGGCCTATCATTGATGAAGTGACAGGCGCAAGGGTCGCTGATGTGCGAATGGCGTTGCTTGAACTGGCTGGCATCAAAATTGAATTACTGCAATACGATAACATCAAACAGCCAGAAGAACCTTCAGTACCTTATATCCCTGGCTATGCTCACCTTGCATTTATAGTTGAGGATATTGATACGCTCTTGAGTAAAGCATCTGAGTATGGCTGGAAGACACCAGGTAAACCTCAGACAATCTTATCGGGCCCCATGCAGGGAACCAGAGTAATCTATTTACAAAGCCCCGATGGACAGACGCTAGAGTTGATGGAGCAGGGTCAATAAAGTCCACATCGTGTCACCGCGTACTGGTATGACGCACATGCAGGCGGTTACCGGGTCAGGCATCATTCTGCAGCGCGATGGCCGGAGCTGCTGAACAGGGCTGGGCTATTCAAGGTTAATCACGCGCAGGCCTGACCAGCACCGCTCTCCGGCACCGGTTATCAGCACGACGGGCGCCTCACTGAAGCTGCTCAGCAGGGTGCATACCCGGCTCATTAAATCCGTAATCTTTTCAGAACCCACGTAGACG